>JAFGRA010000402.1 GCA_016935415.1 Anaerolineales bacterium
CGGATAGCCGGATGAGTATTATTTTCGATGAGCGGTCTTCGGACTCGCCTTATATTGCTTCGGTCACGCGCGGGCGCACGGTGGATCATGGCGCACCGATCCGGCCCGCTGAAGTGCATTGGCATATGGTCTTCACCCGGTATGAAGGGGCGACGCATTTCCTGGTTGTTGGCCCGTGGTCGCAAGCAGGCGTGGTGGAATATGGAAGTGGAGCTGAAATCCTATGGGTCAAATTCAAATTGGGAACCTTTATGCCGCATCTCGTCACGCGCGATTTCTTGAACGCAGAGATCGCGTTGCCTGAGGCGCGCGCGAATGCCTTCTGGTTGAAGCGCGCCGCCTGGCAGTTTCCCGACTTTGAGAATATCGAAACTTTCGTAGACCAGCTCGGACGCCAGAATGTCTTGGTTCGTGATCCGCTGGTGGACAACGTGCTGCAAGATCATGCTTCTGAATTGGCGCCGCGCACGGTGCGACATCGTTTCTTGCAGGCCACCGGCCTGACCCAGAAACATATCCAGCAATATGAACGCGCCCAGCGCGCTGTCGCGCTTTTGCAGCAGGGCATGTCGATCCTCGATACCGTCTTTGAAGCGGGGTATTACGACCAGCCACACCTGACCAGAGCATTGAAACGCTTTGTTGGTTATACGCCTGCGCAAATCGTCGGCATGCGAGCACCTGCGTAGTTTGCCATTTTATACAAGACAGGACGCTGATGGGGGCGTACACTGAAGCTACCAATTCAGTAAGATAAAGGAGCAACAGTTATGTCAAACAAAAAACAAAAAGTTACTACATTCATTACCTTCGACAACCGGGCCGAAGAAGCTGTAAATTTCTACTGCTCGATTTTTGAAGATGCTGAGATATTGAGCATGAATCGCTACGAATCCGGCGACAAGGGCAGCGTAATTAATGCTGCTTTTCGGATTTACGACCAAGTGTTTATGGCAATGGATGTGCCGGGTGGCTTCCCGATTGGACACGGCATCTCGCTCTTTGTGGACTGCGAAACACAGGCAGAAGTCGATCAGTTGTGGGACGCGCTGGCCGAAGGTGGGGAAATCATGCAGTGCGGCTGGCTGACGGACAAGTTCGGCGTTTCTTGGCAGATTATCCCCGCGGCGTTGAGCGAACTGATGACCAAGGGCAGCGATGCCCAGCGAGAAGCGGTGATGAACGCCATGCTCCAGATGAAGAAGATCATTGTGCCAGAATTGGAGCGGGCTTTCAAGCAAGCAGCTTGATTAAAAATGGGTGGGGCGGAGAATATCCGCCCCGCTATGCTTTAATTTGAAATTTGGGCGGGTATAAGCTGGGCGCGGTTTCTACCTTTTGTAACGCAAAGTCAAATACTGCGCCAAATTGATCGGTAACGATGTCCATGAGGGTATCCATCTCCGGCAGCGGGTCGAGGAAATATTCCAGGCTGATTGGATTGGCGTTTTCCAACCCGCAGGCGATAATGCCTTCCCAGTAGCGCATATCCGGGGCCACGTTGAGCGCAAAGCCGTGACGGGTGATGCCTCTGGCATCGACCTTGACGCCAATCGAAGCAATTTTTGCGGGCTGTTGCTTGAGATGGATAGGACAGGTTTTGCAGCGTGAGACTACATCGGGGGACAACCACACGCCGGTCTGGCCGGGTACTTGCCCGGCGGCAATTCCCAGGCGGAAGAGCGCCCGGATGATGACTGCTTCCAACTTGCGTAGGTAGCCGACATAATCGGGCTGTGGCAGGCGCGCCTTGCCATCCGCGTTGATTTCCAGATTGGCGGTTCCCAGCGGGATGATGGGATAACCGACCAGTTGGCCGGGGCCGTGGTAGGTCACGTCGCCACCCCGGTCGACCCAATGGACGTTGATGCCGCGGCGTTCCAACTCGGCTTCGTCCCAGAGCAGGTTCTCGGCCTGGCCGCGGCTGCCGAAAGTGTAGGTGTGGGGGTGTTGGAGCAATAGCAGCGCCGGAGGGGATGTACCCGCGGCAACTTCCCCGGCGAGCTGGTTTTGCAAATCCCAGGCGGCTTGATAGGGGATTTCTCCTAACCGGTAAACTTTGCAGATCAAGGCGTGGTTCGCTCCTGTTCCGATGGGTATTGCCTAATTATAAGTGCATTTGTCCGATTTTGTAGCCGGGTTGGACACATGCCGGGGCGCGGCAAAGCAAACGGCAGCATTGCTCCCAATGGCCGTCTATCAAGAAACGATCTTAAAAACAAAAATCTAGGTTTGTGCTGGTTTTTGCCCCGGGATCAAAAGGGCCGAGAGCGCGATCAAGAACATGATTGTATGCGAGACCGCCGGGCCAAACACGGGTTCCGACAGGGTCACGCCGGTCAAACCCATGGCCGTGCGGATGCCGTTGATTCCGGCCAGCAGGTTATAGACCGCATATCCGGCAGCCACCCAGCGCAGCAAACGCGGTTCCCGGGCGTAGACGAGGATCAATGCCACCACCAGGGCCATGCCAATGTTGCTGTAAGCCGCCAGTTGCAGGCAAAGTTGGGCCAGTTTATCGCCCCCAATGTCGCTGAAAACAAAGCCGGGATTGAACCAGAATACGAATATGCCACCAATAATTTGGAAAATCACATTAATAAGAACTGCTATGAAGCGATATCGTTCACGTGCCATGTTCTCCTCCTCAAACTAACAGTTTCTTAGTACAAGCATGATTATAGAATGAAACCGGTTGGGGGACAACGTGAAAAATAGCGCAATTGCTGGCTTACCGTGCGCTCATCTTTTGCTCATCGAACCAAAATCTTATCCAAATTGGTTCTTAACATTTTCTAAATATCTCCTGGGTATGCTTGGCATAGTATTGGCTTCGTGGAGTCTGCAGCAGACCCACATACAACTCATAAAGGAGAAATAAAATGACGAGCAATACCAAGAAGATTTTGTTGATCGGGGCATTTGTGGCTGCCCTTGCGCTGGGTGTAGCGATCTTTACATCCGTGACCCCGGTCAGCGCGCAAAGTGGATGGCAGGGTGAGGGCGAAGGCGCCCCCGCCTTTGGGAATTATCAGGAAGCCCTGGCCGAGGCGTTGGGGATCACGGTTGAGGAACTTCAAGATGCCTACCAGACTGCCCACCAGGCTGCCATCCAGCAGGCCCTGGACGATGGCAAGATCACCCAGGAGCAGGCCGAGCGCATGCTCGCGGCGGGTAGTGACCGGCCCTTTGGCCGCGATGGACGTTTCGGCTTCGGTGGACAGGCTGATGAATTTCTGGCCGACGCGCTGGGGATCAGCGTAGAAGACCTCCAGGCGGCTAAAGAAGCGGCGCATGCCGCCGTGCTCGAGCAAGCGTTGGCGGACGGCACGATCACGCAGGAACAAATTGACATGATGAATGCCCGTAATGTAGTTGCACCTTATTTCCAGGAAGCGATGCAGACCGCTTATCAGAGCGCAATTGAACAGGCGCTGGCGGACGGCGTTATCACCCAGGAACAGGCCGACCAACTGCTGCTGAATGCCGAAGAAGGTCTTGGGCATGGCCCCGCCGGACGACCGCCATTCGGCGGCCGCGGCCCACATCCCGGCCGGTAAAGAATTTGAAAGGGATATGGGTAGGTTGATCGGATGGGCACGACTCCGCCTCAGTCGTGCCCAATTCCCTTTCAGAGGGCATTGGGGCGTGGATTTTTTGCTATATAATGCATTTAGCGAACATTGATCGAGGTGATGATGGCGAAGAAAATCCTGGTCGTAGATGATAATAATGAGCTGTGCAAGATGCTCAAATCCTACCTGGTGCAGGAAGGGTTTGATGTCGTGGTCGCGGCCAATGGGCAGGAAGCGTTGTTCATGGCCCGCTCCGAAAAGCCGGATGTGATCATTCTCGATCTGATGATGCCGGAAATGGGGGGCTTTGAGTTTATGCGTGTGTATACGCGGGAAGCCGATACGCCCATCATCGTATTGACCGCCAAACTGGAGGAGACCGACAAAGTGCTGGGCCTGGAATTGGGGGCGGACGATTACGTCACCAAACCTTTTAGTATGCGCGAACTGACCGCGCGTGTGCGTGCTTTGCTGCGCCGGGTTTCCAAGCAGAAATCGGAGCAGGACATCCTGCGGGTAGCAGACATTACCCTGGATCGCATCGGGCGCGTGGTTACGGTCAATGAACACTTTGTGGAATTGACCCCTTCGGAATTCGAACTACTGGCAACCCTGATGGATGCGCCCGGGCGCGCTTTTTCGCGCATGGAACTACTTAGCCGTCTGCAAGTGGGCATTGCCTTCGAGGGCTACGAGCGATCGGTGGATGTGCACATCCACAACCTGCGTGCCAAGATCGAGACGGACCTGTCCGAACCTAAATACATTGAAACCGTGTATGGGGCGGGCTATCGTTTCGCACCCCGGCGGAAGGAATGAGCATGCGTTCGATCAGCGCCAAAATCGCCCTCGCTTTTGTGGTGGTCAGCCTGTTGGGAGTCGTGCTGGCGTCTTTCTTTATCCAGCAACGTACCAAGGTAGCTTTCAATCGTTTCCTGATCGACCAGGATCAGGATGCGCTGGTCGAGGCGATCACGCAGCATTACCAGCAGACCGGCAGTTGGGATGGTGTCGAGGTAGCCGTGCGGCGCGTGTTCCTGCTTAGATTGGAAGATTCAGAAGGCGCAGAGGATAACCCAGAAAGGTTTTGGGCGGAGCGGGGCTTCCCGCCTTTCTATCTGGTCGATACCCAGGGCCGGGTGGTTTTCGGCCGAAAGCCGCAGCCCGGCGAGATCACCCGTTCAGAAATCTCCCGTGGGATTCCCATTCAAGTCGACGGCCAAACCGTGGGGTGGCTGCTGGAAGCAACGCTTCCAAACCCGCGCAACGCCCCGGAGCGGGCTTTCCTGGAGTCGATCCGGCGCGACATCGTTATCAGCGCGCTTGGCTCGCTGACGATCGCCCTGATCCTGGGAGGTTTATTGGCGCGTTCGCTGACCCGCCCGCTGCGTGAGTTGGCGACTGCTACGGATAAGGTCGCGCATGGCGAACTTGGTTATCAGGTGGACGTACATTCGCAGGATGAGATCGGCCAGCTTGCGACTTCCTTCAACCAGATGAGTACAGATCTGGCACGTGCCAATCAGACCCGCAAGCAAATGACGGCCGACATTGCCCACGACCTGCGTACACCGCTGAGCATCATCCTGGGCTATACGGAAGCGCTGCGCGAGGGTAAGCTGCAAGCCGACGAAGATATATTCGGGATCATGCACCAGCAGGCGCAGCACCTCAATTATCTGATCGAAGACCTGCGCACGCTTTCGCTGCTCGACGCCGGGGAACTGACGCTCAATTATCAGCTTGTCAATCCGGGGGTGCTGCTGGAACGCGCCGCTCTGGCTTACCGGGCCAAAACTGACGAGCAAAACATTACCTTAGGGGTTGAAGCTGCAGCAGACCTGCCCGAGGTGCGCGTCGACCTGGAACGCATGGCCCAGGTGCTGGGCAATCTGTTGAGCAATGCCATCCGCTATGTGGAGGCCGGGGGATGCATCGACCTGTTAGCGCACGCTGAAAACGGGGAGGTGGTCATCCGGGTGCGAGATGATGGCCGCGGTATCCCACCGGATGAAATGCCCAATATCTTTGCGCGCTTCTATCGCGGTGATGAGGCCCGCCAGCAGGATGGGGAAACCGGGCTTGGCCTGGCGATCACGCGCTCGTTGGTGGAAGCGCAGGGTGGAACGATTACGGTTGAAAGTGAACTTGGTGAGGGAGCTACATTCATCATGCGCTTGCCGGTGGTAAATAAAGATTAACCGCCAAGGACGCTGAGGTTTTGTCTATATGGCATTGTTCCTTAATGAACTGGCATATTTTTATCTCTGCGTTTCTCTGCGAACTCCTCGGTAAAAAGTTTTACTGGTAATATCCGCTTCTTCGAGCTTTTGAGAACAAATTCATAGACTTCCCCCATATTTACCTGTATGTGTGTTTACTTCTGCCTCCGCAAAATGGCGCGCACGCGTGCGACGATCACGCGCGGCTGGAAGGGAGAGATCACATCATCTGCGCCGGAACTAAGATAATCGATGATCTCTTCCGAGGTTGGAGCCCGGCTGATAATCAGGATTGGAACGGTGGACAGGCTTGCCTCACTACGCACGGCCTGGATGATCCCTCTGCCGTCTAGTGTGACGGCGTCTTCGATCACCAGTAAGTCGGTAGGTGTTTGCCGCAGCACGTCCAGGGCCGCGTTTTCACTCTCCGCCAGACAAACATCGAACCCGGCCGAGGTGAATTGCTTTTGCAGAATTTCTCCTTCTGCGCTGGTGGCTGTGGCAAGCACGATAGTTTGAGACATGATACCGTTTCCAATCTAAAATCCGGAGGCAATCACCTAGCCTCCGGATTGTGTTGACCAGTCAGGGTTACTCCAATTTGCTTTCCAATAATTCGATTACGGGGTCGTAGACCGTGGCGGCGGGTGAAACCCGTTCACCACTGTCGCTGTCGGTGTTGCCAAAGCCACCACCGAAACCGCCTTGCGGCCCACCGCCATCTCCACCGGGGATGCCACCTTCTGGTCTGCCCCCGCCGCTACCTTCCATGCCGCTGGGAGGCTGGAAATCATCCCCCATCGCTTCGCGCGTGGCCTGCATGGCTTCCCGGTCGACGTCGCCGAATTGACCGCTGCCCATGCCCATTTGCATGTCGGGGAACACTTCGCTCAGATCTTCAAAGGAGAGTTCCATAGCTTCGATGGCACCCATCTGGTCGGTGGTCATGGCTTCTTCGATCTGGTCGTAGATGGCGTTGATCTCTTCGTTGGTGATGTTGTCGCTGTCTGCCAGGCTGCGGGCTGCTTTCCACAAGGGCAGCAGTTCGGCGGCCTGCTCGACGGTCACGGCCAGATCGGTCTCTTCCAACTTGAGCGTACCGGCAGCCAACAACATTTGGGTGGGCAGACCGCCCTGACCGCCATTGCCGCGTGGCCCGTTATTGTCCTGGAGTGCAACTTCGGTGGGATTCTCCTCGGAGGCGGCTTCGTCGGCACTTTCCTGGATGGTTGGTTCGCTTGTGCTGCCACAGGCTGCAAGCAAGAAAGCAACGCTAATCAAGACTGTCAAGGTAAATAGGACTTTGATTTTCACTTATTACTCCTTTTTTATTCATGTCGTAATGCTTCGATCGGGTCGAGTTGGGCCGCTTTGTTGGCCGGGAAATAGCCGAAGAAAATACCAACTGCGGCTGCGGATGCAAATGCCAAGAAGATCGAGCTGGGGACAATCACGGTTGGCAGGTCGCCGAAGATGCCGAACAGCCATGCTCCGCCGATCCCGGTGGCGACACCAATCAGCCCGCCGACAAGGCTGAGCAGCAGCGCTTCGGCCAGGAATTGGAAGCGGATGTCGTTGGGGGTGGCGCCGACCGACTGGCGGATACCGATCTCACGCGTGCGCTCGGTAACGCTGACCAGCATGATGTTCATAATGCCGATCCCGCCCACGATCAGGGAGACGCTGGCGACCCAGGCCAATAGGCTGCGGAAGGCAGCCGTGGTCGATTCCTGGGTTTCGATCACGTCTTGCTGGGTCTGGATGGACCAATCAGGATCGTCCAGGCTGACGTCGTGCCGTCGAGACAACAGCAGTTCGATTTGCAAGATTACGCTGTCGGCATCGTATTCTTCATCTAACTCGACCGTAATCATTCTGACGCTGTCGCCGCGCATGCGGGCGAACATATCATTGGTGAATTTGTCGAAGATTAACGAAATGGGTACGTAAATGCGCGAGTCGAAGTCGGTGTTGCCAACCAGGCCTTTTTCTTCCAGCACGCCCACCACGGTCAGGCGGACGGTACCGGCGATGATGGTTTCACCCAGTGGGGAAGCATCGCCGAAAAGCTCTGCGGCAATTTCCGAGCCGAGTACGGCCACCGGGCCATCGCGGTCGATGTCGGTCTGGGTGACATAACGCCCGCTGGCAACCGTCATATCGCGTACGGTGGGGTAGTCAGCGGTAGTGCCCAGGATTTCGACCGATTCGACGATTGTGCTGCCGTATTTGACCTGTTCGCTGCTTTGCTGCTCGACCACATACCCGGCCACACCGTTGACTTCGCCGACGGCGGCAGCATCGTCGAACACCAGACCGCCGCTTATTCCGCCGCCGCCCGGCCCAAAACCGCCGCGCGAGAAGCTGGACTGAATGTAGATCAGGTTAGAACCCAGGCCGGTGATCTGGTCTTCTATGGCTTTCTCGGTCCCGGCGCTGATCGAGATCATCACGATCACGGCTGCCACACCGATGATGACGCCCAGCATGGTAAGCAGGGAGCGCAGCTTATTGCTGACCAAACCTTTCCAGGCAATTTGTAAAACTTTAGCTGGATTCATTGTCTGCTTCCTTGCCGGCATGTTTGCCAGCTTGTTTAGCATCGTCTACTGGTTCGCTGCCGGTTTTCTGCTTGGCCTGTTTGGCCGCTTTCTTGGCCTTGGAACCTTTTAGCTGCCCGTTGTTCAGGTCCTTGTCGATATGCCCATCCAGGAAATGGATGTTGCGTTCGGCAAAGTCGGCGATTTCCTGGTCGTGGGTGACCATGACGATGGTGCGGCCTGCTGCGTGCAAATCGCTGAGGATAGTCATGATCTCTTCACCGGATTTCGAGTCCAGATTACCGGTCGGCTCGTCGGCCAGGATGATAACCGGATCATTGATCAGGGCACGCGCAATGGCAACGCGCTGGGTCTGACCACCGGACATTTCGTGCGGCAGGTGATAGATGCGGTCACCCAATCCAACGGCTTCCAGCATTTCAATGGCCTTATCTTTCTGTTCGGCCTCGGTGATGTGGCTCTCGCGCCGGTAGAGCATGGGCAGCAGCACGTTATCCAATGCGCTGGTGCGTGGCAGCAAGTTGTAAGCCTGGAAGATGAAACCGATGCGGCGGTTGCGGATGTGTGCCAGGTCGGCCTTATCCATCTCGCTGACATCTTCGCTTGCCAGGATGTACTTCCCGGCAGTGGGCCGGTCCAGGCAGCCGATGATGTTCATCAGCGTACTTTTGCCCGAGCCGGAAGGACCCATGATGGCAACAAACTCGCCTTCGTGGATGTTCAGGCTGACGCCATCGAGGGCGCGCACCTGCACGGCGCCCATGCCGTACACTTTGGTGATCTCTTCGGTCTTGATGATCGCTTCTGACATGATTTTTTCCCGGCGGGCTATTCCGTCTCCACCAGGCCGGTAGAAACTACGTCACCCGCATCCAACCCGGAGGTGATCGCCGCGGTGGTGTAATCCTGGAGGGCAACGGTGACCATGCGCAGGCGCGGTTGGTTATTTTCGATTACGAATACGGCATATTCGTCTGTGTCGATCTCGCGCAGGGCTTCAACAGGGATCAGGATGGCGTTCTCGGCCTCACCGGCGATCACGTCTACGGTGGCGTTCAAGCCCACGACCAGGTTTTCGTTGTCTCCCAGTGATTCGGCATCCAGTTCGACGCGCGCTACTACAGTGGAAACGTTGGAAACGGATTGTAAGCTGGGTTCGACTTCTACGATCTTGCCGGTAAAGGTTTCGTCAGGCAGGGCATCGAAGACCACTTCCACTGAATTGCCAACCGTGACTTTATCCAGGTCGGATTCGTCCAGATAAATCTCCAATAACGGAATTGAGAGGTCGGCCAGGGTGATGATGGCGGAGGAACCTACCGTCCCGCCCACGATGGCGTCGATTTCCAGGATAGTGCCATCGAAGGGCGCTACCAGGTCCACGTAGACCTGTTCTTCTTTCGCCGATGCTAATTGAAGCTGGGCGTTTTCCAGTTCTGCTTCGGCCAGGGTAATCTCTTCTGGATCGGGAGCATCCTTGATGCGTTCGTAGGCACGTTGGGCTTCGGCCAGTTCGGCTTTTGCCAGCGCCAGGTCGGCTTCGGCAATCGCCACTTCGGTTTCGTCCCCCGTACTGAGCGCGGCGTTGTAGTTGGCGGCGGCGGTGTCGTAGCTTTGTTGGGCAGACGAGAGCGCGCTGAGCCGTTGCGCCCGTTCTAGATCATCGGTGGGGCGGTGTTCGACCTCTTCGAAATTTGCCGCGGCTTTTTCCAAAGATTGGCGTGCGATCAAAAGGTCGGCGTATTCGGTGTCGATCGTTGCCTGGCTGGCGGTTAGGTTGGCGCGGTTGTAGGCCACTTCGGCGTCTTCCATAGCCTGTTGGGCATTGGCGACGGTCTGCATGGCGAGCGCCACGTCTTTATCCCATGAATCATAGATGTCATCTAAGGCGTCTTGGGCGTTGATGACGGCGATCTCGGCGTTGGAGACGGCGACGGCAATCGATTCTTCGGTATTTTCAGTTTGCAAACGGGCCAAGACCTGCCCGGTTTCCACTTCCTCGCCGGTACTGACCAGGATTTCGGCGACAATGCCACTTTCGTCGAAACCGAGGCTGATCTCTTTATTAGCAATCACCACACCTGCCGCGCTGGCGTAGATGGTCAGACTGCCGCGGCGGGCAACGGAAGTTTGCAGGGTTTCTTCTTCGGCGATTTCATTGGTTGGTGCCCAGAAATTTTGGTATGCGAAGTATCCACCGACGCCCAATCCGATGAGTACAAGCACGATCACCACCCACCAGATTTTCTGCTTGGGTAAAAATCTTTTCATTGTAATAACTCCTATGTAAAAGGCCTTCGAGGAACTGACCGTTACTGTCTGTTGAAAAATTAAGCTGAAAGGGTCATCATCTTGATGGTCATCATCTTGATGATAAGCATTTCGCCACAGACGGTCAGTTACCTACCTCTGCCCAGGAGTATAGATAAAAGGTATTCAGAAAATGTTAAGAAGTGATTTGGAGTTTGTGTAGCTAAAGAAGGAGAGCATGTGATACAAATACCGTGAACAAGGTTAGGTCTGGTGTTGGTGATCTATTTGAGGCGGCTAAAGGCGCAGCCGCATGATCTGGAAATATCATGCTTCTTCACTGCGTTCGGAATTTTGGATATGCTTTCATGACCCCATACAATCTGTAATCTCTAATTTGCATCTTGCATCCTGTAACTTACCCATCCTATCCTGCCCTTTCCCCTCCATCCGCGCTATAATGGTATCGAATAACCGTTGTGGAGGAAATCATGTCGCATTTTCTGGTCGATCAATTACGTTTTTCCCGCCGTGAACTACAACGCTGCCTGGATGGGGTTACCGACGAAGAAGCCCGCCAGCGCTTGCAGCCAATGAATTGTATTAGCTGGATGATCGGGCACCTTGCAACCCAGGAAAACAGCTACTGGGTCATGCGAGGGCTGGGAAAACAACTGCACCCGGAATTGTATGAACTGGTGGGGCACGGCCGTCCGGCCAGCACGCCGCCGCTGGCTGAGATGTGGGCGGCCTGGCAGGACATTACTACGGAGGCGGACAAATTCCTGGATACGCTCACGCCGGAGATCATGCAGACCTACTTTCAGGTGGGGACAGAACAAGATTTTGAAACCATCGGCACCCGGCTGCTGCGCTGTATCCATCATTATTGGTTCCATATCGGCGAAGCGCACGCCGTCCGGCAGATGTTGGAGCATACTGACCTGCCGCAGTTCGTAGGTGATCTATCGACAGCCGGATACCAGCCAGAAAAATAAAATCCTGCCCCAGACCGGTTTTGTAAACGTCAAATCTGGCATATAATTCGAGGTATAGGTTTTTTCTGGGCAACTTGTTCAGTTGTTAAATGGAGACAAGCGTATGAAGATCATTGTTTGGGACGCGGATGTAGACCAACGCCGAGCGATAATCGAGCATTTGGGGGATTTCGCTCAAAATGTGGTTGAAACCAATCAACCTGAGTATGTGCTGGAATTTCTGCAAAGAGACCCCAATCAGATCGTGATCGCCAATTATGAGAAACGCACTTCCCATGTAGAAGAAGTGATCAACGGCATCCTGGCGAAAAATTTAAAGGTGCATCCTTACATTATCTTGCTCACGGCTGAAGCCGATCAAATCCAGGCCGCAGAATGTTTGGGACCGATCCCTGGGGATTATATTGTCGTACCCCTCAAGGATTCTGAATTGCAAGCCCGGGTGAAGATTGCCGACCAGGCTTTAAAGAAGCAGCAAGGCTGGCAAAAGAATTTGGATACTTATGCTTCCCACATTATTTTCGACCCGATCACGGGGGCACTGACCGAAGAAGTTATTCACGAGCGCGCCCTGGCCGAGATCAGCCGCACCCAGCGCGAGAACTCCGAACTTAGCCTGGCTTTGATCGCCATCAGGGACTTGAAGGGCCTGATCGAAACACATGGCATTGGCTTTAGGGAGAAAGCGTTGGAGTTGGTGGGTTATACTTTGCGCGCCAACGTGCGTCTGTATGACCTGGTCGGCCGCTGGCAGCAAGACTACTTTTTGCTGGTGCTGCCTGGCGCGAACCTGGAGAATGGCGGCCGGGTGCTCGGGCGCGTCCGCAAGGCGCTGACCAGCATTGGGGTGGCCTTGATTGCCCAGTTGGTCAAGGTCAATATCGCTGTGGGGGTGAGCGCGCTCGTTTCTGGTGAAACCAAATCTTTTTACGCCCTGGTCGATGAAGCTGAGAAAGCACTGGCGAAAGCCATGGCCGATGAAGAAAAAGCGATCGTGCTCTGGGATAAATGATATTTTGTCCTTAACAAAAGCATCACAATTAGGCAAAGCCGTTCTCACAGGTATCTCATCTAACTTTGATAAAATAGTTTGGCATCTAATTTGGAATATTTGCTATAATCCCCATCGTTCGAAGTGTTGTGAAAAAACTTAATGATAAGGAGCGCAAATGGATTTCAATATTAAACTATTCCTGCGCCAAACCTACCAGACTTTGTTTAAAACCGAGGGCACTTCTGCCCGGTTCACGCCTAAACGTGTTCTTTTCCTGTTGATCTTCTTCCCCTTTTTCCTGATTTTCCGTTTAGTTACCTCGATCAGTTTCTTGATCGATGACCTGTTCTATCGGGATTATCAGCAGATGGAACTGCACCAGCCGGTCTTCATCCTGGGGAATGCCCGCAGTGGGACGACTTTTTTGCACCGTTTAATGGCGAAAGACCGCGAGAGCTTCTCGTTCATGCGCATGTGGGAGATCTTTTTTGCGCCTTCAATCACCCAGCGCAAGGTGTTCTGGTTCGTGCAGAAGATCGATAACAAATTGGGCAAACCGATGCAAAAGCAGTTGCTGCGCCAGGAACGTAAGATGTGGCTGCGCAACCCGATCCATAAAATGAGCCTGCGGGCACCGGAAGAGGATGAATCGATCCTGTTCAATATCTGGTCGAGCATCTTTACCACGGTGTTCTTCCCCGACCCGGAATTGGTGCGCCAGTACGCTTACTTCGATAAAAACGTATCGCGGGCCGAGCGGCGGAGGGTGATGCAGTTCTACAAGGCTTGCCTGCGCCGCCACCAGTATGCCCACAAGAGCAACAAGCGTTTCATCTCCAAGAATCCCACCTTCTCCCCCAAAATCGATGCCCTTTATGAATACTTCCCAGATGCCAAAATCGTTTACCTGGTGCGCAACCCGATCGAGGCGATCCCCTCATTGATCAGTTGGATGTCCTTCCAGTGGGGGCAGTTCTGCGACCCGATGGAAGAATATCCACACAAAGAATACCTGATCGAGCTGGCCGAAGAATGGTATCGCTACCCGCTGGAGCGTCTGGAAAACGCGCCTTCCGACAGTTACATTATCGTCAAATATGACGACCTGGTGGCCGATCCCGGAAAAGTGGTGACCGATATTTACGACCATTTCGGCTTTGAGATCGGGCCGCGCTTTGCGCGCTTGCTGGAACGCGAGACTCAAAAAGCCCAGGGTTATAAGAGCAAACATACCTATTCCCTGAAAGAGATGGGGCTGACCAAGCAGCGCATTATCCAGACGTTCAAGTTCGTTTTCGAGCGTTTCGGGTTCGAGATCAACTAGGAATTGGGCTTGGGAAGCGAAACCCCGATTCCGTATTCGCACTTGCAGGCTTACTTGCGCCATAGTGCCCACCAGCAGTATGCGGCGGTTCCATTGCCGCCTTTTACGCTTTTCTTCCACCCCAACGATAATTTTGAGCACTTCAACTACGCCATCCCGGATGAACCCGCCGGGGGAGACCTGGCGACAGTGTTGGCCGAGTTGTGCCGCGTCTTCACGGCGCGGGGCTGTACGCCGCGTTTCGAGTTCATGGAGCGCTATGCCCCGGAACTGCCGGAAGCATTACGCCAGGCCGGTTTTTTTGAAGAAGCCCGCCAGCATATGATGGTCTGCGTGCCGGATGCTTTTCAAGCTGCACCACCGGTGCCGGGCTTAGTAGTTGAGGTATTGGCTGCCGACGCTCCCATCGAGCAGGCGGTTGACTTCCTGGCTGTGCAGCGCCTGGGGTTCGATCCCAATTCAAAAGAAGGTGTCACGTCCGCTGAGGCAGAAACTTTCTTGAAGCTGTTGGGCGCGGGCAGGGCGTTCGTGGCCCGCATGGCTGGTGAACCGGTGTCGGTGGGTGTGTACAACGCCCCCCACGATGGGTTGACCGAACTGGCTGGAATAGCTACCTTACCCGACTATCGCCGCCGCGGCATCGGCACCGCGCTGACCGCCCAAATGCTCGTAGATGCTTTCGCAAATGGTGTGGAAGTTGCCATCTTGACCGCTGAAGATGAGCGCGCCGGACGGGTCTACGAACGGGTTGGTTTTATTCCTTATACCACTATGTTGGCATATCGTCTGCCATAACGTATTTGTGCTACCCATGTTAAAATAAGTTTAGATGATTGGTAAGTAATTGGTGCGGTGAACGCTCACTGGCAGCAGTTACTCGGGAGCGCAAAATGAAACAGCAGCGTAAATATGAACGGAAGCAGCTTTCCCATTATTTAAAGGTATATGACCGCTCCAATGAGCAACTGCTGGGGCGGTTGGGAAATATTACTCCGGCGGGAATCATGGTACTCAGCGAAGTCCCGATTGGCACGGATTTGCGCATGCAACTACGCATCACTTTTCCGCGGGCTATCGAAGGCAGTGCCTACCTGGATTTGGAGGCCCGCAGTGTGTGGGTCAAGAAAGACGTGATTCCCGAGTATTATGATACCGGGTTTGAGCTTCTAGAAGACTCCGTCCAGCATAAGAACTACATCGAGCAGTTGATCCAGGAATTCGGTGTAGCAGAGAAAGAATGACCAAGCACAGATTTGATTTATAGGAGTGCGAGAACATGCATCCAATTCCCAGTGAATGCCCGGTTTGCGGTGGTGAGTTGTTCGTTTCCAAGCTGCACTGCCGGGAATGTGACACCACCATTGAAGGGCGTTTCATCACCGGCCCGTTTGCCAGCTTGACTCCTGAGCAGGTCGAGTTTGTCGAAATTTTCATCCGCAACGAAGGTAAGCTTATCCACATGGAAAGCGAACTGCAACTTTCCTACCCGACCATCCGCAACCGGCTGCATGAGGTGATCCGTGCGCTGGGCTATGAGCCGGGCAAGGGCGATGGCCGCTTGTCGGAAAAAGAGCGCCGCGCCATCCTGGAAGATTTGGATAAGGGCCGCATCACCTCCGAAGAAGCCATGGAGATGCTGCGCGATAGTTAAACACGAATGTCACGAATTTGACGAATGCCGCGAATTCGTTGTTCGCAGCATTCGTTTTATAGGACAAGTAAGCAAGCTTGCCGCAGAGATCGAAGAGAATAAAAAAAGACGCAGAGTTTTTCCTCTGCGGCTCTTGGAGAAAATCGGGGATTTTCTCATAGTCCTCTGTGGCTAGAAACTATTGAAAATATCTACTAGTCGTCGGACTTGGCGGCTGGTTTGCTTTCTGTCTTTGTCTCGGCCTTGGGAGAGTCTTTCTTTTCGGCCTTGCTTTCCGAATCGGAGGAATCGCCGGAGGAGTCCGGAACCTCGTTCAGGTAACTCTTGCGGGAACTGGGCTTGTGGTCGGTGGCGTAGAAACCCTTGCCCTTGAAGATGATGCGCGCCGGTTTATAGACCTTATGCAGGGCTTCTTCGGCACACTCAGGGCACACTGTTAGGGGAGCATCCTTGAAATCTTGATGAATGTCGAATTCAATTCCGCAGTTTTCACATCGATAAGTATATTCAGGCATGTTTACACCAAACTCTTAATAGCAAAATAACGACTCGAAATTATAGCGCGCTTGGGAGGGCTTGACAAGGGGCGTATCAAGATGCAGGATAGAAATTGCAAATTAGTAAGGGCATGATGCAAGATGCGTTTTCGGATTAAGAATGAAGAATTATGAATTAGGAGAGGGTGTTTCTTTTGGCAGCAGATAATCAGCGTTTACCGGTAACTTGTAAAATCCTGATTACCGGTCACAGGTCACCAATCACTGTTATGGTAACATTGGGCCGGTATGGACTATTCGCAGATCACCGAGGATTTATTTGTGGGAACCACGCCGCTTCCGGGGCATTACGATGAACTGCGTTCCAAAGGGGTTACGCTGGTCATCAATATGCGCTGGGACCGATCCCCATACCCGGATGCTTATACCCCACCAATGCGCACGCTGTGGCTGCGCACTTTCGATTTCGCGCTCTTTCCTATTCCGATAAGCGCTTTGGAAAAAGGCGCTAAAGCGGCATTGGACGAGATCAAAGCCGGGGGGAAGGTATACGCGCACTGCTTCGGAGGCTCGCACCGCGGCGTGGCGATGGGGGCAGCGGTGCTGATCGCCCAGGGCTATGCGGCGGAGGAAGCTATGCAACTGCTCAAGCAGCAGCGCGCAGTGGCCGACCCGGATATCTGGTACATCCGTAACCGTATCCTCAAATTCGAGCAAGCCTGGCGGGCCGCGCACGGGAAATGAGCGGCGTTTCTCATTGAACCTTAATTGAAAATGGGGGATTGTTCGTTTACCATGTGGGCATGATCTAAGCGGCTGGAAATCAAGAAAATACTTTTGTGGGGGGAGTTTATATAGGTGCCTATTCATTATTGGTGAAGCAATTGCAGACCGGACGATAAACATCGATAGAATTTATTCATTGGAGGGATCATGTTTAGTCGATTGATCAATTGGTTCACGGTAGAACCTGCTATCAGCTTATTGATGGCGATCACCGCGGTGGTGATCTTTGGCTCCGCTTTTACGCACAAAGATGAAGATGCTGGGGATCGCTTCTGGCCCTGGTTGCGACGCATTATTGAGGCTTCGATTGGGGCGATCATGTTCCTGGGGATTCTGTGGTCTTTCCGGGCGATCCTCAACGACAACGTGCAGACCTTCAATACCACGCATGGCAGTCGCACCGAAATCAACCGCGAAAGCGCCTACTCGATCTGGGGACGGCCGCACGCTCAGCGTGAATTATCCGTCGAGCATTCCAGGGAAGTTGAGGTGAGGGAAGAAATCCCCCGCGACGATCCAACCAAACCTCCCGCATATCGCACCACCGTGGAAATTCGCACGGTACCACAGAACAGCATCCGCGGTTTTCGGGGGCAGGTCGATATGGAATTGAGCGAGCGCGAGAAGGGTTATGGACTTTACGCCGGGTATCTGATCAATGCTACTTATACCTATGACATTATCAATGACTCCGATTATGAAACTGAGGCCGAGTTCACTTTCCCGCTTTCTAATAACCAGACTCTGTATAAAGATTTCATGATAACCATGGATGATGAGGATATCAGCACACAATTGCGCTTTGCACAGGACCTGGTATGGTGGGTAGTGCAGATGAAACCGCACCAGCAAAGCACGGTTGTGGTTAGCTATAATTCGCGCGGTATGGATTATTTTTATTACTACATTCCCACCCAACGTGAGATCAAAGATTTCGAGTTCGTGTTGACCGTTGACCGGCTACCGGTTTCGCTCTTGAATTACCCCGAAGGGGTACTTACACCGACCAGCATCCAGGCAACCAACAACGGGCAGGGCTCGATCCTGACCTGGAAGCTCAACCGGGCCATTACCACCACCGGGATGGGGGTGGCGCTCTTACAGCCCGAACAACCTGGTGCGGATGTATTGCGTGTGCTGGTCAACAGCCCGTATGCGATCACCATCCTGGGCACAATGCTGGCGCTGACCCTACTTATTCTGGGTAGGCCGGTGCAGTTCCTCGATCTGGCGCTGATCGCGGCCGTGTACTGCGTGCAGTTCCTGGTGATGGCCGGGGTGAGTGATTTCTTCTTCGGTTTCTGGGGTTCGATGATCCTGGGGGCGCTACTGACCGGGGCGATGACTTTCTTGCTTTTCCGGCGGTTGGATTCTAAATTGCTGAAATGGCTGATCTTTGGGTTGGTCGGTTTCTTCACGCTGGTGTATCCGCTTTCCGGCCTACTCGACCAGGTCATCTACCGCGACGCTTTCGATAACCTTGTGCTGGTTGGGATGATTATCTACATCTTTGGGCTGACCCTGTACCGCCGCCGCCAGACCGAATCCGTCGAGCCGACGCTTTAGTCTTTCAGTACAGCGGATTTTGGCAAGACACCTATCATGTCTCTATTCGACTGGATCATTGAAGAACCTTCGCTAGGCCTGGTCGCGCTGACGGCCGCGGTGGTCTATCTAATCACCCTGCTGGCAAGGAGGACTGGCGCGCGCGATACCTTCTGGGGCTGGTTGCGCCACATCTTGCTGGCTGTGGTACAGGTCGCGCTGCTGTTCGGGTTGATGGTGGGCTGCCGGGGCATCCTCATTTACGTGCACGATGTGTATTCCCGCGATCACCATGCTGTTTTACGCGCGGATGTGGACGCGGAGAACAACCAGTGGGGTGGTTCGATCAAACAATATGAACTCAAAGTGAAGCACTATAACACGGTCAAATCGGCCGAACGGATCATCGAGCAGAACAGCATCGCGCACTTCAACGGGCAGGCGACGCTTTCGTTGGCCCATACCGGGAAGCCTGCCCGTTCCTTCAATAGCTACCGGATTGAGGCGCGCTATGAGTACGATGTGGTCAATGAAGCCGACGTGGCTACCAACACAATGTTTAGTTTTCCATTGCCGCGCGCGCGCAGGCTTTTCGAAGACTTTCAAGTGACCATGGACGGCCGCGATCTTAGCCCGGAATTACGCTTCGCCGGTGAGGAAGTGCGCTGGTGGCTGTTGATGCAGCCCGGCCAGAAAGCAACCATCGTGGTGAGCTATGCCACCACCGGGATGGATGGTTATGTGTATGCGCTCGAGGAAGCGCGTGAGTTGCGGGATTTCCATTTCACGCTAACGCTGATAGACGATTCCCCGCATTACATTCTGTACGACCCCAGAGACGTGAGCATGATCGGCAAAAACATTGGGGCTGAAATGGGCTTGGATGAGGTGCACGTCTGGGATTTGGACCGTGTCGTCGTTGCCGCGCAGATTGGAATGGCTTACAGGAAAACCAAAATTCCCTACAATCCCTTTGAAGATATAGCAAGGACGTTGGCTTTTGCGCCCAACGGCTACGTGATCCTGGCGGCGTTGTGGGTGCTGTCGACCTTGATCCGGCGGGAACCGGTGACCTTGTTCCAACTGGCGGCGCTTTCTGGGATCGGCTGTCTGTTTTCGCTGGTGGTTGCCGGGACGGCCGATTTGCTGGGCGGCCTGACCGGCAGCGCCATCCTGGGCGGTGTGCTGGTTGCTCTGCTGGCGGTGGTGCTGTTCCACAAGCGCGTCAAGCCGTTGTTGGAGGTGCTGACCTATTTGTTCGTGGCCTTGTTCACCCTGGCCTATCCTTTCCAGGGATTGATCTTCGACCAGCAGCGTCTGAATACGATCAAGGCAATTTTGTGGGGTGTGATCCTGATCTACCTTTTCGGACTGACGGTATTCACCCAATTCCAACTGCACCGGCGGCGGTTGCGGCACAGCCTAGCGGAGAATATATCGGAATAATCGTAATCGGCGTAGGGGCAACGTCATCATCAGAATGATGATCCCGGTCGCCCCTACAATTTCCCAGCGTTTTACCGAAGGCCTATATCATCCTCCATCCCACTTGGTATAATTAGGCGTTTTCATCCCAACATCGACAGGTATTACCATGAATTTGCAAGCCCTTATGTATGTAGTCTTTACCGGTATGCTCTACGCCACGGCGATCATTTCGACGCGTTTCAGCCTGGGGCAGTTCGACCCGCTCGCTTTCGTTGCCCTACGCCTGCTGATCTGCGGGGTGGCGTTTGTGTTGGTCTTTATCCTGGGTGGGCGGCGCTACCGCTGGCCGACCGACCGGGCGACCTGGAAGCACGGCATCATCGTCGGGGTGCTGGACACCGCCCTGCCAATGACGCTGTTCGTGTCGGCGCTGCAATACCAGTCCAGCGGGGTAGCCTCGATCCTGATCTCGCTGTTCCCGGCTTTGATCATGGTGTTGGCGCATTTCTTCCTGCCCGATGAACGCCTGAATGCCCAGAAACTGATTGGCGTTGGGTTGGCGCTGAGTGGGGCGGTGCTGTTGGTGGCGCGCGGTGAAACCGGTCTGCCCAACCTGGCCGAGGCCAGCCCGTGGGGTTATATCCTGACCCTGACCGGAATCACGACCGGCAGTTTCATGACCATTTATGCCCGTAAGTACATGAGTGAGATGGAAACCATCGATGTGGTCAGCGTGCGTATGTGGACGGCGATGGTGCTGATGATCCCAATTTCCCTTTTTGTGGGTGGCTGGGAATTCAGTGAAGTAACCAACGTTGGGGTTTGGGTGCTGTTGATCTCGGCGCTGATCGGTACTTTCCTGCCCTTCATGACCAGCTTCTACATCCTCAAGCAGTTCGGGGCGACCACCTCCTCGATGACAACCTACGTCACCCCGGTGGCGACCACCATCGGCGGGGCGCTGATCCTGCACGAGATCGTCACCATCGGCATGTTGTGGGGCATGCTGTTGATCGTGGCCGGGATCATCATCGTCAACCGCCCGTCGCGCCGCCCGAAGGTGTATGTGTGATTTAATGTTAGGGAGTTGAGTTGATCTCTAAAAACTTAAAACCAGGTAATGGTTAGGGAGAATTTACCTTACCGATTTCCTTTTGCTCGATTGTGTGTCTTACATAACATTTGACAATTCTCAATACTGGTTGTGCCGCCTTTGCTCCATGCTGTTACATGGTCTGCATCCATTTCGCTCAGATTCCAGATTTTGCTCTTATTGGCATCATGTCCAATTGCACAAAGTGGACAGTTTGATTTTCCATCAGATTTCGCTTTATTAGTTTGTGTAGCGTAAACCGTTTTCTTAGTTGCGTCATCAAAAACTCTAACACTTAACAGTTTTGTGTCAACTGAGCCACCCAGAACATATTCAAAAATACCTTTACGGTTCTTGACATATGGATCACCATAAAGTTTTTGTACTTGCTCTGAAACTTTAGTTGGGTTATAAGATGTATTATGATATTCTTCATACAATCGCCCCCACTCCAACCCACACATCTCACTTTCAACATCAATAAATACACTTGAAACCCAATCAATCACACTGTTGAAATATACTTTTAACTCTGTGATATTGTTATCGTAGCGATGGCGACTCATATAATCGCCAATGTTACCTTTACTCACCCAGTCAAGCGCACGTTCAAAATAATGCTGCCTGTTGACACTGCCTTTTATGTATGCGCTCCATTTTTGGATATTGGCATTTTGGCTGTTACTAAACTCTGCTTTACCAAGCGTTACAAATGGGCCTGAATACACAGCATTCAAAAGCTCTTGGTCATTGAGTGGGATACCAGCAATATTGATTGTTTTGAACCATTCTTTTATTTCGCTTTCCGTTCCCTCACATTCATAAATAAGAAGTCTTGTATCTAAAATCTTTGCTTCTTGGATTCAACATTGAAGTGCAACAGGTGGATGTTGAAAGAATACCTCATAAGGGGTGAGGAAATCAAGACATTTCCTGGGACGC
>JAFGRA010000403.1 GCA_016935415.1 Anaerolineales bacterium
ATGGAAGTGATGCGCGCCAGCCCGCGCCAGGCCGACCTGATGATCGTCTCCGGCACGGTGACCAAGAAAATGGTGCCGAAGATCGTGCGCTTGTACAACCAGATGCCCGAGCCGAAGTACGTGTTGGCGATGGGGGCCTGCGCATCGGGCGGTGGCCCGTTCAAAGAGGGCTATAATGTGGTTTCGGGGATCGATAAATTCGTTCCGGTTGATGTGTACGTGCCCGGTTGCCCGCCCACACCTCAGGCGCTGATCAACGGCCTGATCAAGATTCAGGAAATGATCGATAACCAGTCGATTCGTGAAGTGCGCTGGTATGACAAAAACGATCCCGTTGAGCCGATCCCTGTACCTATTTTGGGACCGGACTTGATGGATCCGCGTGATTTTACGGCGATCAAGGAAATGGCCGCGGCGGCAGCTGCTGCTCCTGTGGATGCCGGGGAAGAGGCGTAAGGAAATCATCATGACAGAACAAACACCTGTACTTGAATCTTCTTTAGAAAATCGTTACCCCGAAGCCGTAAAGACTGACGAACGCAAGGGGTATGAAGGTTATCTGGTAGAACCTGACAACCTGATCGAGGTCACTACTACGCTGCGCGATGAGATGGGCTACGATTTCCTTTCGTCTGTGACTGCAGTCGATTACATTGAAGACAGCATTTTCGAAGTGGTCTACCATCTCTACAAATCAACCGGTGGCGGTTCGTTGGTTTTGTCTGTCCAGGTGCCGCGAGATGAAGCGGTTGTGCCTTCGTTGATCGATGTATACCCCGGCGCTGATTTTCAAGAGCGCGAAGCTTATGACATGATGGGAGTCAAATTCGAAGGACATCCCGACCTGCGCCGCATCTTGTTATGGGAAGGTTTTAGCGGTTATCCGTTACGCAAAGATTGGCGGGAACCTTATTACGAGCAGGATGAAAAGCCTTTTGATGCGCGTTGGCCGGAAGGGCAGATTCGCCGTTCCGAAGACCTGAACCCGGTGGGCAAGAATGTAGCCTATCCGCCGAATTTCGATCCGGAAACCTACGAAGAGATCGACGACAAAATGCTGTATGACAGCCTGCGGAAATCATTGGCAGGTTACGAAGAAAGCATCGATACCGACCAGGTGATCGTCAATATGGGGCCGCAGCACCCCAGTACGCACGGTGTGTTCCGCATGGCGGTAGCGGTGGATGGCGAAACCATCGTGGCGCTCAAACCCTCAATGGGTTACCTGCACCGCAACCACGAAAAGATCGGTGAACGCAATACCTACCTGCACAACATGCCCTTCACTGACCGTCTAGATTATCTTTCCCCAATGCTCAATAACTGGGGCTATGCCCTGGCAGTCGAAAAATTGATGGGCGACAAGGCTGCTCCGACCGAGCGCGCCGAATACATCCGCGTAATCATGGGCGAACTCAACCGCATTGCCAACCATGTCTGGGCAATCGGCTTCCTGCTCAACGACCTGGGTGCATTCTTCACCCCAGCGCTGTATGGGATTGAGGAGCGCGAGCTGATCCTGGATATCTTCGAAGCTGCTGCTGGTTCCCGTATGATGGTCAACTACTTCCGCTTCGGCGGCGTGGCGCGTGACTTCCCGCCCGGCGTTTTCGAAAAGATCAAAGACCTGGTCTATGATCGCTTGCCGCGCAAGATTGATGACTTCGATACTTACCTGACCGAAAACGAGATCATCCGCTCCCGCACGGAAGGCGTGGGTGTGCTTACGCCTGAAGATGCGATTGCATTCGGTGTAACCGGACCAACGCTGCGTGCTTCGGGTGTGCCTTACGATATCCGGCGAGCCGATCCATACAGTATTTATGAACGCTTCGATTTCAATGTGGCGGTACGCTACCACGGCGATATTTACGACCGCTATCTGGTGCGCATGGATGAAATCCACGAGAGCATCAAGATCCTCAAGCAGGCGATCGAGCAAATCCCTGAAGGTGAGATCATGAGCACTCGCAACCCCTATCAGGTGCGCGTCCCGGAGGGTGAGGCTTATGGCCGGGTAGAGAACACCAAGGGTGAGTTGGGATACTACGTGGTGTCCAATGGCAAGGCGAACCCGTGGCGTTACCACGTGCGCGCTCCAAGTTTCATCAATCTGAATGCGCTGGAAAAGATGTGCGTTGGCAATAAGATCGCCGATGCAGTCGCGATCCTGGGGTCTATCGACATCGTTCTGGGCGAAGTTGACCGCTAGAGGCATGGGAGTATAACGTATGTATGGAAATGGTATTCTAAAAGGACTGTGGGTTACCTTCAGGCATTTTATTGGCACGTATGTAGATGATCTGCGCTGGATTGGGAAGGGGCGTTATCGGAGCGAGGAGGCGCTGCAAGAGCGTATAAGCAAGGATGCGCGCGGTGTGTTCACCGTGCAGTATCCCGAAGAAAAACTGCCGATACCTGAAGAGTTTCGCTTTGTACCCTTCTTGCTGTATGAAGAAAAAGAGGATGGTACGATCGAGGAACGCTGCACTTCTTGTGGCATCTGTGCCAAGGTCTGTCCGCCGCAATGTATCTGGATCGAACGTACAACTGACCCGGATACGGGCCGCCCGGTGCCCGAGCCCGCTGAGTTCTACATCGATATTGATATTTGTATGAACTGTGGCTACTGCGCGGAATATTGCCCATTCGATGCGATCAAGATGGATCACGATTACGAAATCGCCTCCTACGACCGGCATGTGGCGCACATCCACAACAAAGAAAAATTAATGAAGCCGGTTTCTTATTACGCTGAGATTCGCCCCTTGAATCACCAGCGGGAAGAAGCCATCCGCGCGGAGAAAGAAGCCAAGAAATCGGCTGCGCGCGCCAAGAAAGAAGAAAGCTAAATATTGAATATCGATCAGCCAACGGGATGAGATGATTCCCATAATGAATCATCTATTACCCGTTGGTTGATTGTATTTTATTATTGACTATGTCTATCTATAATAATGATACGGAACTACTCTATCCCGAACGCGTAACAATTGAGTTGCGCGATTTGCGTGAAGGCGAATGGGGCGAGTTGGTCGATAAAGTCACTGCTGGAGATGCAGACTATAATGACCGGCTGGCTTTTGTTTTGATGATGGTGCGCTTGAACGGCTGTACGAGCTGCAATGCCGATTCCTTTAGGGCGATGCGGGGATGTACGCAATGTGCCACCCAGACCATCCGGCGGCATAAGGGCAAAGACGCAACCCTGATTAAGCTGTTTGATAAAGCGCGCAGTGACGTGGAGAAGTTCCTGGAAAAAGATGCCAAAAAGGAAAATAAATAAACATGGCTGAATTAAATCAAGAGCGTGTGTTGGCTGCTCTGCACAAGGTGCAGGATCCGGCTTTGGAAGAGAATATTGTAGCGGCCAATCTAGTGCGCGATGTTGCTGTTAATGGTGTAAGCGTATCCTTGAAATTAGCGTTGGTGGCCCCTTTACACCCGCACGTCGATGAAATCAAAACTGCCATAGAGGCAGCTATTAGAGAAATAGATGCTGACGCGCAGGTTGAGATCGAGACCGTGTTGGATGTGCCCAATGATGGCCGCAACCGTACTGGCGGCGTCGCTGAAGTGCGCAACATTATCGCGGTAGCCTCTGGTAAAGGTGGTGTAGGTAAAAGTACGGTAGCTGTCAATCTCGCCGTGGCACTGGCGCAGGCTGGGGCGCGGGTGGGGTTATTGGATGCCGATGTGTACGGCCCCAACGTGCCGACGATGATGGGGGCTGAGCACAAGCCGCCGGAAATGTCTTCGCAGAATAAAATGACGCCGGTCGAATCCTATGGTGTCAAATTGATGTCGATTGGTTTCCTGGTCGATCCTAACCAGCCGCTGATCTGGCGCGGGCCAATGCTGCATTCGGCTGTGCGCCAATTTACACAAGATGTTGCCTGGGGCGTTCTGGATTACCTGGTGATCGACTTGCCGCCCGGTACCGGCGATGTGCAGCTTAGCCTGGCACAGACCTCGACCCTGTCCGGCAGCCTGATCGTGACCATGCCGCAGAATGTTTCCCTGGAAGACGCCCGCCGCGGACTTTATATGTTTGAAAAGCTGGAAATTCCAGTCTTTGGTGTGGTTGAGAATATGAGTTACCTGGAACTGGCGGATGGGCAGAAGATGGATGTGTTCGGTGGGGGCGGGGGCGAACGCCTGGCCCAAGAGACAGGTGCTGCTTACATTGGCGGGATTCCCATCGACCCGGCAGTGCGCGAAGGCGGCGATAGCGGTAACCCGATTGTGGTTGCACAGCCCGATTCCGCAGTTGCCAAAGCGCTTGTAGAAATTGCCCAGAAGGTTGCCATGCTGACCAGCAAGGCGGCGCTGGAGCAACGTACGCAAGAAGTGAAGATTTCGTTCAACTGAGTGCAAATAGATGACGATCCAGGGCTTGCAAATCCGGCATCTGCGCGCTGAAGACATGGAAGAAATTGTTACCTTGTCTTTGCCGGCCTGGGAGCCCGTCTTCGAATCTTTCAAAAATGTTCTCGGTCCGGCTATTTACACGCGGATCTGGCCGGATTGGGAGAAAATCCAGACTGAGGTTGTGGAAAAGTATTGCCGGGAGGAGGGGGACGTCTATACCCTGGTGGCTGAGGTGGATGGGGATGTGGCTGGTTTCTTGACTTATGAATTGAAAAGCGAGACCAAGGTTGGCGAGGTCGTATTGCTGGCTGTGCATCCTGCTTATCAGAACCAGGAGATCGGTACGCTGTTGAATAATACTGCGTTGGATGAGATGCGGGCGAGTGGCATGAAACTGGCCGAAGTCGCTACGGGAGGCGATCCCGGCCATGCCCCGGCCCGCCGTTCCTACGAAAAGGCTGGCTATACCGGTTTACCCCTGATGCGTTACTATAAAGATCTGTAACCCCAAATTCGACTTTATGCATACACCTATAATCCTGATCGGTCCGATGAGTGCCGGGAAGAGTACAATTGCAGCCTTGCTGGCAGACAAGCTGGATTTGCCGCGCCTCGAGTTGGATGAAATCCGCATAGCGTACTATAAGGAAGCGGGATACGATGAAATCGAGGCTTCGAAGATCGGCCGTTCGGAAGGGGGTATGATCAAGCTCCTGCAATATTGGAAACCTTTTGAAGCTTACGCAGTCGAACGCGTGCTGATTGACTATGATAAATCCGTGATTGATTTTGGGGCGGGACATTCGGTGTACGAAGAGGAGAAATTATTTTCTCGGGTCGAGCGCGCGATGGCTCCACATCCGAATTTAATTTTGCTGCTACCTTCTCCCGACCTGGATAAATCCACCGAGATTTTGAATGCGCGCTTTGGGGAGTTATTGATGCGTGAGATTGGTAAGGTGGATGAGGAATTGTTAAAGGTGAACGAGCATTTTGTGAAGCATGCTTCTAACCACAAATTGGCAAGGATTGTCGTGTACACGGAAGGTAAGACGCCGGCAGAAACATGTGAGGAGATTTTGGGAAAGTTGGTGTGATTAGGGGAAAGGAATTAAGAATTAGATCTTATGTTGATAGGGTGGAGTACGTGTTGAAATTTTCCTGAAAACAAGCTGTACATTACATATTTGATAGAAACCTCAAGTTTTTCTTGGGGAGCGTTGACACGCTGAGGGGTTGTATATATGATAAATTAAAATGTAATAACGCCGTTGAGATGTGAGGCGATCTTGAAACAACTAGCTAAGAGGGAAGTATGAATCTTGACATAGCGCGTAAGGTAAATTGGCTAAAAAGCAAACCTAGACCGTTAGGAGAGTTACTCGATGAAGGTTTCCTAGACCAATCTCGATTGGAATGGGCAGCTATGTGGGCTTATAAACCGGAATTAAAGCAAGCGGCTCAAGTTATTCTTGAGTCAATGGATTCGGATTCGGCGATTGATGTGTCAACACATTTGGAGCGGGTTGAAGTTGACGATAATGAGTCCGGATTAGAAGTTGGAATCTCAGTGGCTGATGCTCGCGCAACATCGTGGCCATTTAGGCCATATAAAGGGCAAGCGATGGGAACGCTTGTCGATACGCACCAATTAACACTGAGAGATTTAGGGTATGCAATCGAGAATGCCTGGAATGATAGAGTTAGAAAGGCGGCGATTGCGCTTTCACTTGTGCGCCTCGAACAGGTGGTAAAAGAACCTATACCTTCAGCTGGACTAGTGCATGTGATTTCAAGTGGGAGAAGTTATTCAGAGAGTAAAGAGTCACAACTTACACTTATATTGGGGGCTGTGCTTGGTGCTCCACTTGCGTGGTGTATTTACTTCTTCATGGGATTAATATCGAAAGTTTTCAGGGTGTTACACCGAATCCAAATGCTAAACAAGAATTTATGGATATTGTCTCCAGACCGACAGGCATACTAGCATTTGTCATTGTAATGGGCCTAATGTTTTTAAGTATGTGGGTGTTTGACCTTGTTCTTAATTGGATAGAGAAAAGATTTGACAAAAGAATTGATGCACATCGATTGGGACGAGAAGGTGAAGACTTGGTAGTCCAATCCATCGTACAGGTACTTGATGGAAATTGGTATATGTTCAGAAACATCAATCTCCCAGGACGGAATAAAGGAGATTTAGACCTTGTTCTGGTTGGTCCGCCGGGTGTATGGGTGCTTGAAGTGAAAAATTACACCGGAACGTATCGCAATATTGGCGATAAATGGGAATATAAAGCTGGCAAGAAGTGGAAAGCTATGTCTAAAAGCCCAAGTACACAGGCTACAAAAAATATTGGCTCATCTATGAAAAGAGTGAAAATCTGGTAAACTGAGCAGATGGAATTTCCAATCACAGACCTACTGAGTGCAGAAGAAAGC
>JAFGRA010000404.1 GCA_016935415.1 Anaerolineales bacterium
CGATCCCTGAACTGTTACATTGAAAAGCGAAACAGGCGCTGATCGCAAAATAGCGATTATCGGGGGAGAAATCTCCGGCAGCGTGCCGATCACCTGCCCAGGTTTTCGGTAGATAATGCCCGGGGAATTTCAATTCGTGCACTAGCTCGAAGGTATCCAAATTCCAAATTTGGATTTTCCCATTCTCCGCACTAACCACAGCCAATAAAGCACCATCGCGAGAAGGTACAACAAATTCAGGCGTTAGATTTCCGACTTCCAGGAATGTCATTTCTCCAGTTTCAAGATCATGCAACCGGACATCGTGATCTCCAATCAATTCAACTAAATAGGTTGTCTCCGGTTTGAAAACCAGTTCTGCAATGATCGAATCAACCGGAATGGTCCGCAGTAACTCCACCTGATCGACGTTACTCACATCAATCATCGTAGTGCCGGGCAGCGGCGTGGGGGTCGGCGTGGGGGTCGGCGTGGGCGTGAAGGTTGGCGACGGCGGAATAGTAGCCGTCATTGTGGGAGTCACCAGCGCGGTTGGCGTGGCCATGGTAACGGCTTGAACGTTTTCCTGAGGCGAGACATTACAGGCAAATAAGCAATTTACAAATGCCATCAGCAAAATTATTCTTATATGCTTTTTCACAAGATATTCCTCATTGGTCCAATCACTCTGTTACCAATTCCCAACCTATATTATCGCCATTATACTCTGAGTTCAGAGTAAAAAAACGCCCCATTCAATATCCCAGATATGGTTTAATAAATTGGTAAATCCTCCAACAACTCATATGGAAATTGATCGATGCCCTTAGAAGAATTGATCCCTCAACTTGAATTTGCCCAAAATGCCGCGCTATTACTTGGTGCAGGCATCTCCTATGATTGGGGAATTCCAATCGGCTATCGACTTCCCATGAATTTCGGGAAGCACAACCCCAAACTCTTACACAAACACCATCTTTACGATTTATGGGAAACGGCAAATACACGCGCGGCCGAGGAACGTTATACAAAAGCGTTAGTCAATGCATTCCGATCATCAGAAGTGTTGCAAAGCGCTTTACTCCAATGGATGAACAAACAACCCGCCATGCTTGGCTACAATCCTGAAATCAAAAGCAAACAACCAGACGATCATCTTATCTTCGATATCGCCTGGCTGAAAGGTATTTTCAATCACTTAATCACTACCAATTGGGATTTCATCCTGGAATCTTATCTATACTATATCTATTGGGAAGCTTATGCCAATCCCTTTATGCCCACCCATCTCCAGTTAAATAACGGCGTTGAGATCGAAATCGATTACGCTCTTTTATTTTTCAATGACTTGCTGAATGAGACAGAAACAGAAGATGAATTGATGTCCACACCCAGATGGGATATTATCGCCCGGGATGTAGACCTACCCCGCCAGAAGGCAGAACTACACCCACTTTGGAAAATCCACGGCAGCCCATTCTTCCTGGCTTGTCCACTATGCAGCGGTGTCAATCGTTGGAAACTTGAGATCGACAAACTAGATATTGGTGATCCATGTCCCAGCCATCCAGATCACACATTAGGTCCAGAAATAGTCTTTTGGGACGAACAAATTGATCATGCTCCCCGGCAAGTATGGGAAGCCCTCCAAGCCGAACTAAGCAAAACCGATATTGTCGTAGTCTGTGGCTTCAGTGGCAGTGGCGGAGACGAGTATATTCGCTCTGTACTTGAATCCCACCCCAACACATGGCTCGTGAATCCAGATATCGGCGCATGGAATCCCAAAAGCATCAATTATATAAAGGGGACAGGAACAGATTTAGCCAAAGCACTAAGTCCGTTGTTATAAGTCGTCTCAACCCTGGCCTAAATATCTCCATCAGTTCCACTTCATCCATCGATAACCCACCTGGCATAAATCATGCTCCAGATAGAATCTAGTGTAAAATTTAACTACGCACAACCTAAACATCCACTACAGCCCTGATCTCCAGCAGCAGATCACTTGTAAAGGTGAATTGATGAGTGGCGTTTCAAGTGCTCATGATCGTCAGACTGGTTTCCAAAATTTCTCACGACCGAATATCGGTGTCTTCCTAGGCCAACTCGAAGAAAGGTATCAATCCGTGGTTTGGCCGGGGATGGTTGCCGCGGCCGAGGCACTCGACCTGAACCTGATCTTCTTCCCGGGCGGTCCCATCGATATCCCCCATGATGTCTATGGGTACATGGCCGAACGCAACCAAATCTACAATTTAGCGCGTCCAACCATTTTAGATGGCCTGGTACTTTTTTCGGGCACGCTGGTGGGCTTTGTCGATATCGAAAAACTCTATCAATTCTACGCCCGTTTCAAAAATCTTCCAACCGTAAGCCTTTCGGTCTCATTACCCGGGGCGACGAACATCCTGGTGGAAAATAAAAAGGGGATGCGCGCTCTGGTTTCCCACCTGATCGAAGTCCACAACTACCGCCGGATCGCGTTCCTGCGCGGCCCCGAGCGGCACCCGGAAGCCGAGGAACGCTTTCATGCCTATTGCGAAGAACTCGAAGCACATCAAATTCCCATAGACCCAGATTTGATCTTCAAAGGTGAATTCACCGCAACCAGTATTCGAAAAACGATTACGGCGTTGATCGAACGTGACGATGCCTCCATCGATGCAATCGTCTCGGCCAACGATCGCATGGCGATTGGTACGCTCGAGATTATGCGCGATCATGGCTGGCAAGTGCCCGCGAAAATTGCCGTGGCCGGCTTCGATGACATCGAAGAAGCGCGCTATACCATCCCGCCACTCACCACCGTCCGACAGCCGCTCCAAGCACTGGGCAAGCAGGCGATTGAAATCATCCATCAAAAGCTGCAAGGCAAAGACACCCCCGAAACGATGACCATCCCGGCAGAACTAATCATCCGCCAATCTTGTGGCTGCACATTGGTCCAGCAGATCAATCCACAAAATTCATCGCAGCAAAACAACGCCCCGATAAAAGGCGGCCGGTTAAGCGATCAACGGGAAAACATCATTATGCAGATGCAACAATCCGGGATTGCCAGTCAGCCCGACGATCAAGCAAGCATGGATACCCATTGGGCTGCATCCCTATTCGATGCTCTAATGGATGAGCTTCAACAAACAGCGCCCGATCGTTTTCTGATTGTCCTGGAAGATCTCCTCAATCAGGCTCTAGAAAAACAAGGCTCAATCGCCAGTCTGCGGGAAATGTTCTTGACCTTACACATTCAAAGCAGACCCTATATCACCAATCCTGGCAACCTGGAACGCGCTCACCACATCTGGCTACAAGCGCAAGCCATGATCGGCGAAGTCGCCGAACGCACCCAGGCCCACAAGCGATACCAGGCCGTGCTGAGTTCCCTGCAAATCAGCGATTCCAGCCAGGAACTGCTCAACACCTTTGAAACTGCAAAGTTATCGGATACCATCTACCAAAACTTGCCTACACTGGGCATTAAGTCTTGCTTTGTCGCACTTTATGAAAACACAGATAATCTTTCAGATCAGGCCCGTCTGATTTTAGCTTTCGAAGATCAAAAACGTTTCGAGCTTAATCCCGACGGCATCCTGTTTCCGCCCCACGACCTTGTGCCTAAAGAAATTCCGCTGGCAGACCGGCAACGAACCTGGGTGCTTGCTCCGCTGCATTTCCAGTCCGATCACCTTGGTTTTATCGTCATGGAAGCGGGCATCCTCGATGGCGTCGTCTACGAAACCATCCGCAGGTATGTGAGTAGTGCCCTGAAGGGCACTTTACTGCTCGAAGAGCGCATCCAGGCTGAAAACGAACTGAAGCAGTATCGCGATTTTCTAGAGGAACGCGTCAACGAACGCACAGCCGAGTTACACGAAACCAACCTGCGTTTGCAACAAGAAGTTGCCGAACGGAAACGCGTCGAAGAAGAAATCCGCAAATTGAATGAAGAACTCGAGCAAAGGGTTATCCAACGCACCAGCCAGCTCGAAGCCGCCAACCAGGATTTAGAGTCATTCAGTTTTTCCGTTTCCCATGACTTGCGGGCGCCGCTGCGCGCCATCATGGGCTTTGCTGCCATTCTGCAGGAAGATTTTGCCAACGAAATTTCCCCAGAAGCTCAGGAACACCTGCTGCGGATTTATTCGAGCGCCCATCAAATGAATCAATTGATCCTCGACCTGTTGACCTTTTCACGCCTGGGCAGGCGCGAGATCAACAAATCCCCGGTCAACTGCACAGAATTGGCACGCATGGCCTACGAAGAATTGACCGTTGAAGAGCCTGACCGCAACATCGAGAGCGAAATCGCCAAAATGCCCGAATGCATGGCCGACCCGGCTTTGATAAAACAAGTCTATATCAATCTGATTTCCAATGCGCTAAAATTCACTCGCCCGCGCGAAACCGCCTGTATTCAAATCTACGAAGAAGCAGGCGTCTTCATCATCAAAGATAACGGCGTGGGCTTTGACACCAGCAACACAGATAAATTATTCGGTGTTTTCCAACGCTTCCACAGCATCTCTGAATATGAGGGTACCGGTGTAGGTCTGGCACTGGTCAAAAAAATCATCACCCGCCACGGGGGACAAATCTGGGTCGAATCAGAAGTCGATCAAGGAGCAACGTTCTACTTCACCTTGGAATAAAACCAACGCAGTCAATCAGCCGGCCTAGGGGATCCGGTTCGCCCCCATTAGCATCATGATAGCTGGTCCAAACAACACCAGCAACAATGCCGGTAAAACCAGGAATAGGCCGCTGCAAACCAAGAAGAATCTCTGCCGAATCGCGATTCGACCGGACGCGTCGGCTGATGCTGCCCAAACAATAATCTTGCGCTGGAGAAGATAAGCGCCACCGGCCTGGATAAGGACAGCCGCCGCCATCAACCAACCCGCGGGCTGAGCCGGGCCCGGTTTGACCAAATGCCCCATAAATGCCGGATTGATCACAAAGAGCATCAAACCAAGTACAAGCGGTAATCCAGCCGAAGAAAGGATCATCCAATGCTGCTTCCTTGTCATGAATCCACCTCCTTCTTGAAGCAAATCCCAATATTCGATTGCCGCGGCCACGAACGTATCCCGCAGCACCCGTCCCCACAAGCGCACAATACCGATAGTTCCCTGCTCACGATGGGAATCTCGGCAAAGATCACGAAAGAGCTGCTCCATTTGGGCACCATATTCCCGGCGATGTGTGGCCGGATAAGCCCATAGCAGCAAAGCATACATTCGCGCTGAGACCCAGATCACCAGCCTACGCCCGGGGGCCATCAGATCACCTCTGCTCCATCGAGGTTGAACTTCTCGCGTGCAACTTGCACCAGGGCGGCCAGGCGCTGCGATTCAGCCAGGAGCACTTTCCGCCCAAACGACGATAGCCGATAGTAGCGGCGGCGTTCATCATCCAGGCCCGGATTGGGGCGCTCATCCAACTCTTCGATCAGCTTTGCTTTGAGCATGCGTTTGATCGATCCATATAAAGTCCCCGGTCCCATATTGATCCGGCCTTGTGTCATCGACGCTACCTCCTGCATGATGCCGTAGCCATGCCGTTCCTGATCAGCCAGCGCCAGCAGGATATGATGTACCGTTGGGGTCAAAGGCAATTGCGCTTCAATTTCGGGTGCGAGATCACTCATCAAATTCACCTATTTATATCCGTCAAAATTATATCCGCTTGTGATATATTAGCATATTTCGATGATGTCTGTCAAGTAGGCACTACAAGTCCATCGAAGCACAACTAAGCATCCAAAACGAGCTGTTCCCAAGCGTTGCTGGATAACCAAACGATAATCACTTGTTAATCAGTTGTTAAAACAAATCGGATAATATTTATCCTGGTAGTGTGTCTCTGTCCACAAAAGAACCGCTACACGCTTTCAAGAGGCACGGAATGAAAACAATCCGCATCATATTGACAGTCCTTTACACCCTGGCAGCAATCGCCGTATTCATCGTCGCGCTGGTGTCTCCCGCCTTCCGGGCGGTTGCCTACGCCCCCCTGCGCGAACTGATCCTGCCCCCACCCGAGCCGATCACCCTGCACATCCTCTATTCGACCGAGAAAGAAGCCTGGCTCGATCAGGTGCTGGCCGACTTCGAAACCCAGAATCCACGCGTGGATGGTAAGCCCATCGAATTCACGCTCACCAAGATGGGCTCGCGTGAAATCTACCTTTCCGTATTGGAAGGTGCCCAGCCAGACGTGATCTCTCCGGCCAGTGCGCTGCAAATCCGCCTGCTCGAAGATTTATCCGAAGCCGAATTCGGCAGCTCGATCGTGCACGCTTCCAACCAGGCTGATTGCCGCTCAGTGGTACATACCCCACTGGTATTGGTTACCTGGGCCGAAAGAGCAGATGTGCTGTGGGGCCGCGATCCCGGCCGCAACCTATGGAAAGATTTACAGGAGGCTGCCGTAGAACCAAGTGGCTGGGGTGCATACGGCCGCCCGGAATGGGGCTTCATCAAATTCGGGCACACTAACCCGCTCACCTCTAACAGCGGCTTTATGACCATCACGCTGATGACCTATGATTACTTTGGCATTTCCAATGGCCTGACCGCTGACGATATCCTGTCCGATGAAGGCTACCAAGAATGGTTCCTGGATTTCGAGAACACCGTGATCGACTTTGGCGACAGTACCGGCACCTACATGCGCGACATCGTGGCCTACGGCCCAAGCGTTTACGACGTGGTGGCGGTCTACGAAGCCACGGCTATCGAACAGCTTGAAAACGCGGCCGGGCGCTATGGTGAACTGGCAATCTATTACCCGCCACAAACCATTATGAGCGACCACCCCTTCTGCATCCTGGATGCCGAGTGGGTCACCGGCGAAAAACGTCAGGCCTCCACCCTGTTGATCGATTATTTGACCAGCCCGGAAGCGCAGCAAACCGCGGTGATGGAACACGGCTTCCGGCCAGTCGATCCCAGCGTCCCGCTCGACCAAAGCGGCAGCCCCTTCCTGCGCGAAGCCGACAATGGCGTCCAGATCGAACTACCATCCGAGATCGACCTCCCACCTGGCCGCGTGTTAGACACGCTGCTCAACTTCTGGAACCGCAATATCACCCCCTAGTGAGGAAACTATGAAATCGCTTTATCGCATCTTATCGTTATTTATAATCGCCGCCTTCTTGCTCTCATCCTGCGGCATGCTCCAATCGGCCGGGATCGGTAAATCGGTCACGGTTTCCATCGTCTACGGTTCCGAAAAGCGTGCCTGGTTCGAACCGCTGATTGAGCAGTTCAACAGCGAAAACCACGAGACCAGTACCGGTGAACGCATCATCATCGAAGCCGAGCCAATGGGTTCAGTCGAATCGGCCGAGTTGATCCTATCGGAAGACATCCAGCCTACCGTGTGGAGTCCGGCTTCCTCGGCTTACATCCCCGTGGCTGAAAAACGCTGGCGGCAATCACACACCGAAGAACTGGCCTACAACGATCCCGAAGACCTGGTGCTCAGCCCGGTGGTGATCGCCATGTGGAAACCAATGGCCGAAGTATTGGGCTGGCCGGATGAACCAATTGGTTGGAACGACATCGCCGAGCTGGCCACCTCGGAAGGGGGCTGGAGCGATTACGGTTACCCGGAATGGGGCAACTTCAAACTCGGGCACACCCACCCCGATTTCTCGAACTCGGGTGTAATCTCGACCATTGCCGAAGCCTACGCCGGGGCCGGTAAGCAGCGCGACCTGACCGTGCAGGATTTACAAAGCGATCAAGTCTACGAGTTCATGAGCGCAGTGGAAAGCGCCATCATCCACTACGGGCGCTCGACCGGCTTCTTCGCTGACAAGATGTTCACCCGCGGCCCTTCCTATTTAAGCGCCGCTGTACTCTACGAGAATTTGATCGTTGAACAAGAGACCGCCCGCCTGAACGGACAAAGCAGCCAACTCCCGGTAGTCGCCATTTACCCCGAAGAAGGTACCTTCTGGAGCAATCACCCCTACGTGATCTTGAACACCTCCTGGGTGACGACTGAACAGCAAGAAGCTGCTCAATTATTCCTCGATTTCCTGCTGGACACCCCCCAGCAAGAAAAAGCGATTGAATACGGCTTCCGCCCGGCCGACCCAAGCATTGCACTCGACTCACCGCTGGATGCTCAGCATGGCGTCGATCCCAACCAACCGCAGACTGTGCTGCCGGTGCCCTCCGCCGACGTGATCGAAGAAATTCTCACCCTGTGGCAGGAGACCAAGAAGCCCGTCGACCTGACCGTGGTGATGGACATTTCCGGCTCGATGGAAGGCGAGAAGATCGCCGCAGCGCGTTCCAGCCTGATGGAATTCGTCGGTTTGCTGGACAACCGCGACCGAATAGAGATCATCCTTTTCAGCAGCGACATCATTACAATGAGCGAGCTTTCCGAGCTTGGCCCGAAACGCTCCGAAGTGCAGACCCGCATTTCCGGCGTGATCGAGCAGGGCGACACGCGCCTGTACGATGCCACCCTGGAAGCCTACGAGCGTCTGGAAGAAAATGGCAACCCCGACCACATCCGCGCTATCGTGGTGCTTACTGATGGCGTCGATACCATGTCAACCAGTTCGCTGCAAGATGTGATCGCCGAACTGGCACCGCTTTCGGAGGAAGGCGGCGGCAACGCCATCAAGATCTTCACGATCGGCTTCGGAGACAACGCCGACGAAAAGACCTTGCAGCAAATCTCTGACATCACCGGCGGCAAGCAATACCAGGGCGACCCCACCACGATCCGAGACATTTACAGCGATATCGCCACCTTCTTCTAATCTGTGAGGCATCATGAACCCTGCGCTTAAATCTGCCCTGACCAATCCCATCAACCTGATGATGCTGGCCCTGTCCGCCGCGGCCGGGCTGTGTTCGGCCTGGTGGCTTTTCCCGATCGGCATCGTACTCTGGGTGGTGATGGTCGTGCTGGTGACCAGTGACCCAAACACCAAGATTCGCGAGAACATCAGCAAACGCCCCACCGTGGCCTATCGCTTTCAGAAGACCATCGACCGCATCGAGCGCTCACAGATCAAGATTTACAATACTATCCAGCAAACCAGTTCCCGTCACCAACGCGCCTTCCATTCGTTGATGGCAGGCGTCAATAAGCTTTCCGACAATGCCTACAACTTGGCCGAACGCATGACCATCGTCGAAAACCACCGCATCACCTCGGACAGCCCGCCAGACATCAAGGATCGTATCAAAGCAGCCGAATTAAAGCTTGAAACCACCACTGACGAAATCCTGCGCAAAGAGCAAGAAAGCATCCTGCAAACGCTGCAATCCCGGCTGGATAATGTGGAAGGCCTGGCGCGCACTCTGGATCGGGCCGAAGCGCAGTTGAACTCGATGTTGACCGAATTGGAGAACACGCTGACCGAAGTCGTGCGCATGCAAAGTATGGACGCCGGCGATCTCCACCAACCCGTCGAAGCCGCGCTGGAAGTACTCGACCGTGAAAGCAAGGAAGCTGCTGATTTCAAAATGCAATTGACCGATATTTAGGGTCCACCAAAGCAGCAGCTCAGTTCCACAAGCAGGGAGACTTGGCAAAGGTCTTCCTGCTTCTTTTTTAATGCCTATTTATCTGGAGGTGCAAATCGATTCCGGGATATAATGAACAGGCATCTTCTGTCTGTTTTTATCCAATATCTTGACTGTTGTTCAGCATCATATTACGGGTATCGCTGTACTCTTATCTGGTATGCCTTTCAATAGATAAGCTCTTGGATTTGGCGACCCTGGAATCTTGTGCTATGCTGGGTGCACTCCTCGTCCGGCCAGCCTAAACACATACTGCCAAATCCAGAAATGCATGGATAAATTTTTAAGGAGGTCATAATGGATTACAAAACCCAGAAACTGATCAATGATTGGAAGCAGCGGGTCAATGACGACCAAAAAGCGAATACGGCCTTAGCGAAAAGGTTCAACCAATCCCATTACCTGATTGGTTTACCGGCCATTGTGCTGGCGATCACCGCCGGGGTGATGCTGCTGACGGAAAACGTAGCGCCGAATTTCAGGGTTGTAGCCGGGATCGCGGGGATACTGGCGGGCATCTTCTCCACCGTCCAAACCTTCTACGCTCCGGCAAAAAAGTCCGAAAATCATCGCCTGGTTGTGTCCCAATTAGCACATGTCAGGCGCGATGTCGAGTTGTTCGAACGCTTCTTACCAGAAAAGAAGCCGGAAAAGAAACAGCGCATTCGCGAAATCGACGACAGCCTGCTGAACATTGAAGACCATGCCCTGGGAACAGAAACGGTGGTCCAAAGATGGCCCTGGGTCTTGGTCGGGTTTGCCGGTTCCATCGCCATGATCTTGGTGCTTGCACTTGGAAGCAACTGGTTAGGCCGAGTGTCCCCTTCTGAACAACCACCATTAGATTGGGTCAGCGAATCTGTCCAACAGGGGACAGAAACTTGGGAATTCGATCCAGATGATCCGCTGGTACAGCATCGCATCATCCTGGTGAACACCTGGATTAATGAGATTGCTACCGAAAAAGTCGTCACCCTGCTGACCTACCTGAACCAAATCGACAACCAGGAACCCATCACCCTGTACCTGACTTCAATCGGTGGCTACACGAAAGATGCTTACGCCATTGCACACGCCATGCAGGCATCCGAAGCACCGGTGGATACCGTCGCGCTGGGCGATTGCTTTTCGGCCTGCACCAAAGTATTTATGAGCGGCACCGGGGAACGGATCATGATCGAAAATTCTCGCATCGCCATTCACACGCATGCCTATCCCTTTGACGGTGATCCCTACTCCAACAACACGGTGCTTTACCAGCGCGAACGAGAATTCTTCCAGGCCAATTCCGACATCCCGCTCGACTGGATCAGCCGGGAAGAGAAGTTCTATTACCTCTCCCCCGAAGATGCCCTGGCTTACCAACTTGCAGACACAATCATCGCTGCGCCTCCGGCGATAGAAGAGTAAACCCAACAAAATACAGACTTGCCATCAGGAGCGGACCAGCTTGCCCAACAGCCAAACCAATCGCCTGCTCGGATACCCGGACGACGCTCGCCTGCTGATCATCAATGCCGATGATTTTGGCATGTGCCACACCGTCAATGCTGCCATCATCCAGGCCTTGACGGAAGGCATCGTGCGCTCGACCACCTTAATGGTGCCCTGCCCTTGGGCATTACACGCCATGCACTTCCTCCGGAACCATCCCGAAATCCCTTTCGGCGTGCACCTCACCGCCATCTCGGAGTGGACGGTATATCGCTGGGGGCCGGTAACGCCGCGCGAAATGGTGCCTTCGTTGATCGACGCAGCCGGATATTTCTACAGTTTTGATAATATGCCCGAATTCCTGGCACAGGTCAATTTGGACGAACTGGAAATGGAATTCAGGGCGCAGATCGAAAGCGTGCTGGCCGCCGGGCTTCATCCAACCCACCTGGACTGGCACGCGCTGCGCATCAGCAATCGCACGGATATCTTGGGAGTAATGTTGAAACTGGCGCGGGAATATGGATTGGCACTGCGGGCGATGGGAAAATCATGGATCGCGCAGGTGCAAAGCCAGGCCCTGCCCACCAACGATTATGACTTCCTGGACAGCTACCACATTGATCCTGGCAAAAAATTTGCCATCTACGACCAGATGTTAAAGGAACTACCCGCCGGGTTGAGCGAATGGGCCGTACACCCCGGCCTGGATACCCCCGAACTGCTCGCCATTGAGCCGGAAGGCAATCACATCCGCCAGACAGATTTCGATTATCTAACTTCCCAGCAGGCCAAAGATGCGCTCGAACGCGAAGGTATTATCCTGCTCGACTACGGCGCGCTGCAAGTGGTCTGGAAAGCGAAATAATTTCACAGCTTGCCTAGATCAAGCATAGCTCCCTGGCACGCGTGGCAGCTTGCACGCGGTTGTCCACCCTGAGTTTCCCGTAAATATTACTGAGGTGGGTCTTAACCGTACTTTCTGAAATCGATAAACCACAGGCAATCTCGAGATTGGATTTGCCTTCCCCTAACAGGCAGAGCACATCTTGCTCGCGGGCCGTAATCGATGCAGCAATCGATAGATCGACCAATTCTTCGGCCGGAATTTGTACCCGTTCAACGCCCAGACCTTCCAAGATCTCAAAAATCTTCCTGATGAAATTCTGCGCTTCAAGGGTTAGTTTTTCAGTCTCCAAGATCACAGTGAGCACTGGCGAGATTTTAGCACCGCGCTCGACAAAAGGCCGGAAAATATTTTCAGACTCGGCCATGCGCACAGCCTCTAACATGATCTGGCGCGATTGGTTGATCTTATGCTGCCCGAATAAAGTCAGCGAAAGTAAGATACGCACACTCAAGATCGACTCCTCTTGAACGCTGGGGAAATTTTTTAGCAGCAGATTGTTCAAGATTTGTTCAGCAGCCTCAAATTGCTGGCGGTGAAAATAGACCTCTGCCCTTACCAAATCCGAAAGCGGATAGCGCCCTAATTCGTCCGCCTCATCCAACAATATTTCCGCCTGATCGAGATTCCCCAGCCGGACATAAACCAGGGCCTCGTAGGCCATCAAGTCAAGATCGCTCCACAGGCCGGAGGGACGCTTGGTGTGCAGTTCCCGGATCGATTGAATGGTGACCAGCGCTTTGTCTGCCCGACCCTGCGCTAATTGGATCTTGCAGCGTACGACTGCCAAAGCAACCGGGGTATTTGTACTGGTTGGATTCGGATCGATTTCCACGGCCCGCAGCAGGAACTTTTGCGCCAGATCCAACTCGAAACGTTCAAGATACACCAAACTCAAAGCCGACAGGGCAATGCTGGCCGGTTCAGGCAGCGAACCCCGCAGCGTAATCGCCTGCTGCAAGACTTGATGGGCAATTTTCTCGCTGGCTTTCAACTTTCCGTTGATCACTTTACGGCGCGCATAGGATCCACCGGACATGAGGATCACAAACAGATTTTTGTACTGCTTTGCCATTTCGTAGAATTGGAAGATTTCATCCTCTGGAATATCTGTGGTGGTATTACTAGGAATGCGAAGCACGTAAAAGTTATTGAGTAACTGCCAATTCTTTTCATGCCTGCTCCCGGCCTGGAAAGGCAGCTCGAAAGCATTGCCTTTTGCCCAGGCTTTGTGGACTTGTTGGATTTTTTCCAACACATCGCGCTCATCCTCCGTTTGTTTGTAAGCCGGTTTCAAAGCAATATTGTTTTCGATCCGGGAGATAAAACGCTCGATCCTTTTCCTCGGCAGCGACACATTCGCCAGTTGCAGGTACACGAACAAGAGCGTTTGATGCTGCTGAACAATACTTTCCGGCAGTTCGAGCAGCCAGCGCAGCAAGCGCGAGTCTTCTCCAAATTGTTCAAGTTCTCTCAGGGCGGCCTCTTCAATCAAAATCGCTGCTTCCTCCCAGGCCTTGGCAGCCAGCAGGTGAGAGATCGCATCCGCCGGGGCGTGGTTGTCGTTGTACCATTTTGCGGCTTTCAGGTGCAGAAAGGGGACGTCTTGAGGGTGTCGGGTTTTCAACTGATCGTACAACATTTCTGCGAACAAATCGTGATAGCGATACCAGTTTTCTTCTTTAAGTTGGGTGACGAACAAATTCTCATTCCACAGGCGGGCAAGCATATCTTCCCCGTTCTTTTGCCCGGTCAGTGCATCACAAAGATCACCGGTTAGATGCTTGACAATCGAAGTGCGCAGCAAGAAAGATTCCATATCGGCAGGCAAACGCTGCAAAACTGCTTCCATAAAGTATTCCCGGAAATAGATATGTGCGCCGCTATACGTGTCTACAAATTGACGGTAGTCTTTTTGCTTACCTAAAGCCAACGCAGTCAGGGTTAGTCCGGCCGCCCAACCTTCGGTATGCCCGGCAAGTTTTTCGAGGTCAGCGTGGGCCAATTCCCGGTCGAGAGTATGTTTTAATAGATAGCTAACGCCTTCTTCCAGCGAGAACCGCAGGCTGTTGGTATCGAATTCAGTCAGCATGCCTTTGGCGCGCAAGTCACCTAAGGCCAGCGGCGGTTTGCGATGCCCGGATAAAATCATTTGTAAATTTGGTGGGAATTGCTCGAGCCACATTTGCAGGAAATCGAAAATCCGGGAATCTTGGATGTAATGAAAATCATCCAGCACCAATCCCAGTTCGGGAAATTGGGTAATGTCATTCGTCAACAGTGAAATCACTTCAGTTTCACTGATCGAAGAAGAAGACGTTCGCAGGTAATTGAACAGCTTCTTGCCCAGGTTGGGATCGACCGACTGTAAAGCCATTACCAGGGAATTCCAGAAACGGGTGGGCTGGTTGTCATTGCGGTCAATCGTCAGCCACGCCACCGGGAAACCGCAGGTTTGCCGCCAGTAATTGATCAGGGTGCTCTTACCGAACCCACTCGGCGCATAGATCAAGGTCAGCGGGGAATCGATCATCAGGGTCAGGTGTGGCCGGGGTAATAGTCTGCGGGGAAGCAGCGGAGCATTCACCTTGGTCTGAGGCAGGAAGGAATTATCAATGCGCGATTCAAACGTAGCAAGCTGATGCTTTTTCTGATTATTAGAAAACTGCGCCTCTGCAAGCGAAACGCTGGCCTGCTCCAGGCTCTCTTTGGTGACGCTTTCTGGTTTGCCCAGATATATTTTGGAAAGTTTCCCCGCGCTGCGGCGATATGCGTACCAATATACCCCCTTGTTACGCCTGGTTTCAGATCGGGCCAGAAAATGCCCATTCCGTCCCTGATATTTAAACTTCTTGTTTTTTTCTAACCAGGCATACCACGCTGAAGACCCCACCTTTACCTGCTCATCGGCCAATGTGAGGAAATTATCCTCAACGACAGGAATGCTTTTTCCGGTCATAATCACATCCTAGAAAACAAAAGTTACCCAACAAACTTCATTATACACTATTGGGTAACTTTTTTTAACGAACTATCCCCTAAAATATATACTTTCATTAGCTTTTTTAAGTTCCGATATTGCCGGATATCATTCAAAGTCCCGATTTTCAGGGAAATCTTTCTGCTGTACTCTTAAGGGGTATTATCGGTACCTCTCTCTAAACACGCTATCTACTATAGTATAACGAGAAAGGAGGCACCTATAAAAAATGTGGCCAAACTACAAAAACCACATCAAACACATAACGAATTGGTGGGGGTCTTTTGTAAGTGGCTGCAAAACGCCATATCACTTTCCATTTGCAAGTCAAATTCCATATTATAAATCCATTCAAGGAGAAAACAGATGTATAAGAGATTCTATGTCCTAGCAAGCCTGTTGATTATCTTGAGCTTGGCGCTAGGAGCATGTGCATCTACGCCCGAAGTGACGGAAGAACCCGCTATGGAAGAAGAAGCCGCTCCGGTCGAAGAAGAAGAAGCCGCGCCCGCGGAAGAAGAAGCTGCTCCAGAAGAAGAAGCTGCTCCAGTCGAAGAAGAAACTGGTCCCGCTGATCCCAACGCCCTGCCGCGCGACGAAACCCTGTACTACAATGGTCTGCAATGGGGCGCAGTTGTGGGCTGGAATCCCTACTCCAGCAGCAACAATAATTCCTGGATTGCCCAAGGCGCCATGGCCCGCGTGATCATGTTCGAATCCCCGTATATTTACAACATGCTCGATGGTCAGGTCTATCCTTTGCTGGCCGACGGCCCGTACGCGTGGAACGCTGATCAGACCGAGATCACCTTCTCGATGAATCCCGCTGCCCATTGGAGCGATGGCACCCCGGTGACCGCCGAAGACGTAGCCTACACCTGGGCCACCCACGTCAAATACAGTACCCCCACCGGTACTGGCAATGCTGACTTCATCGAAGACATCGTCGCCGTTGACGACATGACCGTTACAGTCAAAGCCAAGTTGGACGAAGACGGCGTTGCCGTCAATCCGCTGATCGTTGCCGACTATGTCAGCAGTAACTACGTAATGCAGAAGGCCTGGACGCAGACCCTGGAAGCCCGCACTGGCGAAGATGCCACCGCCTTCCTGGCCGATCCCGCCGAGGATGTGGTCTTCTCCGGTCCTTACGGCCCCTACTTCGCCGACGACACCAAGCTTGTCATCATCCGCGACGACAACTACTGGGGTCAGGATGCCAGCATGTGGGGTTCGCTGCCCGCACCGAAGTACATCGCCCACACCATCTTCAAGGACAACGCCGCGGGCACAACCGCCCTGCAAGCCGGCGAAGTCGATGTCAGCCAGCAGTTCAACTCCAACGTTCAGGACCTGTGGCTGGTCGATGGCCTGCCCATCTCCACCTACCTGCCTGATGCTCCTTACGGTATTGGCGCCAGCCTGCCGACCGCATACTACAACCTGAACTCCCCTGGGTTGGATCAAGTTGCCGTCCGCAAGGCCATCGCCATTGCAGTAGACTACCCGACCATCATTGCCAACGCCATGACCAACCAGTCGGCTACCTTCGATCAGGTTCCGCGCTCGCTGATGAACCCGACCCCGGGTGAGCAAGCCATGTACGATCACGATGCTGTCGCCGACCTGCAGTGGGCTGGCAATGACATCGAAGGCGCGATCGCGCTGCTCGACGAAGCCGGCATCGTGGACAACGATGGTGACGGCTGGCGCGAATACAACGGCGAGAACCTGCACTACATCGCCACCTGCCCGAACGGCTGGTCTGACTGGCAAGCTGCGATCGAAGTTGTTGCCGCAGCCGGTGCTGAGATCGGGATCGACATCACCACCAACTATCCTGAATGGTCCGTGTACCAGACCGTGGTGACCGTCTCGGATGCTCCCCTCCCCGAGGGCTATGACATCTTCATGATGTGGAGCGATGGCGCTGGCCCAACCCAGCCCTGGAGCCGCATCCGCCACCTGATGAGTTCCGAGTTCGTTGGTATGGCCAGCAACTGGAACGGCAACTGGGGTCAGTACTCCAACCCTGAAGCCGACGCCTTGATCCAGGCCATTCCTACCGAATCCGATGAAGCCGCGCTGAAGGATATGTACACCCAATTGGTCGAGATCTACCTGACCGATGTACCTTCCTTCACACTCATGTACCGCCCGGACGTATTCCATACGGTGAACGAGAGTGTTTGGACCAACTTCCCGCACGCGGATGATGGCACCAACCCGCCCGTTCCCCCGACGATCTGCTCCGACGGATACGGCGTCGCCTGCCTCTACAACCTAGAGCTTGTAGGCGAGTAAACCATAAACCAGAAAACAGCCATGCTCCTTTTGGAGCATGGCTGTAATGCACCAAACTGGTGACAGTCACTTGGCATTCATGGTCGCATTTACTAAGGCTGTAGTCCAACTTCTGGTTGGCATAGGTGACTGTCACCTTTAGTCTCTCTTATTGCATATGAGTTTTTATAGGAGGTAGCGTTGAAAGGGTATCGAAGGTATTTCCTAATCAAGCTGCTTTGGTTCGTAGTCACATTGGTTGCGGCATTTATCCTCAACTTCATCTTGCCGCGCCTGATGCCGGGTGACCCGGTGGCGGCCATTGTTTCAAGGCTGGCCCAAGGCATGTCCAATGCAAGTGGTGTCCAGGCTATTTACGAGCAGTACACCGAACTTTTTGCCCTGGACAAACCAATGATCCAGCAATTCTTTATCTATATGGGCAATATTTTTAAAGGTGATTTTGGTTACTCAATCAGCCAATATCCCCGTACAGTGGCAAGCGTACTCCGAGCCTCGATCTGGTGGACGATCGCGCTGCAATTCCCGGCGATCATTGCCGGCTGGTTGATCGGCAACACACTGGGCGCATTAGCCGCTTATCTGAGAGGTGCCTTCGATAAAGTCATCATGCCGATCAGTATTTTTGTGAGCAATTTACCGGCCTTTGGCATGGCTGTGGTTTTGTTGGTCATTTTTGGCGTCTCGTTGAAATGGTTCCCAACCTCGGGCGGTTATGGGTTCGACCTGATTCCAAATTTCAGTTGGAATTTTGTAAAATCAGTGATCGTCCACTACCAACTACCGTTCTGGTCGATCGTTTTGATCACAATCGGCGGACAGGCGATCGGCATGCGTTCGATGTCGATCTACGAATTAAATGCTGATTACGTCAAATACAGCCGCTTCCTGGGCATCAAAGACCGCAAGATCATCGGCTACGTATTTCGGAATGCCATGTTGCCCCAAATCACCGGTTTGGCGTTATCCATCGGCACCATGGTCGGCGGCGCGCTGGTGGCGGAAATCATCTTTAGCTATCCCGGGCTTGGCTCCACTATCCTGACTGCGGTGCTGGGCGGGGATTACCCGCTAATCTCGGCAACCACATTGATCATCACCATCATGGTATTGGCCGCCAACTTTTTAATTGAAATCGTCTATGGTTTCCTTGATCCCCGCATCAAAGCCGCACAGGCTGATTGATAAAGGAGAGCTTGCAATATGAAACATATCCTTCAACAAGTATTTCGCTCTTCCAACTTTGTGATTGGCTTCATCGTCTTCGCGGCGATTCTGCTAACCGTGATCTTTTATCCATTGCTCATCCCCGACAAACCACTGGAAATTATCGGGCAGGGTACCTTCTTCCCGCCTGGGATTTACGTCAATGTCTACGACAGCATCGAGGCGCCACAATTTATATTAAATCTGGATAATGCCGCCGATAAACGCATTGCCAGTAAGTTAGACGAGGAGGATCGGCTGGCCATGCAAGAATGGCTGGTAGGAGTCGGAATCCCAGAAAATGAGATCGACCCCCAAGACACTGAAATGCTGATGGAACTGTGGGTGAACAATTTCGATTCCACACTAAAAATCTCCGGGATGACCAATGCCGATCGAAATTACTTTATCCGGCTCAACAAATCCCTCGAGGGGTTGCTGTCAACCGATGGCGTCACGATTGCATTGACCAACCCGGAAACCGGTGTCCTGGAAGAGAAAACCTTTCTCGAACAATCGAAATATGTAAACGTCAACCAGGTTGCCAACGTGCGCGTGCTGCCGCTGGGAACTGATAACTTTGGCCGCGATGTGCTGACAGAATTGGTCGCCGCAACCACAGTATCCTTGCAGATCGGCTTCGTAGCCGGCACCATCGCCACCTTGATTGGTTTGGTCCTGGGGTTGTTGTCGGGTTATATCGGCGGCTTCGTGGATGACGCTATCATGTTCTTGACAAATCTCTTCACCGTCATTCCCAGCTTCGTGCTGTTGATCCTGATTTCATTCAGTATCGGGCAAGAACAACGCGGCGCATTCACAATTGCTACCGTGATCGGCTTCACTTCATGGGTATGGACGGCCAGGGCGGTGCGGTCGCAAGTGATCTCACTGCGCAATCGCGATCACGTCAATTTGTCGAAGCTTTCCGGCCACTCGCTCGTTCACATCATCGTCGCCGATATTCTGCCGTACATCGCTTCTTACGTGATCATGGCGCTGATCTTGCAGATCTCCTCCGGGATTTTGGCCGAAGCAGGTTTGTCGATCCTTGGGCTGGGACCTAGAACCACAGAAGTGCCAACCCTGGGTCTGATGATGAACTGGGCAATGATCTACCAGGCGCAAATTCTGGGTAAATGGTGGGCATACTTCCCCGTAATCATTACGATCGCACTGATTTCGTTTTCGATGAATTTGATGAATACGGGCCTCGACCAGGTATTCAATCCGGCTTTGAGAGATTAGGTGACCACTATGTCAAAAGTAATGCTAGAAGTCAACGAACTGACCACCAAATATATCACCCGGTTTGGGGAAGACATCTACGCGGTTGACCACGTCTCTTTGAAGGTCGAAGAAGGGAAATCGCTGGGTATTGCGGGCGAATCCGGCTGCGGCAAATCAACGCTGGCGCTCAGCCTGATGGGATATTACTTCCCGCCATTGCACTATACCAGCGGAGAGATCATCATCGACGGCCGTAACATTTCCGGGATGAACCCCGATGATGTGCGCCGCTCGATCTTGGGAACCGAGATCGCTTATATCCCTCAAGCCGCCATGAATGCCCTCAACCCAACCCAAAAGGTCATCCACCTGATTGAGGATGTGATCCAGGCGCACCAACCAAAAACCACAAAAAAAGAAATCTACCAGATGGCCCGGGAACGCTTCGAACTGCTGGGGCTTCCGGCCGAAGTGCTGCAAAAATACCCGGTTGAGCTTTCGGGTGGTATGAAGCAGCGCACCGTGATCGCCATCTCGGTCATTCTTACCCCCAAAATCCTGATCGCCGACGAGCCTTCCTCTGCACTCGATGTAACGTCCCAGAAAATGGTCATCCGCATGCTCAGAGACTTGATGGAAGACGGTTTTATCAAATCAATGATCTTCATCACGCACGAGCTGCCACTGCTTTACAACGTGACTGATGACATTATGGTGATGTACGCCGGACAGATGGTGGAAAAAGCCAGCGCACACGAAGCTGTGTTCGATCCCCTCCACCCCTATTCTAAAGGCTTGATGGGGTCGATCATCGTCCCCGAAGAAGGTCTCCGGGATGTCAAACTAACGGCCATCCCAGGGGTGCCGCCCAATCTTAAAAACCCTCCGTTTGGCTGCCGATTTGCCGAACGTTGCAAATACGTGCAACCAGAATGCATAACATCTAATGTGGAAATGCGCCAAATCAACGACGATCGTACTTATCGTTGCATCTTCACAGAAAAAGAGTTGCGGAAGGCTTATAAAAATGACTGAAGATAAAAAGGTTTGCTTGAGCGGAACCGGACTTACCAAGATATTTGGCTTAGGCCAGCAAAAAACGGTAGCTGTCGACCACGTAGATTTCAGCTTCTACGAAGGCGAAGTGATCTCCATTGTGGGCGAATCCGGTAGTGGAAAAACCACGCTGGCAAAGATGCTCCTGGGATTGATCAACCCAACCGAAGGAGAGATCTACTTCCAAGGGAATTTGCGTGATATCAGTTCAGCGAAGAAACGAAAAGAGTACTGGAAAAACATCCAGGCCATCTTTCAAGACCCGTTCTCTTCGTACAATATCTTCAACAAGATCGACACCGTGCTGCTGGATTGCATTCGCATGCGCGGCGGCGGCCGCCTCCCGCATGAGAAAAAAATAGAGATGATGACGGAAGCATGCAGCTTTGTCAACCTGAAGTTCGAAGAATTGACCAACAAATACCCCTTTGAGCTTTCTGGTGGACAACAGCAGCGCTTGATGATTGCCCGGATCTTCTTGCTGAAACCGAAGATCCTGCTGGCCGACGAACCTACCTCGATGATCGATGCCTGTTCGCGAGCCACCATCCTGGATATGCTCATGCAGCTTCGCAATGAAGTCGGAATGACGCCGATTTTCATCACCCACGATATCGGCTTGGCGTATTACGTTTCCGACACGGTCTATATCATGGAACACGGGAAGTTCGTTGAACGCGGATCTGCCGACGAAGTGATCCTGGACCCGAAAGAACCCTACACGAAACGCCTGATCAGCGACGTTCCAAAGATCTATGAGGAATGGGACCTCTCAACGGTATACGAACACCGGGGATCCTAAGATCGCGGAACACAGAAGACTCTCTGACGGAACGTCTCTCGCCAATTTGAGTCTACCTAAATATGTCTGATCTCTAAGAGGAAGATGTGTAATGAAAAACATAAAATCCATACTCGCTCAAATGACGCTGGAAGAGAAGGCTGCGCTTTGCACAGGAGCAAGCGCCTGGACAACTGTACCGGTGGAACGCCTGGGCATCCCTGAAATGATCGTTTCCGACGGGCCGCACGGCGTCCGACGCGTTCCCGATGCGAGTTCGCTAATGATGACCAGTCTGCCGGCCACCTGCTTTCCTACCGCGTCCTGCCTGGCTGCGACCTGGGATGTGGACCTGATCCACGAAATGGGTGAAGCCCTGGCAGAAGAGTGTATTGCGTTGAACGTAGACGTTCTGCTTGGACCGGGTGCCAACATGAAACGCTCTCCATTGGGCGGCCGCAACTTCGAATACTTCTCAGAAGACCCCTACCTGGCCGGAGAAATGGCTGCCAGCCTGATCGACGGCATCCAAGGCAAAGGCGTTGGTACTTCGCTCAAACATTTCGCAGCAAACAACCAGGAATTCCAACGCTTCAGTATCAATGCCGTGGTAGATGAACGCACCTTATATGAAATCTACCTGCCAGCCTTCGAAAATGCCGTAAAGAAAGCCCAACCCTGGACAGTGATGTGCGCCTATAACAAACTCAACGGCAGCTACTGCTCCGAGCACCACGAGTTATTGGTCGACATCCTTAAGACCAAATGGGGTTTCCAGGGCTTGGTCGTTTCCGATTGGGGCGCAGTTCACAATCGAGTAGCCTCCCTCAAGGGCGGTCTCGACCTTGAAATGCCCGGCCCACAGGAAACGCGGGTACAGGCGGTTGTCGAAGCAGTTCGCTCGGGTATGCTGGATGAAAGTATCCTGGACGAATCCGTCCGGCGCATCCTCGGTATCGTCTTCAAGGCGCAAGAAACACCCAAAGGCGGCGAGTTCGACATCGAGGCACATCACGCCCTGGCCCGCAAGATCGCCGCAGAGGGCATGGTATTGCTCAAGAATGACGGCCTACTCCCCTTGAAAGGGCACCAACATATCGCCGTGATCGGCCGAGCTGCTGAAGTTGCCCACTTCCAAGGTGGCGGCAGTTCGCACATCAACCCCACCAAGGTAGCCATTCCCTTCCAGGAATTGCTAAACCAGGCTGAAGAAGCCGAATTGAGCTACGCCGAAGGTTACTCGGCCGATGGTAGTTTGCACCAGGAACTGATTGACCAAGCCGTTGACGTGGCAGAGAGCGCCGATGTGGCCCTGATCTATCTCGCTCTGCCTGCCTCCAAAGAATCCGAAGGCTACGACCGGCCCGACCTTGAACTGACCGAACCGCAGATCGCGCTGATCAAGGCGGTTGCTACAGCGCAGCCCAAGACCGTCGTCGTGCTGAACAACGGCGCTCCGGTCGTGATGAGCGACTGGATCGACGATGTTGCCGCCGTACTGGAAGCCTGGATGATGGGGCAAGCCGGGGGTGGCGCGATTGCCGACATCCTGTTCGGAAAAGTGAATCCGAGCGGTAAAGTGGCCGAAACTTTCCCGCTCAAGAACGCCGACACGCCCGCCCATATCAACTGGCCGGGTGGAGCCGGTGAGGTGCGCTACGGAGAGGGGATTTTTATCGGCTATCGCTATTACGACGCCAAAGAATTGCCGGTGCTCTTCCCATTCGGGCATGGCCTGAGCTATACGACGTTCTCCTACAGCAATCCGACAGTATCCGCCGACAGCTTTAGGGATGTCGATGGCGTGATCGTGAAAGTAGACGTGACCAACACCGGCAATCTGACTGGGAAAGAAACCGTCCAGCTTTACGTGCACGACCAGAAATCCGGCCTGGTCCGCCCCGAGAAAGAATTGAAAGGTTTTGCCAAAGTCGAACTGCAACCCGGGGAGACCAAAACCGTTTCCTTCGAACTCGATTTTCGCTCCTTTGCCTACTACCATCCTGAATACCATCAGTGGATCACCGAGGACGGCGAATTCGACCTACTGATCGGGGCTTCGGCTGCCGATATCCGCCACTCGCTGACAATCACGTTGGAGTCGACACTTGAACTGCCTTGCCTGATCGACAAAGAATCCACAATTCGCGAATGGATGACTGACCCGCGCGGCGCAGCCGTACTAGGTCCGGTCTTCAAACAGATCAAATCCAACAATCAAGAACTCTTTGGCGGGGAAGAAAACGGCGATGTCGGCATGGACGTGATGGATATGCTTGCCGATATGCCCCTGGTGAGCGTATTGATGTTCCAGCAAGGCTCACTCACCATGCCCGCCGATGAAATGGTAGACGGCTTGCTGATGCAGGTGCACGGCAAAGTCCCCCAAATGTAACTGCAAAGCAAGTTTCCAATCAATTAGTCGGAAAGTTCAGTATCTTTCCTTCGTATCGGGAGCAGCAGAAAATTTGCTGCTCCCATTTTTATAGTAGACATACTCACTTGTGTCCAGCCAGTTGTCTGGGACACGGTTTTGTCTTGCCACAAGGACAGTCTCTTGTAATCGGCATTACCCGGACAATTGTTATGATTTCGGTAATACAGCACACTTTGTTGTTTCGCAAGCTTGCAGATAATTTCCAAACTTTCACAAAAATAAACAACCAAGACAAATCGGAGTATAATGATGACACAAGAGTTTATTTTTCCAAAAGAATTTTTGTGGGGGGCGGCTACCTCCGCTCATCAAGTAGAAGGAAATAATATCAACAGCGAGTGTTGGTTGTTGGAACACCTGCCTGAAACCATCTATGCCGAGCCATCCGGCGACGCATGTGACCATTATCACCGCTACCCGGAAGATATCGCCTTGCTGGCGGAACTCGGATTTAATTCTTATCGCTTCTCGATTGAATGGGCACGCATTGAACCCGAAGAAGGCGAATTCTCCTACGCCGAACTCGAACACTACCGCCGCATGTTGGCAACCTGTCACGCGCATAACATCAAGCCAATGGTTACCTTCCACCATTTCACCACGCCGCGTTGGCTGATGCGGCGTGGTGGTTGGCTCGACGAGAAGACGCCTGAGTACTTTGCCCGTTATTGTAAACGTGCCACCGAGCACCTGGGCGACCTGATCAGCGCGGCCTGTACATTTAACGAACCTAATCTGGCAATGATCTTATCCAAATTACTGCCATTCAAAATCCAGGAAGGGCCTTTTTGGAACATTGCCGCTCAGGCCTTTGATGTTTCCCCTGACCGCCTGGGTTTATTCCAATTAGTTGCCGAGCCACGAATGCGCGACATCATTCTTGACGCGCACCGCCGCGCCTTTGAGGTACTTCACGCCGGACCGGGTGACTTTCCGGTTGGGCTGACGCTAGCCCTAATCGATGTTCAGGCAGCAGAAGGTGGCGAAAACAAGGCGCTGGAATACCGCCGGGAAATGTCCGATATCTATCTTGAACAAGTACGCAAGGATGATTTCATTGGTGTGCAAACCTACTCGCGCATGTTAGTCGGTCCAAACGGCGCGGTCTCACCCGGCAAGCACGTCGAAAAGAATCAGACAGGTGAGGAGTTCTATCCTAAAGCGATCGGGGGAACGATCCGGCTGGCGGCTGAAATCGCCGGGATTCCCATTATTGTGACCGAGAATGGATTGGCATCCACCGATGATACCCAGCGGGTTAGATATTTCCAGCGCGCACTGCACAGTGTAGTCGAAGCGATGGGAGACGGTATCGATGTGCGCGGCTATTATTGTTGGTCTGCTTTTGACAACTTTGAATGGGTCAGTGGTTATACTCCCAAATTCGGCATCATCACCGTAGACCGCGAAACACAACGACGTACACCCAAGCCAAGTGCTTATTGGTTGGGGAAGATTGCCCAAGCTAATCGATATTATTAAGGTGCCCCCTTGATTGATCAAAGGCTATTTGAGGAATTTCGCGGCATTGGCACAACAGATCAGCTTTAGGACAGAGATTGTGACGTTTGTCACTTTTTAGATAGATTGGGAATATTGTATACTAATAATGTTCATTCACAAAAGGATAGAATAATGAAACGGCTACCTCTTATAACAATTGCAGGGGGCTTGTTACTGATTCTCTTGAGCGCGTGCAGCACCGCATCCAACAGCGATACCAGGGATGATGGTGTAGAAGTGACATCGCCAGAGGGGGCTTTATTCCAGGTGGTACCGTCGAATGGCGCGCCGGTCAATTTTACCGTTGAGCAAGTGAAAGCAATGCCCCAGGTTGCGATAGAAGTGGACGGCAAGACCGAAGCAGGGCCGGCTTTGTTGACGGTGCTCGAGGAAGCAAGGGTAAGCGAATTTTCCTCTGTTACCTTGCAAGGTCTAAATTTTAATATTACCCTGGAAAAGAGCGAAGTCACGGATGAGGTTATCCTGGACGTCACCAACCGGGGTACGGTCAAGTTTGCTTCACCGACTGTGCCCAAAGAAAACTGGCCGAAAGATATCACCTTGATCACAATCAAGTAGCGTAGGCTGTTACCGCATGAAATATTTGATCGGTATTGATGATACAGATAACCTGGAAAGCCGGGGAACAGGATTCCGGGCGCGTGAATTGGCGCAGCACATTGCCAGGGAACCGTTAACATTGATCTCCATTACCCGTCACCAGTTATTCGTCGATGAGCGCATCCCGTATACCGCCCAGAATAGTTCCGCCTGCATCCTGGTAGACATGCCCGCAGAACAATTAGAAGACCTGACAGCTTTCTGTCGCTATTACCTGGAACGCGAAAGCGCCTCAGGCTCTGACGTGGGTTTGTGTATTGCCCCATTCCCGGCTGTCGATGCTACCGTGCAAGTCTTTGGGCAGGATGCCAAAGAAGAAGTACTGACCAAAGCGGCTGCTTTGCATCTGGCCGAAAATACCGGAGTATACCTGGAAGAATTACGCGGGGATGGCGGCGGGGTGATCGGGGCGTTGGCGGCGGTGGGACTGCGTGCCACCGGCCACGACGGGCGTTTCATCTGGTTGCCGGGCATCCGCGAACTCGAAGGAATTTACACGGCTAAAACATTGTATAATGATACTGGTATTGAAAAAATTCTCACTACCTCGGAAGAAGCTGTCTTGGACAGTGCAAGGATTAATGTTGGACCGTGGGTACGGCCGATCTTGAAAGATGGCGCAGCCACCTTGCTTGTTGTGGAGGCAAACACTGATGAAAAATACGACTGGAACATTGCACCAAAAGAAGTCTATAAGCGCTATTAAAGTCCGTGATTGGCCGGCCTGGTTGGAAATTGCTTTCCTGGCCAGCCTGGGTGTAGTGGCCGTGATCGCCCATGCCCGCTTCCGGCTGCCGATCCAATTCCATGGCCGCCACGGGATCGAGTGGATGGCTTTGCTGCTCGTCGGCCGGATCGGTTCGCGTTATCGCTGGGCCTCCACAGTCACCAGCACGAGCGCGGCGCTGACCTTTATGCTGCCGATATGGAGTTTTGGCGATCCTTATGGAGAGATCACTTATTTCCTAGCTGGGCCGTTGATGGATATCGGTTTCATGTTGCTCGAGGCCTGGCAAGACAAGCTGTGGTTCTACATGCTGCTGGGAGCACTCGTGCATCCCATGCGCATTTTCATTCGTTTGGGAATTACTGGCATAATTGGCTGTAAATACGCTTCGCTGGTTGGTGGGATCGGTTATCCCCTACTGACCCACATGGTCTCCGGATTGATCGGTGGCTTTGTAGCCGGTACGATCATTCTTGGTTTCCGTAAGTTTACCCGGCAGGCCTGATGCTTTCAGGGCTGCTCTGTTAGGATTATGGACCGATGACATCGATCAAAGTAAATGTGGCATTATACGGTTCGCTGGCGCAGGCCGCCGGGCGTAAGCATCTCGCCACCCTGGACCTCGATTTGGAACCGGGTTTGGGCAAGGACGACCTATTAGCAGAAGTCGGTATTGTTGAGGAGGATATCGGGTTTATGTTCATCAACTCGGTATTGTGCGGCATGCCCGGGGTGAGTGTCGAGTTCGACCGCCCCTTGCAGGATGGCGACCACCTGGGCATCTTTTCGACCACGCATATGTGGCCGTACCAATACCGGGACGGGATCAATATGACCGAGAACCTGAAGCAAGCTTTGCGTGAACAAGGCGCTATGCATCATTCTTATCGAACCAAAGATTAATTTATTGGGTTGAATTCGCTCAGGTGAATTCATAAACGGAGTTCAGTTTCACAATCCTGATTGGAGGAAGCTATGTCAAGAAAGATCCTGCGTATCAATATGAACGACCTCAGCTATAAATATGAGGACGTTCCCGAAAAGTATGCCAAGTGGGGCGGCCGCGGTATGACCTCCGCGATTACGTCTCACGAGGTAGACCCAATGTGCCACCCGTTGGGGCCAAACAACAAGCTGACCATCGCCCCCGGGTGGGTGACGGGCACCCCGGCAGCGCCCAGCAGTGGACGCACATCCTTTGGTGCCAAAAGTCCGCTGACGAAGGGCATCAAAGAGGCCAATGCGGGCGGTCTTTCCGGACAAAAGATCGCTAAGCTTGGCCTGGCAGCCATCGTGCTCGAAGGTGTTCCCGAAAAAGGTAAATGGTACACCCTGGTCATTACCAAGGACGGCGTGGAATTCAAGGACGCCGGCGACATCCTTGGCAAAGGCATGTACGAGGTGGACGAAAAGCTTTGGGAAACCTATCCCGACACGGCCGTGATTGGAATTGGCCCGGCCGGTGAGATGAAACTCAGCAACGCCGGTATCTCCGTCAATGATATGGAGAACCGCCCCGGCCGTTATGCCGGACGCGGCGGACTGGGCGCAGTGATGGGTTCTAAAGGCGTCAAGGCAATCGTGGTCGACGATACGGGCGGCCCCGGTGTGGCAATTGCCAACCAGGAGTTGTTCAAATCCGGGCGTAAACGCCTGACCGATGCGATTATGGCGCATGATCTGACCAAGAAAGACGGTGGTCTGCCTTCCTATGGTACGGCCGTTCTGGTCAATATCCTGAATGAAGCCGGCGGCCTGCCGACTCGCAACTTCAGTTCCGGGCATTTCGAGGGCGCAGCCAAGATCTCCGGCGAGGCAATTGCCGAAGTGATCGAAGAGCGCTGCGCCGATGGCGGCGAAGGTCAGACCGGCCACGGCTGCCACCCCGGCTGCATCATCAAATGCTCCAACATCTATCCCAACGAAGACGGCTCGCACAAGGTGTCCTGCGTGGAATATGAAACTGCCTGGGCCTTAGGCGCCAACTGCGGGATCGACAGCCTGGATTACATCGCTGACGCGACCTATATCTGCAATGACGTCGGCCTGGATACGATTGAAGCCGGTAATACTATCGCAATTGCCATGGAAGGCGGCGTGCTCGAATTTGGTGATGCCGACGGCGCACTGGGCCTGCTCTCGGAAGTCTACGAAGGCACCCCTATGGGCCGCATCATCGGGCAGGGCGTGGAAGCTACCGCCAAAGCTTTTGGCGTGCATCGTGTGCCGACTGTCAAAGGCCAGTCCATGCCAGCCTACGAACCGCGGGCCGTTAAGGGCATTGGCGTAACCTACGCCACCACCCCGATGGGCGCCGACCATACTGCCGGATACACGATTGCCCCTGAAATCGCCGGTGTAGGTGGCAAGGTCGATCCACTCTCTGACGAGGGCAAGGCCGACCTCTCGCTCACCTTCCAGGCAGCGACCTCCTTCATCGACAGCAGCGGTTACTGCTTGTTCATTGCCTTCCCGATCCTGGATATCGCCGAAGGCTGGGCGGGTATGGCTGATACGGTTGCGGGTGTGATGGGGTTGGACATCACCGGTGATGACGTCATCGAGATGGGTAAGGAAATCCTCAAGATGGAGCGCCTGTTCAACGAAAAGGCCGGCTTTACCGCCGAGGACGACCGCCCGCCGGAATTCATGCGCTACGAGAAACTGCCGCCGCACAACGTAGTCTGGACGGTCACCGATGAGGAGCTCGACCACGTGTACGATTGGGTGCACGCCGGAGACTAGTCGAGCATGATGAAAGTAGAACTGCGGGTATTCGCTACATTGCGCCAGTTCGCGCCGCAAATTCCGCTGGAAGGCACGATCATCGAGGTCGAGCCTGGAAACACGCTGCGTGACCTGATGCACACGCTGAACCTGCCGGAAGCGCACGTCAAGATCGTCATGCGCAATAATCTGCAAGCCGATCTGGACGATGTGCTCCAGGATGGTGACCGGGTGGCGTACATCCCCGCAGTGGCTGGCGGCTAGTCTGTAAACCATACACTTAAGCAGGCGTTATCCAAAAGGATAGCGCCTGCTTTTTTGAAAATGAAGCACTAGACGGCTTTGATCTCTAAACTCTAAAACCAAATGTTGTCAGGTCAACATCTCCATGGTGTAAAATCCTGTCTATCAAGTCCACGGCGTCCAAAAACAAAGCCACCAATGGCCCATTCTATCCACAGAATTTACATACGTTATCCTGTTTGCACCCAAACTGCACCAGGAAAGGCGACTCGATCTAGGACTTGCTAATAAGTAAAAGGTTTGTATCCCCCATAATAAAAAAGGTGCAAGGCCCCTTGGCCGCCGCCGAACCCCAAGCAACCTGCTTCGAAATCACGCGAAAAATCGTCTATCTTGTTTATATATACCTACTTATATCTACAGGGTGTAAATGCGGGAGCAAAAACCGTCTATTTTGTCTATCTTTCCAAAGTTCCCAGGTTATTGGCAACGACAAACTGGCGTGGAAAGTGACTAAAAGAAACCATCATAAACCCACAAACGAACTCTGTAGACTAGATCCGATTATGGCCCAATAGCAACCTATGGCGTAACCACGATATCTTCCCATTCTGCACTCGGTGGAAATTTAAAATTTGGATTGTACTCCAAGATATCCTCTCGGGATCTAAGGGACCTGAAGATTATTTCAAAAACTTCGTCCCGCAGACTGAGGGGAAGGATAAGTGGTAAATAAATGCCATTCTCAAAATAAATCATTGTCGCCTCTTCATAGATGGTGGTTTCCCCCCATACTTCCTGCTGTGTATCATGCAACCAAATCGTATCCGGACATCCATATTCCTCAAAAAATGTTTTGAATGTCAACCTCTCCACTGAAGAATACAATATTTCAAAAACAACGTTTTCAGCATCGAATTGAATGTAGACCCAATCATCTCGATCTTTGTTAGGATCATACTCCCAAAAGATGGGATCTTCACGTATCCAATCCGCTGGGCCTAGAATTTGCTCCACCTCCTCTATTGTGGTACTTCCAGGCGTAATTCCATGTGGGCTAACCGGACCAGAGACATGGTTAGGAAAGACTTGCTCACAATTCACAATACGATCTAGTGGAAAAGTGGCTGTCGGCTTGGGTGTTACCGGCGTGCGGGTGATAAAGAGTGTACGCGTGATTGTTGGGTTCAAGGTAGGGGGTTGCGGTGTACCTGGTGCAGGTGTAGCGGTAACATATACGATTTTTACAATCGGGGTTACTGTTGCAGCAAACTCAGATGGCACACAAGCAACCAACAATACCAGCAAAAGACTCAACACAATTGTACGTATGGTTCTATTTTTCCTCATCTTATTTTTCCATAATGACATTCATACATTTTCACTGATAAACTATGGAGCCAAGTAGCCACGGGGGAGGGAATTGGTAACTCTTTTCGCACCAAATAAATTAACATTTCGAGAATAATCAGCTGCAATCAAGTTTTCTAAACGGGTATACGCCTTTTTTGTCTTCCAATTAGGAGTAGTTTGACGTACAGACATCAATATCCCTGTGGCAACCGCAAAGTCTTCTTCATAGTCTGTTGCTGCTACATTAGGAAATGGCTTGTGAGGTCTAGATGCATAATCTTTAACTAAGTCTGGGACCGAGTCCGCCAACAGGTGCGCAAATTCATGTTGAATAGAGATTTTCGCACTTTCTTCTACAGTTCTGATATCAGTGAAAAACCCTGGTCTGGTAATAGGTCTATCCCTAATAGGATCGAATTCAAAAACTTCATCAGGCAGATAAATCATCCCTTTAAAGTATCCAGCTGTGTTAGGATTTCCTGACGACCAAGTTTTATCTGAACCACGAATGATCGGCATCCTTCCAGAACTTTGATATGCTTCTGTACCTCCTGTTGCATTCGCAATATGTTTATTTACCTCAGCATCGCCGCCAACAAAATCGGCCACGTTTGTCATTGCTGCTTCAAAATACTGTAATTCTTCCAGTGTCCATGCTCCTTGGATAGATACATCGTACCGCCCTTCAATATCCGCTCTTAATTCATTACATAGATCAGTTGCAGCAGGATTATGATCCCGACCACAATGACCAGATGGATCAGTATACCGCAACGGGTTATTATTCGAATAGGTGTACCGATTCCAGTTTTGTGGGCTTAGTGGATTCGGCACAATGCTATCAGGCTGAGTGAATCGGCCTACCGTGGGGCTATACCACCTGGCATTGTGTTAGTATCCCGGAACCGCGCGCGAGCGCGA
>JAFGRA010000405.1 GCA_016935415.1 Anaerolineales bacterium
GGCCGACGATGGAAATAATCACTTCGTTGCCATCGGGCTGCACGCTGAACACCTTCACCGTCCCGCTCAAGATCACATACACCACCTCGCCCGGCTGCCCTTCGGTGATCAGCATGGCATTGGCCGGGAAGTCGCGCAGGTACAGCGACCCGGCGATGCGGCTCATTTCCTCCTCCGTCATCCCCTTGAATAGGGTAACGTCCTTGAGCGATTCGGTGATCTTGAGAGCCGTCATGCGGCTTTCTCCTTGCAAGCGATAGGGATACCGTCCAGCGTGATGCTGCTTCCCTATTGTATATTTGCTCAGGTTCATACGTCAACCTTTCTCAAGCACCAATCCAGCGGCTTTTACCGTCTCTGGGGCGCGGGGCGGGCACATACGGCGGCGTGGAGTGGGTTGGCTGGGCCGGTTGGGTCAGGTCGATCTCCAGACCTTCGTAGGCCGCGGTCGTGTTCGGGAAATGTTGGCGGGCATCGGCGGCCATTTTCTCTACCTGCTCATCGTTGTAGCCCGGCTCGTGGTGGAACAAGGCCAGTTGGCGTACCCCGGCCAGCCGGGCAACCTCGCAGGCGATTTGCGGCGTAGAATGGCCGTAGCCCTGCGTGACCGGCAAGCCCACCGCTTCGCCCAGGTAATGATCTTCACTGTATTGAGCATCGTGGATCAGCAGGTCAGCATCGCGGGCGAAGTTCACCAACCGCCGGTCGCCGCCCACGTAGCCCTCGGTATCGCTGGCATAGACCACCGAACACCCCTGCCACTCGATGCGGTAGAACAGCGAATCGCCGGGATGGGCATAAGAACGCATGCTGTAAATTTTGACCTTCTCACTTTCATCCTTGAGCGGCACATCCGTAAATCCGCGTACCCGCACGCCGTCTTCACCAATCAGGATGACTTCACCCTGCGCTAGTTCACGGATGGAAATGTCGGCGTTTAGGGTATCCAGCGTAATCGGGAAGGTGGGTGGGCGCATCGTGCTGCGCAGCACATCTTCCAAGTTGTGCCCGACGATCTGCGGGCCAAAGACGTGCAGGCGTGTGGTGGGATTGAAAGCCGGGCTGAAGAAGGGGAAACCCTGGGTGTGGTCGTGGTGCATGTGGCCGAAGAGCAGCACGGCATCCACTGGCACCCCGCGCTTGGCCAACGCTTTGCCCAGGTTGATGATGCCCGTTCCAGCATCGATGATGATGGTATACGTTCCGACGGTGATCTCCACACAGGCAGTATTGCCGCCTACGCGGGCGGTTGCCGGACCGGGGACGGGATAACTGCCACGTACGCCCCAGAATTTGACCGTGAATGTGGTTTCCATGTAACGCTCCTTGAAACGAAGTTGTCAGGCAAACAAAATGCCTGTTTTTGTCTGTCCGTTTGCGTCTTAATTATCGCAAGTTGGGGCACGCATCACAAGGAAATACTTCACACCCCCTCAGGGAAGTTGGTTACATGGGGTATATCCAGATTGGTCGAAACAATAAGCCGACAGTCCCCCAAATAGTTGATAATTCTTGTAGAGACAAGTTTAGAAACTTGTCCCCACGTACAATTACTTCCGGTACAAGCCGCGCTGATCGATGATCTCGGAAACCTCATCCGGCAGGTAATAATGATAAGGCCGCCCTTCGCGGATACGATCGCGCAGTTGAGACGAAGCGATTTCCAGCAAAGGCGCTTTGATGAAGATTACCTTTGCGGTAATGCCGGGAATGACCTGCTCCAATTCGCTCAGATCAATTTCTTCATCCGGGCGGTGCATCACGCCAATGCCATTGCAGGCTTTGATGAACTCGACCGGGTGATACCAGGTCGGCAGGTCGCGCAGCGAATCGCCACCCATCAGGAAGAACAGATCGGCGCTGGGGTACTGCTCCTGCAAGAAACGCACCGTATCCACCGAGTAATGCGGCCCGGGGCGATGAATGTCGACCCGCGAAAGCTGGAAGCGGGAATCGTGGGCAATGGCGGCCTGGATCAGATCCAGGCGGTCGTCCAAGGCAGTGATGCGCTGGCCCTGTTTGTGCGGCGGGTCAGGGGTGAGCACGAACAGCAAGCGGTCCAGTTCGAGCTGGTACTGGGCTTCTGCTGCCAGGATCAGATGCCCCAGGTGGGGCGGGTCGAAGGTGCCGCCAAAGATACCGATGCGCATTGTTGTTCCTGAGCCTGCCGCTCAGTCCTCCCATTCCAATTCGTGGTCGCCGATGATGACCGTATCGCCGTTCTTCACCCCAGCCTCGCGTAAGGCCTTGTCGATCCCCAGCGTTTCCAGAATGCGTTGGAAGCGGCGAATGGACTGGTCGTATTCCCAATAGGTCATCGCCGCGGCGCGCTCGATGGCCGCACCGATCACCTGCCAGCCTTCAGATGTGCGTGCAATCTTGAATTCGTTGGGGTCGCTCTCCGGCCGGTAAACGGGCATTTCGGCCACAGTTTCCGGTTCCGGGGCGGTTGCCAGCAGTTCGGCCGCCTTGTAGAGCAGCGAGCGCACGTTGGTGCCGGCCACGGCCGAGATCACCATTGGTTCATAGCCGCGTTGCTGGAGTTCATCTTCCAGCAGCGGCCAGATGGCCTGAACGTCAGGCAGGTCGAACTTGGTCACTGCCACGACCTGCGGCTTCTCGGCCAGTTCCGGGTCGAAGAGCGCAAGTTCACTGTTGATCTGCGCCAGGTCGGCAATCGGGTCTTCGGCCAGGCCGTCCAGCAGGTGGATGAGCACACGCGTACGCTGCACGTGGCGCAGGAAATCGTGTCCCAGACCAACGCCCATGTGCGCCCCTTCGATCAGGCCGGGGATGTCAGCTAAAATCAACGTCGTAAACTCGTCTAAATTGGCGACGCCCAGGTTGGGTTCCAGGGTGGTGAACGGGTAAGCGGCGATCTTGGGCTTGGCGTTGGTGATCACCGAAAGCAGTGTGGACTTCCCGGCATTGGGCACACCGACGATGCCGACATCGGCGATCAACTTGAGCTCCAAACGCAGGTTGCGTTCTTCCCCGGGTTCGCCTTTCTCGGCGATGCGCGGGGCCTGGTTGCGCGAGTTGGCAAAGCGCGCATTGCCGCGCCCGCCGCGCCCGCCTTCCACAACCGTCAACTGCTCGCCCGGCTCGGTCAAGTCGCCCAATACCTCATCCGTTTCCGCATCGTACACCACCGTACCCGCTGGCACCAGCACGACCAGGTTATCGGCAGATTTACCAAAGCGGTTGCTGCGGCCGCCGTTGCTGCCATCGTCAGCCTTGTAAAGGCGCTGGTTACGGAAGGCAAATAGGGTGTTGGTGTGTTGGGTGACTTCCAGGATCACGTCCCCACCGCGGCCGCCGTCCCCGCCATCGGGGCCACCGCGCTCGACGTATTTCTCGCGCCGGAAATGCACCATACCATCGCCACCGCGCCCGGACCTCACCGTAATATCAGCCTGATCAATGAACATAAGAAGTTCTCATCGGATAATTTTCTCAAGAAGTGCTTGCATTGTACTCGTTTTTTTACGCCGGTCAATCTCGCATTGGCGTCAAACCCCTATTTTACCTGAGTTTGTGTTTCAACTAAAGATATGTTCAATTTTCCCCAGCTCGAACAAGCCTGTATAATAATTATATCGACCAGCAAAACACAGCAAAGGTAAACCTATGGCACGCGGAAACTGGATTGAAGTGAGCGGAGCAGTGCGCCAGGAAGACCAGGACGGGGTCTACAGCGCGGCCTACCAACTAGACGAGATCGCCGCAAAGGGTAGCATCAAGACCGCAGACTGGGAGCAATTCCAAAAGCAAACTGGATTGGCGGACTTCTACTGGCGGGCGTACTGGCGGCGCGGGGACATCATCGCCGCCGGGGGGCGCGAGAAACTACCCACCAAAGCCGCCGCGGTAGTCGTCTTCATGCATGGTTGGGACGGCTGCGGAGACATCTTCGA
>JAFGRA010000406.1 GCA_016935415.1 Anaerolineales bacterium
CTTCAGGCGGTTGCTGTACACGATGTCGGTGCTGGCGAACTCGGACAGGTCGACCTCCATCGGTGGTAGGAAGCGCAGCCCGGCTTCGATGCGCGGGGCATGCTGGTTCTTGGGCATGCGGCGGGCGACCGGCCCAGTCAGGTTTCCGACCACCCCTACGGTGACCTCGCGCCCGGCAATGTAACGCTCGACCAGCACGGCCTGGTGGTAGCGCTCCAGGATCTGACCGATCTGTTCGCGCAGTTCGCTTTCATTATGGACGATCGATTTGCTGGACACACCCATACCGGTACCTTCGCGACTGGGTTTGACGAACAGTGGGAAGTGCATGTCCTCGTCCAGCGGCTCGTCGACGCGCTCGAAGGTCTGGAAGGCGGGAGTGGGTAAGTGATGCCAGTGCAGCACACGCTTGGTCATCGGCTTGTCGAGGGTGAGCGCCAGGGTGAGCACCTTCGAGCCGGTGTAGGGAATGCGCAGCATTTCCAGGATGGCCGGAACGTGCGCTTCACGCGCATCGCCGAAGTGGCCTTCGCAGATGTTGAAGCAGATATCAGGCTTGAATTGGCGGATGGTGTCATAGAGGGTGACATCGCCTTCCAGGAATTCGCAGGTGTGGCCCCCGGCGCGGATCGCTTCAACCAATGCGTTGATCGTCTTCTCGGAATCCAGGTCGTCCCATTGGTCGGATGGCATGCCTGCAAGCTTTGGGGCATTGACTTTCAGATTCGCCAGCACGGCGACTTTTCGTTTTTCCATTAATTCTCCTGATCGGTGGGGGTATTTTCCGGCGGGTAATGACCTGCGCGGGGTACGGGCGGATGTTAAAACTATACTCTGCTAACGTCACATTGCAGTGGTAAAGAATCACGAAAGGTGTTCAAATATCAGACGCTGTGTATAAATTTGTGGATAGCTTGTGGAGAAGTTGTGGACTGCAAGGCGGCTGGCTGGGGCGGCGCTGTGGAATAAATTGAGGTCTTTTTGCTTGAGATTGTAAGATTCCTAAACGCGTATAATAGCGTACTGTGATTAGATATTTTGACGCGAATTAATTTTTAAGAATGACGCCCCTACCTGTGGTACTTACCCCCCTACTGCGGCGATTAATACCCAGATATGGGGGTGGGATAAACACCCCTCCCCTGCTTGTTCAGGTCGTATGGACATTTGCAGATGTAAAAACAAAACTGGTTATACGCGTTCAATTCTTTAACATTTGGGAATCTTAAAAGATGATATTTTTTTAGGTTCCCGTAGGGCAAACGTATTGATTGCTAGGCGGCCTTCTGATAAAATGACGAGTACAACCTGATCACAGTGTAGTGCCCTAATTTGCCCATACTACACCAAAAGAGTCCATAAGTAAGCCGGACTCTTCTTCATCTAACCAAGCAGACAAACGAATCTTTATAGAGGTAGTACGCCACCCCTGTGTAATGAGTGCCGGGGGAGATAGATTCATATTACTTGTAGCCCAAGTCTGCCTTGAATTTACAAACTATTGGAGGAGTCATGGAAGCATCACAAGCCTGGCAGGCTGTCCTGGGTCAGTTGCAAATGGAAATGCCCAAAGCAACGTATGATACCTGGGTACGCGACACACAATTCGTCGCTTATGAGGACGGCGCATATGTCATTGGCGTCCAAAACGCCTACGCCCGTGACTGGTTGGAGGGTCGCCTCACCAGTACAGTGACGCAGTTGTTGAGCGATATTATGAACCGCACGGTGGAAGTGCGTTTTGTTATTTGGCAGGAAACCAACCGGAAGGAAGAAACCACCAAGCCCATCCGCGTCGAATACGATGAGGCGTCCCAATCGCAAGTCGGTTTAGCACTTAACCCGCGCTATAGCTTTGACACGTTCGTGGTCGGTGCCAGCAACCGTCTGGCCCACGCCGCCTCGTTGGCCGTTGCCGAGAATCCTGCTCGGGCCTACAACCCGCTTTTCCTGTATGGTGGGGTCGGGTTGGGCAAGACCCACTTGCTGCACGCCATCGGTAACGACATCATTGGGCAGGGGGCCAACGTGCTGTACGTCTCCTCTGAGGAGTTTACCAACGACCTGATCAACGCCATCCGCACGCACACCACGCAGGCTTTCCGCGAGAAGTACCGCCGCTGTGACGTGCTCTTGATCGATGATATCCAATTCATTGCGGGGAAAGAATCCACCCAGGAAGAATTTTTCCATACCTTCAACACCCTGCACGGGCAGGACAAGCAGATCGTGATTTCCTCCGACCGTTCGCCCAAGGCGATGATTACGTTGGAAGAACGCTTGCGCTCGCGCTTCGAGTGGGGGCTGATCGCCGACATCCAACCGCCCGATCTCGAAACCCGTCAGGCAATCCTGCGGGCCAAGGCCGACCGGGCCGACCGCATTGTCCCCAACGGCATCCTCGAGCTGATCGCCCAACGCATGCAGACCAACATCCGCGAGCTGGAGGGTGCTCTCAACCGCATCCTGGCTTATTCGGATTTGCGCGGTGAGGAATTGAGCATGGAATTGGTAGAAAGTGCTCTGGCCGACATGCTGCCCCAGCGCCGCGACCTGGACCCGACCCGTGTGCTGGAAATCGTCGCCAGTGTGTTCGGCGTGGACGTTGACCGCATTCTGGCCCGCGACCGTTCCCGCCAGGTGGCGCTGCCCCGCCAGGTTGCCATGTACCTGATGCGGGAAGAAGCCCAGATTTCGCTGCCCCAGATCGGGGCGGTGTTGGGCGGCCGCGACCATACCACCGTGATGTATGGCTGTGACAAGGTGGCCGAGATGATCGAGCAGGACGACCGCCTGCGCCGCCAGGTCGTTGACATCCGCGACCAGTTATACGGTCAATTCCAACCGGCGTATTGAGAATCTAAGGAACTGACCGTCAATAGCTGTTGCAGATATTCTAAATGCAAACGGTCAGTTACCAAACATCGAAGCTGTCATTTTGCACCAAGAGAGCGGCCTGCCTTCCCCGCTCTCTTTTTTATTAATGGTCTCTAATGTGGGAAATAGACAAATGTCTATGGAGTTTTGTGAAACATTTCGCTATAATGAAAAGTGTTTGACATCCAATTGGATTGTCTTGTTCTTTAATGCATGGAGGAAAAATGATGCGCTATACCCATATACTGCGGAAATCTGTACGGGCAATGGCTTTGCTCGGAATCCTGCTTTTTGTGCTGGCTCTCTCGCCAACCCAACAGGCAGCATCGGCGCCCGGGAAATGGGATATCCTCGGGCCAGCTTTTCCGAAAGTTGGGCACACACTGACACGATTGCTGGATGGGCGGATTCTGGTTGTTGGGGGGGCTGATGATACCTATGGTCATTGGTCTGGCAGCAATGTCGAAATTTATGACCCCGCGACGAGAACGTTTAGCCTTGGTGTGCCAATGGCATACTCGCGCAACGGGCATACAGCTACGATGCTGCCTGATGGGCGGGTGCTGGTGGTGGGTGGAAAGATTTATGATGGTAATTATCAGCTAACTGGTACAGCGGAGATTTATGACCCGGTAGCCAATTCCTGGTCACCAGCTGCATCGATGAGCGTTGAGCGAATCTTCCATACGGCTACATTACTCAATGATGGCCGCGTGCTTATTGCTGGTGGAGGTAGATACTATAATTCTAATATCCATGCCAGCGCTGAAATCTATGATCCGGCAGCGAATACATGGAACAGTGTTGATTCACTCAGTGTAGCGCGGACTGAACATACGGCCACATTACTGAATGACGGCACTGTGTTGGTTGCCGGTGGTCATGATGGCGAAGGGGGTATACATTCAACTGCAGAATTGTTTGACCTAGTTACGGAAACCTGGTCTGTGACCGGCAATATGAATGTAGCGCGAACTGTTCATACTGCAACCTTGCTGCCCGATGGGAAGGTACTGGTAGCCGGCGGCACTGACAATACCGGCGATGGCTTTAATACTGCAGAAATTTATGATCCTGCACTGGGGACCTGGGCGCTGACCGGCGCGATGAGCTATAGCCGGTTCTACCACGAAGCTATGTTGATGGTTAATGGATTGGTGGTTGTGGCAGGTGGATACTCTGATGGTGCCTATATACCGAATGCGGAAATTTACGACCCGATTGCCGGAACCTGGCGGGAAACGAACCCTTTAAATCGAGCACGCGGTTTCTTTGAGATTGTCGCGTTGGATGATGGCGTATTGGTTGTAGGCGGATTTTTAGGACAGGGAATTTTTATAGATGTGGCTGAAATCTTTGATGTGACTACGGAAGAGTGGTTTATCGTGGGTAGCTTACGCTATCCCGTCTGGGAGCATGCGACTACTTTGTTGAATGATGGCCGGGTATTGATTACCGGTGGAAGAGTTTATTCCTTGGAGGGTGATGGCGAGTATTTGCCAATTGCCGATATCTATGATCCAGTAACTAACTTGACCACCGCGGTAGGCGACATGAACGAGTCGCGTGGTTTGCATCATACTGCTACATTGTTGAATGATGGGCGTGTACTAGCGGCGGGCGGCTATGGATTGGACAGCAGCGAGATATTCGATCCGGCTACCAATATATGGACAGCGGTCGGAGATTTGACCGACGTACGTTCTGGGCATACGACAACCCGTTTATTTGATGGTCGCGTCTTGGTTACTGGCGGTGGGCCTGGGGAGTATGGTGCATTGGCTAGTGCTGAAATCTTCGACCCGACCAGCAATACTTGGTCGGCTGCCACAAGTATGCATACCCCTAGAAGGTTTCATACCGCTACACTTCTTCCGGATGGACGTGTTTTGGTAGCAGGTGGCTCAACGGACCTAACGCGGGCGAGTGATGGTGTGGAAATCTATGATCCGGCGACTGGTATGTGGTTGGATGCTGGCAGCATGAATATTGGTCGTTATAATCATACTGCGACATTACTAAACGATGGACGTGTTTTGGTAGCAGGTGGCGGGGATTATCTCGGTGACTTAATTGGACCTACGGAAGTCTATGATCCGACAACTGATACCTGGACCACGATCGGCGCTTTGAATATTCCACGTGTTTTACACAAAGCAGTCTTATTGACGGATGGACGCGTGCTGGTGGCGGGAGGGGATAATGATAATTTTTCCGGATATGGCGTTGATTACTTGCGGGCTGAGGTGTTTTATCCGACAACTGGCACCTGGGGAATCTCAAAAGAGTTGAATTACCAGCGGCTTTCATTTGGCCTTATACAGGTGCCAGATGGACGTGTTTTGGCGCTTGGAGGGATGGTTTTTGATAGGGACGCGTTGATGACAACTACAACCATCGAAGTCTATAATCCTATCGAGCCTACACTCACCTCAATCACCTCGGATAGCCCCGATCCATCGCTACCCGGCGATCCGGTGACGGTGGCCTTCCAGGTGACTTCTGGTGGGGGGACGCCAACGGGCACGGTCACGGTTTCGGCCAGTTCGGGGGAAAGCTGCGCGGCGACGGTGGCCGAAGGAAGCTGTACGTTCACGCTGGGTTCGGTCGGTGAACACACCCTGACTGCCAGTTATGAAGGCGATGAGGGCCATGATGGCAGCACTTCGGTGGCTGAGCCGCACAGTGTGGTCGATTGGACACCAACGGACCTGAGTGCAGAAAGCGTGTCAACTTACCAGATCGATCTGTCCTGGACGGATCGTTCTAGTATTGAAACCGCGTATGCGATTGAACGCTCGCCCAATGGCACGGATAGCTGGGCCGAGATCGATACGGTGGCGGCAGATGTAACCAGCTATGAGGATATCGGGCTGGTATGCGAGACGGCATATTATTACCGCGTGCGCGCTTACCGTGATTCGGATGGCAGCTACTCGGCGTATTCCAACATTGCCGATACAACGACACAAACCTGCCTACCCGAAGCGCCAACGCTGATCTCTCCGGCAGACAGCGCCAGCATCGACCAGATGCATCCCGTGCTGACCTGGAGCGCGCTTGGTTGGACACCGGAAAACTATGAAGTGGTGATCGAACCGCTGGGGGGCGGCACACCGTTGGTTGACCAATGGGTCTCGGCGGCAACGGTTTGCACCAGCGACTGCACCTGGATGACCAACACCACTCTGTCCGATGGTGACTATCAATGGCAGGTGCGCGGCTATACTGCTGGGGTGGGGGCCTCCGAATTCTCGGCAACCTGGACGTTCGAACTGAACAGCAAAGTTGAATTGGTCGCCCCGAGCAGCGGAGCCACGGTCGACTTCCTCAAACCGACCTTCACCTGGAACAAACCCTCCTGGTCTCCGGCGCAGTACAACCTGATCGTCGAACCCTTCGGCGGCGGTACGGCCCTGATCAACGCCTGGCTGACCGGCGGGACGGTGTGTGGTGCAAGCGAATGCACCTGGACGCCGAGTTCATACCTGGCTGACGGCGACTATCAATGGCGGGTGCTGGCCTACACCAGTGGCTATGGCGCCAGTTCCTGGGCGGATGCGCACGCCCTGAGCGTGGCGGCAACGCCCACGCCAATACTGCCCGCCGATGGCGGCACGAGTGACCTCTCGCGGCCTGACCTGACCTGGAAAGAACTCTCCTGGGTGGCATGGTATCAGGTCGAGATCACCCAGGATGGTGAAGCACCGCAATCGCGCTGGGTCAATGCCGGCGCCTGC
>JAFGRA010000047.1 GCA_016935415.1 Anaerolineales bacterium
CATCTCGCGGAAGCGCTGCACCAATGTCTCAAAGCGATAATCGAGATCGCCCTGGAAGATCTCGGGGTCGTATTTGAACGTCTGGGTGGTGCCGGAGCGCTCGCCCTTCTTCATCTTGCCGGTCACTTCCACCGGGCCGACCGGGCGGCCGCGCTCGTAGCGTTGGTGGTGGATAGCGCCATCGCGCCGCACGTCCACCTCGAACCATTCGGAAAGTGCGTTGACGGCGGAAAGGCCGACACCGTGCAAACCACCGGAAACCTTGTACCCACCCCCACCGAACTTACCACCGGCATGCAGCACGGTCATCACGACTTCCAGGGCGGACTTCTTCATCTGGGGATGTTCGTCCACAGGGATACCGCGCCCATTATCGGACACGGTCACGCTGCTGTCAGCATGAATGGTAATCTCAATGCGATCGCATACCCCAGCCAGGGCTTCATCGATCGAGTTATCTACGACTTCATAAACCAGGTGGTGCAATGCCTTGATGTCCGTACCACCCACATACATACCGGGGCGGCGGCGAACGGCCTCAAGACCCTCAAGCACCTGGATATCTTGGGCTTGATATGAACTTGCTGTACCTTCTGCCACGTATACCTCCAAAAATTTTCACGCCTACCGGGCAAAGTGCCCAATAAACGATCCCCAATCCCCCTCTTTACCCTCAAAAAAACGCTAAATTATAGCTGGAATTCTTCCTCGCGAAATACCCGAATTAATCATCGCAACAATATACTATTTTACCATATCTGTCCGAATTAACGTTCTAAAAAAGAGTACAAAAATCACGTCACATCTGGCTTTACGTCGATATATTTTTTATAAATTTCCTCTTTTATCACCCGCCGCATACGCATCACGCCTTCATATATGTCGGTGTAGCGCGTATAGATCGGAGCAATCCCCAGGCGCAGGTTGTCGGGCTGGCGGAAGTCGGGCAGCACCTTCATTTCCTTAATTAATGCCAGGTCGATGCCCAGGCCCTGGTCGTGACCGAGCGAAACGTGCGAACCGCGCTGCCGCGGGTCGCGCGGCGTATTCAAACGGAAGCCCAACGGAGCCAACACCTGCTCCCACAGATAAATCATGTACTCAGTTTGCATTACCGATTTGCGGCGCAGCGCTTCCATCCCGGCTTCCAGCAGCAAATTCACCCCGCTCTCGATGGCAACCATCGAGAGCATGGGCGGCGTGCCCACCAGGAAGCGGCGGATATCCGGCGCAGGGGCGTAATCCAGGCCAAAGTCAAATTGCCCGGCCTGCCCGAACCAACCCGCGATCGGGTTCTGGAGTTCGCCTTGCAAATCCCGGCGCACATACAGAAAAGCCGGCGCGCCCGGGCCACCGTTCAGGTATTTATAGGTGCAGCCTACCGCCAGGTCAGCCTGGGCCGCGTTCAAGTCCATCGTCACCGCCCCAACCGAATGGCTGAGATCCCACAAAGTGAGCGCACCCGCCTGGTGTGCCAGGTCGTTTACGGCGGCCATATCATAAAGGAAGCCGCTCTTGAAAACCACGTGGGAAAGCGAGACCAGCGCAGTCTGATCGTCGATAGCGACGGCCAGGCTTTCCAGCGGCATGCTGATCCCATCCGGGGAGGGCACAACCACCAGTTCCGCCCCCAGCATTTCACACAAACCCTGGAACACGTACAGGTCGGAAGGAAAATTCAGGTCATCGGTGACGATCTTGTTGCGCCCCGGGCGGGCGCGCAGCGCGGCGGCAGCCAACTTGAACAAGTTGGTAGTGGTCGAATCGGAGACGACCACCTCGCCCACGCTGGCCCCCACCAGCCCGGCGATCTTATCGCCCAGCTTTTGCTGGAACTCGAACCAACCCTCATTCCAGAAACGAATCAGGCGTTCGCCCCAATCGTATTCCACCAACATGCGCAGGCGCGTTGGCGTGCCAGACGGCAGGCGGCCCAGTGAGTTGCCATCCAGGTAGATCAGGTCGGGATCGTCGATCACGAAGCGTTCTCGAAAACGGGCAAGTTCGTCCTCGGCGTCCATTTCCCAGGCAAATTCGGGCGAAGTATTGAAGTTCAACTCTTCCATGGTACATTTTCCTCATTATTTATGCAGTGAACGATTCTCATTGATTACAGTCACCATTAAAAAAACAATCCGTGCAGGGGAGGGTCTGAGACCCTCCCCTGCCACAAAAGATTCTCCTTTTTATTCCGCGTAATGACTGTAACGCCCTTCCCGCAGGCGGGCAACCCCTTCGGCCAGCAGATCATCAGGGATCACGCGAAAAGTCTCCCCCGCGCTGGTATCCTGGGGCATGCGGGGAATTTCCTCACCAGCCGCGAACAACGCCACCGTCCGGGCCATCAATTCGGCCGCCAGGCAAGTCACGCTGTAGTTGAGCGTTTCATAGGAATCACCGCGGTGGACCGGCAATTCTTCCCGCAGGATGATGTCCCCGGTATCGATGCCGGGATCGATGAAATGTACCGTCGCCCCAACCGGCAAGTCCTTATACAGCGCCCAACCGACCGAAGCCGAGCCGCGCAGCCAGGGTAAAAGGCCGGGGTGAGCATTGATCGTACCGCGCGGCGGGATGCTCAGGATGTAATCCTTGATGATGCGCGTGCCGCCCAACACGGTCAGTTCCGGGGCAAGTGCTTCCAACATCTGGCGGCATTCATCCACGTTATGATTCTTCACAGCTTCCACAGGGATGCTATGTTCCGCGGCCAGCGCGGCGATCTCCGGGGGCCGCGGCTGCCCGGCCATGCGTTCATAGAACTTGCGGCGTTCTTCGTCAGCCACTGCAGACGATTCTTGTATAATAAGTTTCGGAATAAAATTATTTAGCAATAATTTTTGTAACATTTCCCGGCCGTAAGGATGTTCTTCCAGCACCAAAAACGTAAATTCGAGCGACATTGTTCTCCTCCAAAAAACAGGATATTCCAATCTCTGTATAAAATGCATCCGCCACAAATTGAGCTGGACGCCAGCGCGCCCGCAGAAATTATACCAAGGACACCGTATCTACAAGTTGGACATCCCCTCGTATCATTTAGTTGTCAGACAGGGGAGCACTTGACCGATTACACATTCTTGTGTACCATTGCAATTTAAATAATGTCGCCTGTTTTACCGCTCGCGCCATACCGAATTTTCTGATTTACCAACTCTACCGCAACGCGAAAGGAGAAAAAAGGAGGTGCTGTAACAGAAGATTTTTTATTTAATGCACATACGCCACATTCCTCACACTGATGAGGAAAAACTGCAAGAAAATTTAAACCCATTAGCTCTTACTAAGGAGGAGCAGAAATGTCTAAACGCATTATTCCCCTATTTACCCTTCTCATCGTTGCCAGCATGCTGTTGGCAGCCTGTGGTGGGGGCGCCAGCCAGGCGCCAGAAGCCTGCGCCGAGAACCCCGACGAATCGGTGTGCGCAGTTTTCGAGCCCGGCGAAACCGTCAAAATCGGTTACGCTGGCCCAATGACCGGCGACTACTCCGCTTTCGGCATCGATATCTCTCAGGGTGCTTCCATCGCCCTCGATAACGCCGAACCCATTGAGGGCTTCAGCTACGAACTGCTGGTCGAAGACACCCAGGGCAGCGGCGAAGGCGGCGCTACTGTTGCCAATAAATATGCCTCCAACCCTGACGTCGTTGCGATTGCCGGGCACACCTTCTCCGGCTCCACCGAAGCCGCCATCCCGATCTATAACGATGCCCGCATCCCCATGCTCTCCCCCTCCGCAACCATGGAAACGCTGACCCAAGGTGACCAGGATGTCTTCAACCGCATCCCCTTCACCGACGACATCCAGGGCGCCAACGCCGCCGCCTACCTGCACGATGTGCTGGGGCTGAGCAGCATCGCCGTCATGCATGACGGTGACTCCTATGGACAGGGCATAGCCGAAACCGTGGCCGCCGAATTCGAAGGTATGGGCGGCACCGTGGTGGCTACCGAAGCCATTACCCCTGGTGAAACTGATTACAGCCCGGTACTGACCTCGATTGCCGCTTCTGCGCCAGAAGCCATCTACTTCGGTGGTTACTACTCCGAGGCCGCCGTGCTGGCGGGCAACATGGAAGTCGCCGGTTTGGGCGATGCCATCCTATTCAGTGACGACGGCACCTTCGGCGAGACTTTCCTCGAACTGGCCGGCGACGCCGGTGAAGGCGTTTACGCCGGCGCTTCCGCCGAGCCGGATCCCACCGCTGAACGTGAAGCCTTCGACGCCGCTTACCAGGAAAAATTCGGTGAGGCCCCTGGCGTATTGTCCACCTTCACCTGGCACGGTCACGATATCGCTGCCGCGCTGATCTCCGCCATTGAGGAAGTCGCCATCCTTGGTGATGACGGCAACCTGTACATCCCGCGCGAAGCCCTGGTCGATGCCGTTCGCAGCCTGACCAACTTCCCCGGCCTGACCGGCCCGATCACCTGCAACGACGTTGGCGAATGCAACACCCAAGGCCCAACCTTCTTCGTCGTTGAAGGCGGTGCCTGGGTTGTCGCCCCCGGCCAATAACATTGCCGAGTGCTAGCAATCTAAAGTAAACCCGAGCGACGGGGCAAACAATTTTGCTTGCTCCGTCGCTCTCTAATGGACGTACCCCCATAAAAGGAATTACCAAATTCCGGGAGGGCATCACAAATGACTGAAATGAAAACGTCCAAAGGACGTACCCGTTCACTTAGTACATATCAAATCATCCAAATTATTGTCGGCATCCTCTTCATGGCCTTCCTGGCCTGGCGACTGTATACCGTTTTGGTCGTGCAGGCTGTTTATGGCCTAGATACCTGGGTGCGCTTTGCCATCGCCGGTTTGATCATTGGCGGCGTTTATGCCGTTATCGCCATTGGTTACACCCTGGTGTATGGTATTTTGTTTATGATCAACTTTGCACATGGTGAGATCATGATGCTGGGCGCTTTTAGCGGCTACTTCGTGTTCGAAGCCCTAGGAGCCATTATCATCGACCCGGTGGCAGAACTCAGTTTCTTGAACGCATATCCCATAATTGCAATTATCCTTGCATTTCTAGCTGGAATGATCGTCTCCACCGTATCTGGTACCCTACTCGAAAAGATCGCCTACCGCCCCCTGCGCGGTGCCCCCCGCCTGGTTCCCCTGATCAGCGCCATCGGGGCCTCGATCTTCTTGCAGAACTTAGCCCAATTGCTATTCGGCCCGCAGCGCCGCACCTACGCCAATCCTGAGCTGCTGGTGCGCGGCAAAGGCTGGGAAATCTTGGTCGGCGGTCAGCCCGTTATCCTGACCTATACCGGGGTTTTTACCTTTGTACTCTCCATGATCCTGATGATTGGCCTGTACCTGCTGGTGCAGCGCAGCCGTCTGGGGCGTGCCATGCGCGCCGTCGCCGAGAACAAGCAAGTTTCTGCGCTGATGGGTATCGACGTCGATGACGTGATCAGTAAAACCTTCGCCATCAGCGGTGCGCTGGGCGGTGCTGCCGGGGTAATGTGGGGTATTCAGAACGGCATCGTATACCACTATGTCGGTTTCATCCCCGGCCTGAAAGCATTCACTGCTGCCGTGCTGGGTGGTATCGGTAATATCCCCGGTGCTATGATTGGTGGTCTGACCCTTGGCCTGGTCGAATCACTCGGCCCGGCCGCGCTCGGCCTGGACTTCCAATTAAAGGACGTGATCGCCTTTTCCATCCTGGTCTTGGTGTTGATCTTCCGCCCCTCCGGTATCCTGGGCGAAGTATTGTCTGAGGAGAAAATCTGATGGCAAATATACGTAAAGGATTACGCACCGGGGCAATCTTCGGGATCGTCATCGTCATCATCGTTTACATTGGCTTTTCGAGCACCGGTGCAGAAGTTATCGCCGATTTTCTCAATGCCAAAAAAGACAACATCGGCCTGATCATTTTCTTCAGTCTGCTGGGAATCTGGGCTGGCACCAGCGCTACCAAGGAACACGAAGAGACCGATGCCTGGAATGCGGCGTTATTGTCCGGCCTGTCGGCCGGTATAGTTGCCGGCGCCATCCTGGCTGTTGGTATCTACATCCCCGGCGTGATCAGCGCCGCTAACGTCGAATTGCGCGCCTACTTGCCACAGTTGTCTCCCCAGGCCGTCGAACTGCTGCTACAGGGCCAAACCCCACTGATTGGGGCACTGATCAATTTTGGCCTACTTGCCCTGAGTGGTTTGACCGGTGGTGCATTCGCCCGCGGTATCCTGCGCGGCGACTGGCGCTTTGGCGCCCGCGACCGGCTGGTTAAAATGCGTGACAATTTCACCGAAAGACCTGCGATAGCCCGCATCCTCGCCAGCCCACACTTCCGCACCGTGCTAATCGCACTTGGCGTGGTTATCCTGCTGGCCTTCCCCTTCTTCACCAATAATTACTGGAATTTCATCCTCGGCACAGTGGGCATCTACGTACTCATGGGCCTGGGGCTGAACATCGTGGTTGGCATGGCCGGGCTGCTCGACCTGGGCTATGTGGCGTTCTTCGCCGTCGGCGCCTACACGGTCGGCCTGCTGACCGCACCCAAGCCCCACGATATCGGCTTGAATTTCTGGATCGCCTTGCCAATCGGCGTCATCATGGCCGCGCTGGTCGGAATCCTGCTGGGTATTCCGGTCTTACGTTTGCGCGGCGACTACCTGGCTATCGTTACTCTGGGGTTCGGTGAGATCATCCGTGTGCTGGTAAAAAGCGATATGCTCGCCAGCTTTGCCGGTGGTCCGCAGGGTGTCCGCGATATCAGCGGCCCGTCGATCTTCGGTTTGGAGTTCGGTTCCCGCGAGTACATGTACCTGATCCTCCTGGGCATCTTGCTGGCAATCGTAGTCACCAATCGTTTGCAAGATTCGCGCGTGGGGCGCGCCTGGATTGCCATGCGTGAAGATGAAACCGTAGCGCAGGCTATGGGCATCAACACCTGGAGCCACAAACTATTGGCCTTCGCCATCGGGGCAGCTTTTGCCGGTTTGGGCGGCGTTTTGTTCGCAGCCCGCAACCAATACACCGGGCCGGAAGACCATAACCTGCTGGTTTCCATCAATGTGCTCTCGTTGATCATCGTCGGTGGGATGGGCAGTATTCCAGGTGTGATCGTCGGCGCGTTCGCCCTCAAGGGTTTGCCGGAAATCCTGCGTGAACTGGAAGATTACCGCATCCTGGCCTTTGGTGCGCTGCTGGTTGTAATGATGATCTGGCGTCCAGAAGGGCTGTGGCCTTCCCGCCGCCGTCGCATGGAGATGCACGAAGATGAAGTGCAAGAAATCGAGCCGGATGAACCTCCACCGGACATACCATCGGAAGGGGAGGGAACGTCATGAATGTACTCGAAACCGTCAAAGTAACCAAACGCTTCGGCGGCCTGGTGGCCGTCAACCGCGTCGACCTGGTCGTACCCGAAAAATCGATCATCAGTGTGATCGGCCCGAACGGTGCCGGGAAAACCACATTCTTCAACTGCGTTTCTGGATTCTATGAAGCCGACGAAGGCGAGATCAACTTTCTGGGAGAATCCATTCTCGGTCTCTCCCCCGATCAGATCACCGCGCGCGGCATGGCCCGCACCTACCAAAACATTCGCTTGTTCCCCGCCATGTCGGCGATCGAGAACATCCTGGTTGGTCAGCATCCCCGCTTGAAGACTAACTGGGTGCAGGCATTGCTCCAGACCCGGCGGCAAAAGGAAGAAGAAGAAATGGCTCTAGAGGAGGCACTCCGGCTGTTGAAATTCGTTGGCCTGGGTGGCCTGGGCGACCAGTTGGCCCGCAACTTACCCTACGGCGCGCAGCGCCGCCTGGAGATTGCGCGCGCCTTGGGAAGCGCCCCCAAACTGCTGCTGCTGGACGAACCGACGGCAGGCATGAACATCCAAGAAACCGCCGAAATGATGGACTTCATCAAATATCTGCGCGAAGAACTGGAAATCGCCATCCTGCTGATCGAACACGACATGCGCATGGTGATGGGCGTTAGCGATGACATCAACGTGCTGGACTACGGCACCAAGATCGCCCAAGGTTCACCGGCAGCTATTCAGAAGAACCCTCGCGTGATCGAAGCCTACCTGGGCCGCGGTGCGGCCTCCGGGTTGAACGAAGCCGCGGAACCGGCACAGGCGTAGGAGAGAGAACATGGCACTACTCGAAGTAAAAAACATTCACTCATACTACGGAAATATCCACGCCCTCGATGGCGTCTCCTTAAACGTAGAAAAAGGCGAGATCGTTACCCTGATCGGTGGTAACGGCGCCGGCAAGAGCACGACCTTGCGCACGATCACCGGCTTGATCAAACCCCGCCAGGGCGAAATCTACCTGGAAGGCGAAGACATCCTGCCCTATAAGGCCCACGACATCGTCCACAAAGGCGTTGCCATGGTGCCCGAAGGCCGCGGCGTGTTCGCCCGCCTGACTGTGGAAGAAAACCTGGACATGGGTGCTTACATCCGCACCGACAAGGACCAGATCAAGAGCGATCTGGAATTCGTGTACGAACTCTTCCCCCGCCTGCTCGAACGCCGCCGCCAGGTAGCCGGAACACTGTCCGGTGGCGAGCAGCAGATGCTGGCAATCGGCCGGGCGTTGATGGCCCGCCCCAGCCTGCTGTTAATGGACGAACCCTCGATGGGCTTGGCCCCAATCCTGGTAGAAGGCATTTTCGATACCGTCCAGCAGATCAACAAAGAAGGCACGACCGTCTTACTGGTCGAGCAAAACGCCTTGATGGCGCTTTCAATTGCCCATCGCGGCTACGTGCTGCAATCCGGCGAGATTGTGCTTTCGGATACGGCCGAGAACCTCAAGAACAATGAAACCGTTCAAAAAGCTTATCTCGGTATCGAATAGCAAGCGTTCGTGAAACACACCGGCGCAGCGGCAATCTTGTCGCTGCGCTTTTTTGTTGGAATAGAAACTATTACCAAGTAATGAGACAACCAGGCATTCAGGTATGCGCGTCCGAGCGCCCAGTTGGTCACCCTGCAACCCACGGTTCGCTTGGTACCCTCATCATAAAATGTGGTTTAATACCAGCACGCTATTTGCAAATAAATACTGGGAACTCTCACTTACCTAATGCGACTGCATGCGTAGGGAGGGTTTGAAATCCTCCCCTACAAAGATGTAAACACTGAATCGATACTTTTGCGAAACAATAGGACAAACATGCCAAGATCAGAGATCATTACGATTGGAACCGAACTACTGCTCGGAGAGATCGTTGACACCAATTCAGCCTACATCGCCCGCACGCTGCGCGATGCCGGGGTAGACGTTTACCGCACCTCCACTGTAGGCGATAACATCAAGCGCATTGCCAAAGCCATCAAGCATGGCCTGAAACGCGCCGAGATCATCATCACCACCGGTGGCCTGGGGCCAACGGTCGACGACCCCACCCGGGACGCGGTTGCCAAGGCGATGGATGTGGAAACCGAATACCTCCCCGAGCTGTGGGAACAGATCGAAGCCCGCTTCCGGCGCTTTGGCCGCACTCCGACCGAAAACAACCGCCGCCAGGCCTACATCCCTTGCAGCGCACTGCCGGTGGAAAACCCGGTCGGTACTGCCCCGGCCTTCATCTACGAGCGCGGCAAAAGCTGCGTGATCTCCCTGCCAGGTGTCCCTCGCGAGATGGAACACCTGCTGGAAACCGTGGTCATGCCTTACCTGCGCGAGCGCTATGAATTGAAAGGCCTGATCAAAGCTCGCATCCTGCACACCGCCGGAGTGGGCGAATCCCAAATCGACGAGATTATCGGAGACCTGGAAACCCTGGATAACCCCACCGTCGGGCTGGCCGCCCACGCCGGGCAGGTAGACGTGCGCATCACCGCCAAAGCCGAATCCGAGACCGCAGCCGACGAAATGATCGCTGAACTGGAAGCCGAATTATATAAGCGCCTGGGCGACTCCATCTATGGCACGGACGCCGAAACGCTGGAAGCCGCCGGCCTTGATAACCTGGCCGAAAAAGATTGGACGCTCGTCGTGTTGGAAGCCGGGTTGTCCGGCCAACTCACCCAAAAACTAGCCGATGCCGGAGGGAACTTCCTGGGTGGCGAGGTGCTAACTTGCTGCCCTGAGAACGTCAACCTGCTTGCTGAAGCAAACCGGCTGCGCCAGGACAAACGCGCCGACGTGTGCTTAAGCGCTGCCTTGCAGCCGGCCGGAGAAAAACAGAATCTCTTCGTCACCATCATTTCACCGGTCAAACAATCCGAGCTGCGCTTCTCTTACGGCGGCCCACCCCAGATGGCCCCGCAATGGGCGGTCAATCTGTGCCTCGACCTGCTGCGCCGGTTAAAGCCCGCATCCTGATATTCCCTATGGCGAAAGTCTTCCATAAGCTACAAACACTCCTGCGCAAACCCTTTGCCGACAAATCGCTTCGCGATTCGCTTAAGAAAGGTCTTCGACCTTTCCATCTCCCGCTCGTACTGCTGATCATCTGTATCCTGGCGTATGGCGTACTGACTCCCTGGCTGGGCTTCTATTGGGACGACTGGGTCTGGATTTGGATCGGGCACAGCCAGGGCCGCAGCGCCCTGCTGAACATCGACCAGGCCCACCGCCCACTCTCCGGAGAAGTGTTATGGCTGGGTGCGCTGCTCTTTGGTGAAAACCCATTCGGTTGGCAGTTCTACACATTAACGGCGCGCTGGCTGGCCGGACTGGCGGCCTGGTGGATGCTGAACCAACTCTGGCCGCACAGCAAAGCGCGCAACGCCGCCGTCACCCTCCTGATCTGCGTCTACCCCGCCTACACACACCAATTCGTGGCCGTAAACAGCAGCCGCCATGTCTTCCCACTGGCGCTGTTTTTTCTTTCCATAGGGGCGATGGTCGCCGCAGTCCGCAAACCAGGATGGTGCTGGCCCTACACCACCCTGGCGCTCGCCAGCACCATCCTGGCGATGCTCACCAGCGAATATTTCTACGGCCTGGAACTGCTGCGCCCGTTGATCTTGTGGATCGCATTCTCCGGCCAGGAACAAACCCCGCGCCAACAACTGGGTAAGACACTGCGTGCCTGGCTGCCCTACCTGGCCGTGCTGGTTGCCGTGTTCGCATGGCGCTATCAAGTCTCCAAAACCGCCAACTACGACATCTCCCTGCTGGACAAACTCTCTGCCGCGCCCTGGGAAACACTCTCGCAAATTATCACCACTATCGTCGGTGATGCTTACACGGCCGGATTAGCGATTTGGGTCAAGGCTTTCAGCATCCCGGCCGCGCGCAATTTAGGAGCGGGCAAAATCGGGTTGCTCCTCACTTTAGTGGGCAGCGGCGCGCTGCTGGCCTTCGCCAGTCTGATGGCCTTCCCCGCAGAAAAACGTAAAGCCACCGGGCAAGCCTTGCTGCTCGGTGCAGCCGCCCTGCTGGTTGGCGGGCTGCCCGCCTGGTTGACCGGTCTGGAGATCAAGCTGGCCTTCCCCGGAGATCGCCTCACCCTGCCGTTGGCGTTCGGAGCTGCTTTGGTCGCCGCGGTGCTGCTCGAAGCCCTGGTACGTTGGCGGGTAGTTTGGGCGCTGCTGGTCGCCGTCATCGCCGGGCTGTCAATTGGCGCAGATTTCCAAACAGCCGTTGCCTACCAGCAAGATTGGCATTTACAGGCTGATTTCTTTGAGCAGTTAAGCTGGCGCGCCCCGGGTTTGGAACCGGATACTGCCATCGTGAGCGACGTACTCCCCTATGTTTACGACAAGGACGATTCGTTGAGCGGCCCCCTGAATATGATCTACGCCCCGGATTCGCCCAGCGACCGTTACCACATCCTCTACCTGGATACCCGCCTGGGCAAAGCCATTCCGGCGTTGGAGAAAGGGCTGCCGATCACCTACGAAACCCACTCCCTGCAATTCTCCGGCTCGACCGATCAGGTGCTGCTGGTCTATTACAACCCGCCGCAGTGTTTGCGCATCCTGCACCCTGTTTACGACGTCAACCTGCACAGATTACCCGATCTGCTACAACAAGCCCTGCCAATCGCCACGCTCGATCCGATCACTAATGCACCTCAAGCCACAAGCCTTACCCCAGCACAGATTTTTGGGACAGTGCCGGAAACGGGCTGGTGCTACTATTTCCAAAAAGCAGACCTGGCGCGCCAGTTCAGGGATTGGGATGAAGTAGTCCACATCGCCCAGTCCGCTTTCCAACTGAATATTGAACCCAACCACGCCTCCGAACTGGTGCCTTATATCCAGGGCTATGCCTACACCGGCCAATACGACCGGGCTTTAGACCTGACCAAGCAGGCGGCGGAACTCAACACTGCCCCGGCAATGCAGCGCATGCTGTGCGATGCCTGGAACGATATTACCGGCCATGCCCCTGCTTCCGTCGTCCGGGAAGCCACTCTTGGGGAAATCAACGCCGCCTTTAATTGTCAGACACCTTAAAGGGTTTTGACACCACACCGAAAAAGCATATAATGGTAAGATAATTCCTTACCCTAGACCACACGGCCGGGCCTCGCACCCGGTCTAATTTTACACACGTAACGCACATAGGCAAATCGCTTTGCGATTTGCCAGGAAAACTCAAACACCTTTCCACTAACCCCAACTGAGGTAACTATGCCCCAAAAAGTTGACACGATTTTTACGAATGCCTTAGTCCTCACCATGGACGCCGAGTTCCACCAATACGACCGCGGTGCGCTGGCCGTCAAAGGCGACAGCATCGTCGCCGTTGGCTCGGAAGCCGAGATCACCGCGGCATTTACTGCTGATGAAACCGTGGACTGTACCGGCAAGGTGCTGATGCCCGGTCTGGTCAACGCCCACACCCACGTGCCGATGACGCTGCTGCGCGGCCTGGCCGACGACCTGCGCCTGGACGTCTGGCTGCTGGGCTACATGATGCCGGTCGAGCGCGAATACGTTTCGCCGGAATTTGTGCGCCTGGGCACGTTGCTGGGCTGCGCCGAGTTCATCCGCTCCGGGATCACCTGCTTTGCCGACATGTATTACTTCGAAGAAGATGTAGCCAAAGCCACTGCCGAAGCCGGGCTGCGCGCCCTGTGCGCCGAGACCGTACTCAAGTTCCCCACCCCGGACGCCCAATCCTACGAAGAGGCCATAGAATACTCGCGCGGCTATATCGAGCGTTGGAAAGGCCACCCACTGATCGTGCCCGGCATCGCCCCACACGCGCCCTACACCTGCACAGAAGAAATCCTCCAAGAGGCCGCCGCCCTGGCCAAAGAATTTGACGTACCCCTGCACACCCATCTGGCGGAAACCCAAAAAGAAGTCGACAATATGCGCGCCGCCGAAGATATGCCGGTCATTCCTTACGCCAAGAAGCAGAATCTATTCGACGCCAAGGTGCTGGCCGCCCACTGCGTGCACATCGACCGCGGCGAGATGCACACCCTGCTGCACAACGGTGCAGGCATCGCCCACAATCCTTCTTCCAACATGAAGCTGGCCTCCGGTGCGGCCCCGGTTCAGGAAATGCTCAACATAGGACTGAACGTGGGCATCGGCACCGATGGTCCGGCCTCCAACAACGACCTGGATATGTTCGAGGAAATCCGCCTGGCGGCCTTCCTCGCCAAGCTCAAAACCAGTGACCCCACTGCGCTCCCGGCGCGCACCGTGCTCAATATGGCGACCCGCCTGGGCGCAGAAGCGATGCACATGGGCGAGATCACCGGCTCGCTGGAAGTGGGCAAACGCGCCGACCTGATCCTGGTGGAGATCGACACTATCCACAACTACCCGCACTTCCGTCGCGATCCCGATGGCGTCTACTCCCAGTTGATCTACGCTGCCAAGTCCACCGATGTAAGCGATGTGATGGTCAACGGCCAATGGCTGATGCGCGAGCGCGAGTTACTTTCGCTGGATGAGAAAGCCTTGATGGTAGAAGCGCAGGAATACGCCCGTAAGATCGACGTTTTCCTGCTCGAACGCGAGCAATCAGTCTTCTCCAAGCTGATCGCCATTGGCGGTGCCACTGAGGGCGAAAGCTTCGAAGTTCAGATCAAGGTCTGCATCGATGATCCGCAGCCGATCATCGCCAAGGTCAAACAACTGGAAAGCGTATACTACCGGCACTACCGAGAATATGATACCTATTTCACCTTCGACGATCCCCGGCAAGGGCAGTTGCGCATCCGGGAAGACGAAATGCTGGACGAAAACGGCGAGATCAATGACGTGCGCTACCGCCTGACCCTGGTCGGTGAAACCGAAGAAGAGTCCCTGCCCCACCAACTCCCCAGCGACGTGCTGCTCTCCCGCAGCCGCTTCTTGGCCCCTTCGCTGCACACGCCGCGCTTCTACCGGGAATACTTCAAGCCCTCCAACGAACTCTTCATCAAGAAAGACCGCCTGCGCTGGCTGGTCAAGTACGAAGGCGTGGAATTCTACGTCAATATCGACACCGTTGAAGAACCCGAGTTGGGCCACTTCCTGGAAGTCAAGAGCCGCACCTGGAGCCGCAACGATGCGGAATTGAAAGCCAGCCTGGTGCGGGAATTGGTCGAATACCTGGGCGCTACACCCCAGAACGCCGTCGGCCAGGATTACCCCGCTCTGGTGATGGAAGGATAGGCCAACTATTCAAAGCAGATTGCAACCCTAACGCGGCGGTGGGGCAAATGCCCCACCGCCGTTTGCCTTTTACCTATCAAAAACGTATCCTCGTCCTATTTCAAACCCATCCTAAGGTAGTATATAATGAATGCATTACCAGCATAAACTTGGCCAAGGGAGACCGTCCATGCATAAAAAAATCTTTGTTCTAATCGCAATGCTCGCCATTTTCGGATTGTTCTTAGCAGCCTGCAAAAACACGGATGCACCTGTTTCCAATCAGGGTGACGACGTAGTATACGAACAGGTATCTACCGGGGGCTTCAAGATCTCCGTCAGCCCCCAAGATGCCCGCGATGGATTGATCGTGGTGGCGCGTGTGGAATCACCATCCGTAAGTTGGTTAGCCATCCATAAAATGAAGGACGGCGAACCTGGCGACGTGATTGGTTACACAGAACTAGAAACTGGCGTATCACAAAACGTAACCGTAGAGATCGATATGGCAGAAGCCACCCCCACCATGTTCGCCATCATCCACGCCGATTCCGGCGCGCTCGGCGAGTTTGAGTATCCCCAATTTGACCCACCCATTGAGGCTGACGGCAGGCCGGTAGAGGTTTCCTTCCACGCCATCGTCGAAGGCGGTGATGTTTACGTTACCGTAAATGACCAGGAATTGGAAAATGATACCGTGCTGGTCGACGAAATCTTCGTCTTCAATCCTCCCGTGTGGGTTGCGATCTTCAACGATGAAGATGGGCAGCCAAGCGAAATGATCGGTTATGAATTTGTAGAAGACGGCTCGATTGAATATATTCCCGTAGAAGTCGAGACCGAAAAAGCCACCCCCACCCTCTACGCCATCCTGTATGTGGCCCAAGACTCGCTAAGCGTCTTTGACCCCGATGAAGCCTTGACCGTAGAAGTATACGGTGAACCGGTAATGACCACATTCGAGGTTACCCTGCCCTAAACCATTGTCAATACCAAGAGGAGGTTCACGATCTAAATCTTTCAAAGTGAACCATCTAAAATCTGTAGGTGCGCAGCGTGCTGCGCACCTGGTTTTTTAATTCAACACACATACCTGAATTCCACCTTTTCCCCCATCCACCAGCCCCTCAAATCCTATCCAAACCCAATCTCCACCGCAGGCATATGTTATACTAGCGCCTTGTGGATACCGCCTACGAATTTGCCACCCAACTTGCCGAACAAACCGGCCATATGCTCCTGGAGCGCTTCGACTTCAGGGGAACTGCAGCCGACCTAAAAAACGACAACTCGCTGGTCACCGCAGCCGATATGGCCTCCGACCGCATGCTGACCGACGCCATCCACCGCGAATACCCGGACGACGAGATCATCAGCGAAGAAACCGATACCTACCTGGGGAACGTGGACGCCGGAGTGTGGATCATCGATCCCATCGACGGTACGACCAATTTCAGCCTTGGTCTGCACATCTGGGGAATTTCCATTGCTTACGTCAGGAACGGTGCAGCGCAAGTAGCCGCTTTATATTTCCCCGTACTCGATGAACTTTACAGCGCCAAGCGCGACGGCGGAGCCTATCTAAACGGCACCCCCATCCATGTCAAACCACCTGCCAAAAACCAACCGGCGGCCTTCTTCACCTGCTGCACGCGCACCCACCGCTTCTACAATGTGAGTGTGCCCTACAAGACCCGCATCTATGGCGCGGCAGCCTACGATATGTGCCTGGTCGCCCGCGGAGCCGCCGTTATCGGTTTCCAGGCCACGACCAAGATCTGGGACATCGCCGGAGGTTGGCTGATTTTGGAAGAAGCCGGTGGCGTTGTCGAGCTCTTGTCCGGCCAGCCTCCCTTCCCTTTACAGACCAACACCGAATACAAACAAGTCAATTACCCCACCTTGCTAGCGGCCAGCCCGGAACTGTCAGACAAAGGCCGCCGCTGGATAACGACCCGCCCCACGAGCTAGGCTGGCAACATCGCCCGGATATTTTGGCTCAATGCCCTGGCACGCGCCGGGGCATCCCCCACATACTCCCCAGCATCCATTAATTCCCGCAAGCTCGCTTCCCCAACATACTCTTTAAACACCTCATCCGCACAGATTAGCGCCACAAGTGGATTGTCCTGCCCGGCCTGGGTCGCATTCCAGGCTCGCATACTGTGGGCGCGCAGGTGCTCGTGCATCACCTGCCGGTCAGCGCCGGCCTTGGCAAGCGCCATCAGCACGCGCTCGGTCGCCGCGAACGCCCCATAGATTTCCAGATTGCGAGCCAATGCCCCCTCATCCACCCGCAAACCGGAGCAGATGCGCGTGGTCGCCTCCAACAGTTCATCTACCACCAGAAAAGCTTCCGGCAGCATCGTGCGGCGATTGGCACTGTCATCCAGGGTGCGTTCCAGGAGGGAATGAGCAGCATTATCCCAGGCGATGCGCGGCAACTGTGCCAGGTAGCGCCCCAACGAATCGATCTTCTCGGAGATGACCGGGTTGCGCTTGAAAGGCATAGCGGAAGAACCAACCTGCTTCTCGCGGAACGGCTCGCCCAGTTCGCCGATAGGCGGTGATTGCAGCACACGCAGGTCAAAGGCGAATTTATAGATCGACGCGCCCAACCCCGCCAGCGCCCCCACCACATCGTAATCCTGCTTACGCGGGTAGGTCTGTGTGACCACCGGGTAAAAGGGCACACCTAAACATGCGGAAAGCTGGGCCTCGAACTGCGCCAGGTTTTCAGCGCCAATCAACTCGATGAACGAAGCGCCGGTACCGACCGCACCGCGGATACCTTTGGCGCGCAAGCTTTCTCGCAATCGCACCAATGCTTCCCAATCGGAGAACAAATCCTGGGCATACTGCGCCAGCCGGTAGCCCAAGGTGCTCGGTTCGGCGGGCTGCAAATGGGTGAAGGCGATCAAGGGAGTATCCGCCCAGCGCTCGATCAATTGGCACAACACCTGCAACAATTTCTCCAACTTGGGTAGGACCAACTGCAAGGACTGGCGGATGAGCAAAACATCAGCGTTATCTTTGATATCCATTGACGTCGCCCCCAGGTGCAGCATCCCGCCGCCAACCGCACACTGCCCGGCAAACACGCGCAGTTCGGCCATCAGGTCATGATGGAGTTCAGCTTCCAGCGCCAGCGCGACGGCAATGTCTACATCCTGGGCATGGGCCTGGATGTCGGCCAACCCGGCTGCGGATACCAGCCCGAATTCGGCCTGCACCTCGGCCAGGGCCACCCATAACTGCCGCCAGACCAGGCGCTTGTTTTCTTCGCTCCACACCCGGCGCATGGCTACGCTTCCGTAACGCCAGGAAAAAGGAGAAGCATAGACTTCAAAATCGGACATAATGGCACCTCGTACCCAAGCAAAAGCTGAATAATCAGGATTATAAAGCACAAATCCCGGTCTGATTTACATTATGGTAAGTTCTTTAGATTTGAAAAGCCTACTGCTTGGAATCTGACCTGCTTGGTGTATAATTGATGTAATAATTTTCCACAATCGCCAACCCGAACGGAATTATTACGGAATTTGTTTGTAGTTCCCGGTTTGGCATTTTATAATTTGTAAAGTCTTAATAGATTCATGGCAAGGAAGGAGACACCCCTGAGCGACGAACAAGCCACCCGCAATCTAGATGCCGATTCCTCAGACATGACCAGGCAATTGTCCGCGGGCGACCTGTTGCAAAATCGGTATCAGATCCAAGAAGTCGTAGGTATTGGTGGAATGGGATCGGTTTATCGGGCCAGGGATGCCAATTTCAAGGCAATCCGCCTGGTAGCCATTAAAGAAATGATCAGTCAGGTTGCCGATCCACTAGTGCGTAAAAACATCACGCAGATCTTTGAACGTGAAGCCAACATTCTGGCCACATTGCGCCATTCTGCGATCCCTCGGATTTACGATTATTTCAACAAAGGTGAACGCTCGTACCTAGTGATGGAATTCGTGAATGGCAAGGACCTGGACGCCATCCTTTCGGAAACGACGACCTTTTTCCCGGAGGAAACCGTCCTGAATTGGGCCATCGACCTGTGTGACGTGCTTAGCTACCTGCACTCGCATAAGCCTGAGCCAATCGTTTTCCGCGATATTAAGCCCTCCAACATCATGATCAACCTGCAAAACCAGGTTGTGCTGATCGACTTCGGCATCGCCAAAGTTTTCCAGTCTGGTCAGAAGAACACGATGGTTGGCACGCAGGGTTACTCACCGCCTGACCAATATCGCGGCGAAGCCACCCCCAAAGTGGACATTTATGCCCTGGGGGCCACCCTCCATCACCTGCTTACCCTACGCGACCCGCGCTTGGAAGCACCTTTCTCTTTCAATGAGCGCCCCCTCAAGGAAATCAACCCGAACGTGAGCGACGAAGTGGTCGCCATTATCGACCGCGCGCTGGAATACAACCCCGAAGACCGCTTCGAAAGCGCCGAAGAAATGAAACAAGCCTTGATCAACGCCGGTCAGAAGACCGGAAAACTCACCGGGGCGATCCATTCGACTGCATCTGTTCCCACCCAAGCTCAGGGCGGCATCAAGCCGCTGTGGACTTTTGAAGTTGAAGACGAAATCCGCAGCACGCCAACCTATTTCCAGGGCATCGTCTATTTTGGGTGCATGGACAACAACCTGTATGCCCTTGATGCTTCCAATGGCGAATTCAGTTGGAAATACGCCGCGGAAGGCAGCATTGCCAGCCAACCGGCAATTTTCGAAAATAACATATACTTCGGTTCAGAAGACTCACAACTGCACGCCGTCACCGCCCGCAGCGGGAAAGTGGTCTGGAACTACTACAGCGATGGGCCAATTCGCTGCTCCCCCAGAGTCGCTGAAGGGCACGTTTTCATCGGTTCGGATGACGGCTACATGCATGCTGTAAACTTGATGACCGGGCGGCTTTCCTGGCGATCAGAAGCCAGTGCCCCGGTGCGCTCAAAACCGTATGTCAGCGACGAATTCGTATACTTCGGTTCTGAATCCGGGGATTTCTATTGCGTCAATTTCCGGGGTGAGGTCAAGTGGACGTATAAAGCCAAACGTTCGATTACCTCTTCCCCCTTGATGCTCAACGATACCGTTTACTTTGGATCATTGGACGGCACGCTCTACGCGCTGGAGGCTGGTTCCGGCTGGGTGATCTGGCGTTTTCGGCTGGGCAAGGGTACCATCTCATCCCCCTATATAATGGACGATTACCTGTTCATCGGGGCAGCCGACAACGTGATCTATTGTATCGATACCCGTTCATCAAAAGAAAAATGGCGCTACACCACTGAACATCAGATTGTTGGTTCACCAGTGGTATATAAAGATTCCGTCTACTGTGGTTCAGCAGACGGGCATTTGTATTGCCTGGAATACCAATCCGGCCGATTACGGTGGCAGTTCGCAACCGAAGGCCCCATTATCGGCTCTCCAATTATCCATGACGGCATCGTATACTTCGGCTCTACCGATATGAAGATTTACGCCTTGCTAGCATAACAACATTAAAGAAACGCGAGGAATCAGCAATGGTTGATTTTTTTAAAAAACTCTTCCCCAAGAAAGATGACGACGACGGTATAGATGTCGACGCCGATACTTTGCCTCTGGATACGATCGTAGAAGAGAAGCCCAAGGGTGTGCCCAGTGAAGCCACTACCGCCCCCCTGACCGAAGAGCAGCTCGAAGAGATCACCAAGGGATCACAAAGGGTTGAACCACCCCAGTTGGTCGTTGGGGCCGCCCACGATGTAGGCCGGCAGCGTGAGAACAATGAAGATGCGCTGTTCTACTTCAGCGCCAATATGTCCGTTGACACAAACAAATTGCCAATGGGGCTTTTCATTGTCTCTGACGGTATGGGCGGTCACAAGAATGGTGAAGTCGCCAGCGAAAACGCGGTGCGCGCCATCGGCAATCACGTGATCACCAAACTCTACCAACCCGTGTTTGGCACCCGCCCTCACCCGCCCGAAGAATCCCTGCAAGAGATCATGCGCAGCGGCGTCTTCGAAGCCAATCAGGCCGTCCTCAAGAACGCGCCTGGCGGCGGGGCAACCCTGACCGCGGTATTGGTAATGAACACCCAAATGACGATCGCCCACGTTGGCGATTCGCGGGCTTACGCGGTTTATCTGGATGGACGTGTGCAAACCCTCACCCGCGACCACTCTTTGGTCGAACGCCTTAAAGAACTGGGGCAGATCACCGCCGAGGAGGCCAGCGTCCACCCGCAAAAATCAATGCTTTATCGCGCCCTGGGACAGGGCGAACCCACAGAGCCAGATATTTTTACCGCTTCTTTACCCCAGCCGGGCTATCTAATGATCTGCTCGGATGGACTTTGGGGCGTATTGGAAGAGGATGATATTTTCAACATCATCACAAGTGCACCCAACCCACAACGTGCCAGCCAGAATCTGATCGATGCAGCCAACTCAGCCGGTGGGCCAGACAACATCGCCGTAATTCTCGTGCGGATGTCCGATTAGGACTCAGGGGTATGTCTACAGGTTATCTTGATAATTATTACGCTCGACTGGGTATCTCCAAACGGGCTACCATAACCGAAATCCGCAAAGCCTATCATCAGGCCGCGCGGCGGTTACATCCTGACACCAACCAGGATGCCGGTGCTACCGAGCTTTTTCTACAAATTCAAGAAGCCTACGAAATCCTATCTGACGAGGGCAAGCGCGCCACATACGATCGCAGCTTGCCCGAAGACATCGACCCACCAGTCGACGTGATGGTGAATGCCATCTACAGCCGAGGGGTCTTGCCGATGATCGACAAACCCCAACTGGTCTATGTCTTGCTCGACCTGATGTCCATGCCTACCAAAGAGGAATATACTGCGGTGGCAAATCCCCCCCTCAACCTGAGTCTGGTGCTGGATACCTCTACATCGATGAAGGGCGCCCGCCTGGATATGGTCAAAGCAACTGCCGTGGAACTGGTGCGGCAGCTCAAGCCTCAGGACATCCTCTCGGTGGTCGCCTTCGATGACCGCGCCGAAGTGATCGTCCCGGCCACACGCGGCCTGGATTACAAACGCATCGAATCGCGCATCGGCCTGCTGAGCACGCGCGGCGGCACAGAGATCTTCATGGGGCTGGACACCGCCGTCAGCGAAGTCAACCGCAATCTCAGCACCGCCTATCTCAATCACATTATCCTGATCACCGATGGGCGCACCTACGGCGACGAGGCGGACTGCCTGAACCTGGCCGAACAGGCCTCCCAGCGCGGCATCACCATCAATGGGATTGGCATTGGTGACGCCTGGAACGACGAATTCATGGATGAGTTGACCCGCATGACCGGGGGCACCAGCCTGTATGCCCAAAGGGCAAAAGATATCAAGACATTGCTGGAAAAACAATTCCGCGGTATTTCACAGACCTATGCCAACCGGGTTAAGTTAGAATTTGAAACTGCCGCCGATGTAGAACTGCGCTATGCATTTCGGCTTTCCCCCGAAGTTGGTTCACTTTCCAATAATTCGCCCATCGCGATTGGAAACCTCCCCTTGGGGCCGCGGTTATCTATTATAATGGAATTCATTGTAAACTCGGTCGGAGAAGATATCGACTCCCTGTGTCTGCTGGATGGCACGCTACGGCTGGATATTCCCACCCGGGCAATTCCCCAGACCTCGTGCCGCGTTTCTCTTTCCCGGCCTACCGGCTTGAATCCGGAACTTGAACCACCACCGCAAATGCTTATCAAGGCCATGTCCAGGCTCTCCCTTTACCGTATGCAGGAGCAAGCCCGTAAGGACCTGGCCAACGGCGAAGTAGAAAAAGCGACCCAACGGCTCCAGAACCTGGCAACACAATTATTGGTTTCCGGGGAACCGGGGTTGGCCCAAACGGTCATGCTGGAAGTCAAGAGCATTCAGAATGGCGGTAGTTTGAATGGTGAAGCCGAAAAACAAATAAAATATGGTACTCGAGCATTGCTACTGCCATCAGGTATGGAGGAACGACAACTATGAGCAATCTTTGCCCGAACTGCGGGCATGAAAACTTCGAAGGGGCACTATTTTGCAGTGAATGTGGCGCAAAGCTGATCAATCAGGGTGGGCTTTCGACCTCGACGATCAATGCAGCCGACCTCGGCATCCCAATCGATGATGATGCTGCCACCGGTCCCCAGCCGCCCATGCCCACCGTTGACGCCATCGTCAGCCTGCACGTCGTCCGCACCGGGCAGATCTTACCGCTCGTCGGGCGCAACGAATTCACCATCGGCCGCGTGAGTGAAGGCCAATCCATCCTGCCAGACATCGACCTGACCCCCTACGAAGCCTACAATCAGGGCGTTTCTCGCTTGCATGCCACCATCAAACTCGAAAAAGGCACGATCACGATTACCGATCTGGGTTCTTCTAATGGTACCCGCGTCAATAATGTAAAAATCCCACCGCACAAGGAACACCAACTCAATCATGGTGATGTGATCGCGTTAGGACAATTCAAGATCCAGGCGCTGGTACGCCAGGATTAGGTTCGCGAAGGAAAGCACATGTCAGTTACAGTAATCATCCATATTGCAAACGAAGATCCGATTGTTGGTGAGATGGAAGATCTCCCCAGTGTCACCGACACACTGCTGTTCGTCCAAAACCCGCGCCGGCGTGATGGTAAAGATATTCATTATCTACAGAACGAGGTCACCTCAGTGATCTGGCCGATGGAGCGCATTGCCTTCATCGAAATCATGCCGAGCGAAGAAGACGAATCGATCATCACACCCTGGCGGGAGTAATCGGTGAGTGATAATCAATTTTCCAACCGCAGGATCTTGGTGGTTGACGATGAAGAGCGCATGGTGCGCTTCATCCGATTGAACCTGGAGCACGACGGTTTTCAAGTCGTTGAGGCTTTTACCGGCCAACAGGCCATGGACCGGCTGCGCGAGACGCTGCCCGACCTGGTTTTGCTGGACGTGATGATGCCGGACATCGACGGCTTCGAAGTGCTACGCCTGATCCGTGAGAACAACGACGTGCCCGTCATCATGCTGACCGCCAAAGGCGAAGAGGATGACCGCGTGCGCGGCCTGGAACTGGGTGCCGACGATTACGTCACCAAGCCGTTCAGCCCGCGCGAACTGGTCAGCCGGGTGCGCGCCGTCTTGCGGCGTACAGAAACCACACGCGGCGCGGCCGCCGCCGACGTTATCCAGGTGGACGACCGCCTGAAGATCGACTTCGAGCGCCGCGAGGTCTGGGTGAACGGCGAACTGGTGCAGCTACGCCCGACCGAATACCGCCTGCTCTACCACCTGGTGCAGAACGCCGGTTGGGTGCTGACCCACGACCAGATTTTGGCCAAGGTGTGGGGCTACGAATACCGTGACGAACCGCACTACGTGCGCCTGTACGTCAACTACCTGCGCCAGAAGTTGGAAGAAGACCCCTCCAACCCCAAATACATCCTGACCGAGCGCGGCGTGGGCTACCGCTTCGTGGATTACAAACGCGAAAACCTGTCGGCTGACAAATAACCGGAATCTTACAAAACGCTTATAAAAGGCTTGCGTTCTTCTTATGCAAGCCTTTTATATTTTAATATGGCTAGAGCTAAACCTTTTATCGAATGAGGAACGGAACGATCATGCCTACGTATACCTATCAGTGCGACGACTGCGGCACAGTCTTCAACAAGCACTTATCTTTTAATGACGATCCCAACCACGTGACCTGCCCGCAGAACGGCAGCAAACACGTGCACCGCGTTTACAGTGCCCCGCCGGTGGTCTTCAAGGGGTCGGGCTTTTACGTCACCGACCACAGCGCCGCCAAGAGTACGTATGCCAACGGCATAAACGCTAACGGCACAAATGGCACCAATGACTCCAACGGCAAAAACGCCGAAGCAAAACCAAAAACCGAGCCAACCACAACGCAGACCGCAGTCGCAACCGGCGGCTGATTTTCCTCCTCCCTAGCCAGCAAACCACCCCGTGACTCCTCCCCGGGGTGGTTTGTGTTTAATGAGACACCTAGTGAGCAGGCACTTAGGAAACAGTCAGCAACTATCTTGAATTTCTTTACTTGCTAGATTTAGGGGGCAACTAAAAGGATTTACTGGTGCATTACTCTATGATCTCAGTCATTTCGCCAGTACTGACATTAAGATACCAAGATTTACCAATCCAACTGCCAAGCAGGATGGTTCCTTCGTCTACCCACTCCACTGTAAATGGGTGGTCTTTGTCTTCACGAACGATAATTCTCTGCGTCTGTTGCCTTACATCAACGATCACAATAGATGATGGTGCAAAAGCTCCACAAGGATCAAGGTCAATCGTAAAAGCGAGCTTGCTGCCGTCTGGAGACCAAATCAGCCCCTTCTGATCGGTAATCAACTTGGGATATAAATACTCCAACTCGATCTCTTTACCGGTTTCTATATCCAGTATGCGGATACCTGAATTACCGTATTCCACATGCGCCAGCTTGCTTTCATCAGGTGAAAGCACCATTACAGAAGCAAATGTATCCGAGATCAATTCTGTTCGTCCATTTTCGAGATTTACTCGATAAAGGTCTTTTCCTCCATTCACATAGCCGAAACAACCATCCATCCACCCCAAATGTGTAAAGTAAAAGTGCTTCCCATCTATCGACCAATGAAAAGGAGCCGGATAATACCGGACAAAATTTTCATCTTCAACGGGGATCTCTTCAATGACCCAATTGGCCGAGCCATCTATGCTTGTGACCCTGAGCGTCAGATAGAGTTGGTCATTTTGCTCGGATTGGAAAACAACAGAAACCCACTCGCTGTTAGAAGAATACGAAGCCCCTCTCCAAACTTCATACCCGGGTGTAATCGTGATTGGAATTGTAGCGGTGGGCGTCCGCGTGACTTGAGGTGTTTCAGTTTTCGTGGGTAAACTGGTCAAAAAGTCAGCGGTGGCCGTCTTATCAGCAACCGTCGCCACAGCCCATTGGGTCTGCTTTGCTTGAAAAGTGGGCAGATAAGCCTTTTTGGATAAAGGTGTTGATGTTAATGTAATGGTTGGGAACGTTGTTTTTGTACCGGTGGGAACCGCAGAAGGCAAAGCAGCCATCTCACCTCCACACGCCGCGAGGCTGAATGCCAGCAAAAGAATGCTGAGTAAGAGAATTGCCCAACGTTTCATATTTTTGCTATCGATAGTAGTCCTGCCATGGGTGCAAATCCGGACAGGCGATCACAAAATATTCGGCATCATCTTGCGAAAAAACTTTCGCACCAGGATAGCCTGAGAAAAGGTCAAACTCCATGAACGATTTAGTCTGTTCCTCGTCCGGCCAATACAAGAATCTTTCCTCAAGTGGGAATAATTCAGTCGGCCATTCCCCAGAAACGGATCGATTGTAATCAGCAAGTTCGTAAATATCCGTATTGACATCGAACATAAAAAAGAAAAGGCTTTCTGGTTGATAAGGCTGCCATTCACCTGAAGGTTCAAATGCTCGGATGATTGAGAGTGTATCCTTTATCGGCTGGACGATATACTGAGATAAACTGATTTTTGTCCAAAATTTTCTATCTTTGATCCTCACAAACGCGCCCCCATCACCATCACCAATTTGCAGCCCTTCAGGTAGATCATAAACACCACTTTCCCATTCAGGTCCAGATTTAAACTCAATATCAAAAAAGCCTGTATTTTCAATACTTGTAAATAATTCCTGGATTTCCACCTCCGTCAAATAAGTTTGTACTAAATAACCTGGTTTTTGACTGATAAGCAATCCATCTTCGAACAGCAAAAATCTCGGATAGGGAGAAGATACAGTCAAGCATCTATAAAGTTCATCAACACCATCACCGCCACCATCGCCATATGCTATGAGAATCGGCTTGGGCGTCGGTGTAGGGGACAAGTATGGCGTAGGAGTAAATGTGGATGTCGGAGTCGAAGTCGAAGTAGCGGTAGCTGTGGGCGTATTGGTTGGAATGGGTGTGCTGGTTTTGGCCCGAGTCGGCGTGGCAGTAGGCAGTGCAGCCACCTCACCCCCACACGCCGCGAGGCTAAACGCCAGCAAAAGGATGCTGAGAAAGAGAATTGCCCACTGTTTCATCGCAGTTTGATTATATCAAAAGAATGGTTGCTGAGAACACTGAATCAGGCTAAAGGTTCTTGCTTCACACACTGTTGTGCTTCGATTGGTTTTCCCGGATTGTTGTAACGATCCCTTGCTTAATTTCATTCACTTCATAGCCGTGCTTGGCAGGCATGTGCAACAAGGGTAGGTTCATCGCATCGTACAAACCATTGACGAAATCATCGCGTTCCTGACGGTCAGGACGGCTGTGACTTCTATCATCCAGTTCAATTCCTAAGATAGGTTTGAAGGTATTAGGGTCGACCAGTAAAAAATCCACATGCCGCGGATTGATGCGATTGAGCGCTGCATAATACCCTTTTCCGTGTTGAGGTAGAAATATATCCGACAACCTGACTTTTGAAAGGATCACGAATTTACTCCCAACCACATGACTTAGGGAGTGATAAAAAGCCAATTCGTTCTTGGATAAGATGCTATCCCGCAACAAGTAAGGATATGAGATTTCTTCTTTTTGAGAAAAGTTGAATAAGGTAAGCAGAAAACTTAAGCAGCCGGGCTTTGTATTGGGTTTTGTCCCCATTGTTATCTCCGATGATTGTTAGTTTTTCTCATGATAGCATCGATTAATTTATTTTATCATCGAACGTATAAAAACATTACATCGTAAATTAAAGATCATATTACCTACCAATATAAAAAGCGGTAGGTATGCAGAATACCGTGAAAGGTGAAAGTAGATTGAGAAATGTACACAGACAAGCCAAGTGAGCTTATAAAGCGATGAAAAA
>JAFGRA010000048.1 GCA_016935415.1 Anaerolineales bacterium
GTATGGCGTATTTCGATGCCAGCGATGACCCGGATGAATTGGAAGATTATGGGATCGAAGAAGCACTGTTTGTGGTGGCGACCGATACTTGGGGCATGCCGCGCGGTGACCTGGTTACTGCCGACCCGCAGGCTAATTACAACACCCTGCAACTGCCCTATCGCAGCGCTTTCGACTTCGATTATGGTACGATTTTTACAGGTTTCCTGGATACCGAGTTCGCCTACATTGACGTAGATGACAGCCCTGCGCTGTTGCCTAACGCAGTTTCTGAAGAGACGAAGCTGGCAGTTTGGGGGGCGGAAGAACCTGCCCTGGCGGATTGCCAGGACGCGGCGTTTTCCAAGGACACGCTGATGCTGGCCGATCTGCCGGTCGGCACGTTCATTTGCATGCAGACCAGTTGGGGCGGGCACGGTTACCTACGCATCGACGGCCTGATTCCCGACCCACACAGTGCGGGTGAAAATCTGCTGGCACTGTCTTACCGGCTGTGGACCGCAAATGAGACAGCGGTGGTGCATTCCCCGCTGCGCGCCATCGTGCGCGGCTTCGAGGGTGAAGTCGGGACCGATCTGGACACCGTCGCCGGTGACGGCGCTGCTGATGTAAATTTCCGTTTGGAAGACGAATTTGTCGCTGTCTTGCCCGCCAATGGGGCCAGCCTGGGATTGTGGGGTTCCACTTACCCCTCTTACCAGGACTGTGCCGCGATCACGCTTTCCAATGAGAACCCGGTCTTGGTGCCGCGCCAGCCTTACCTGGAATATGAGGCGGGCGGCGCGTTCCTTTGCTACCGTACCAGTGAGGGCAACCTGGGCCGCATGTTCTTCCTCGATGAGATCGGCGGCCAATTCGTGTTCGATGCCGAAACCTGGGCCGGGCCGTAAGGATTACAATGGACGGGGAACAAGCCAACAAACCGGCTTGTTTCTATAGACTATTTTGGAGTAATACGAAAGTAACATGGATATTGGATCACTATTTCTTGTTTTGGCGCTGTTCATCCTGGTCGCTATATTCATCGCTCGCCCGTTCTCGATGCACCAATCGGTGGGCGTAACCGAAGAAGAGCAATCGTTGTCTTCGTTGTTGGCTGAAAAAGAGCGCATCCTGGATGCGCTGGCCGAACTCGAGTTTGATTACAAGTTGGGCAAAGTGCCGGAAGAAGTCTACCCGGACCAGCGTGCCAACCTGATGCAGCGCGGCGCTGATGTGCTGCGGCGCATCGATGAATTCCAGGAAGACGAAGTCGAAACTGCGATTGCTGCCCGCCGCGTTAAGCAGGGGAGCAGTGCTTCGGATGAAGATCTCGAAGCATTGATCGCCCAACGGCGTACAGCGCGTGCGCCCGGCAGCGCTAAATTCTGCCCACAGTGCGGCGCAGAACTGCACGCCGGTGATCGTTTTTGCGCTAATTGCGGCGCGCAAATATAATACGTTTGGATAGATAGCCTTATGAAGATGAAACGCATTGGATTGTTTGTATTCGGATTGCTTGGATTGGTATTGTTGACCTCCTGCACGCTTTCGTTGGCGGAGGATATTACCCCACCGCCGGGTTATGTACCGCCAACTCCGGCCCCAGACCCGGCCGAAGTGCTGGGTGAGATCTACCCGGCTACCATGCCTGACTTAGAATCGGGCGCGGCGATCTACGCCCAGAGCTGTGCCTTGTGTCACGGTGATACCGGCCTGGCCGACAGCCCGCAGGCCGAAAGCCTGCCGGTTGCCGTCCCGGCGATTGGTACACCCGAAATGGCGCGTGCTTCTGTACCCGCCGACTGGTATGCGACCATCACCTTGGGGCGCATGGATCAGATGATGCCGCCCTTTGCAGACAGCTACAGCGACGCCGAGCGCTGGGATGTGCTCGCTTACGTGTATTCGTTGAGCGCAGCCGCGGCCGAACTGGAAGCCGGGCAGGCGCTTTACCAGGCTGACTGTGCATCCTGCCACGGTGAAGACGGGGTCCCAACGGTACCGAAAGTCTCGGATTTTACCGATGCGGAAGCGATGGTTCAGGTGTCGGAAGAGAGCATGTTTCAGATTACTCGGGAAGGCACAGAGACCGGCATGCCCGCTTATGGCGATCTGAGCGATGATGAAATCTGGGCGTTGACCGCCTACATCCGTTCTTTCACCCTGGCTACCCTGGAACAGCGCCAGAATTTACTGGGATTTGATTCAGAAGAAATTGCTGCTGAAGAACCCACCGCAGAAGCCAACGCGCCGGAAGCAGAGGCAGAAGACGGAGATGGCCCCACGCGTCCTGAGACAGAAGGCGGTGAAGATGGTGGAGATACCGTTGAGGTACAGCCCATCGTGGCCGAGGATGGTGTCGTTACGGGCACAGTAGAGAACGGCTCCGGTGGGGAAGTGCCCACCGGCCTGGTCGTTACCCTGCGGGCTTTCGATAACATGGAAGAAACCTATAACATCGATACCGAAATCGACGCCGATGGAGCTTTCCGTTTCGAAAGCCTGGAACTGGAAGATGGCCGCATCCTGATCACCACTGCCGATTACGGCGGCATCACCTATAATTCGGAGTTTGTGGTCGCCAGCCTGGGCGACACCGAGTTCGATCTGCCACTCACGATTTATGAGACTACCACCGATCCCTCCATGCTGGCCGTCGATCTGGCGCATATTTTCTTCGAATTCCCAATCGAAGATAAAGTCCAGGTGATCGAATTCTACCTGGTTTCCAATCCCAGCAACTTTGCTGTGGTCGCCCCTGGTGAAGATGAAGCCGCCCTGACTTTCCCCTTGCCGGAAGGCTACGAGAATTTACAGTTCGAGACTGGTGAGATCGGTAACCCCTATGTACAGACCGCCGATGGCTTTGGCGACCCGCGCACGATCTTGCCGGGTGTGACCGATTACCAGGTGCTCTTCGCTTTTGAAATGCCGTACACGCGCAGCCTGGAAATGGTGCAAGGTTTCGACGTGCCTATCGAGACGGTTTCGATCTTCTTGCCGGATGATTCGGTGAAAGTAAAGACGGATGCGCTGCAAGATGCGGGCACACAGAACTTGGGCGACCTGGTGTATCACCAGTACACCAGCACGCAGGCCTTTGAGCCTGGCAGCGTTCTGACCTTGGAGTTATCCGGCCGCAACCCGGCCAACCGCTTTAGCTTGAACCTCACGCAGGATACCAAGAACCTAGTGATTGGGTTGGGTACTTTCCTGATCGTGGTCGCCGTGGGCTGGTGGTGGCTGCAAAATCGGCCTGGGCAAGCGGATGTTGACTTCTCGGATGATGTCGATCTGGATGTAGCAGATGTGCCCGTAACAGATGCTGCCGATGAACTGATGGATGCGATCATCGCTCTGGACGAGCGCTACGAAGCCGGTGAGATCAATGCTGATGAATACGAGCGCCAGCGCGCCGAGTTGAAGGCGCAACTGCGGGAGCTTATTTAATTAGAGTGGTACAAAGACACTAAATTTTGTTTTGTGACTTTGTGACTTTGTGGTAAATACTTATTTATGATCTCCGTAAAAAAACTCGTCAAACGCTTTGGGCTGAAAGCCATCCTGCGCGGCCTGGATTTCGAGGTGGGGCCGGGCGAATTTGTGGCCCTGCTTGGGCCTAACGGCGCGGGGAAGACCACTTTCTTGCGTATCCTGGCCTCGCTCTCACGCCCCACGCTGGGCGACGTGCGCCTGGCCGGATACCAGCTTCCCAAGCAGGCCGCCGCCGTGCGCAGCCGCCTGGGCGTACTCTCGCACCAACCCTTGCTGTATGGCGACCTGACTGCTGAAGAGAACCTGCAATTTTATGGGCGCATGTACGGCGTGTACGACCTTGATATGCGCATCGCCGAGACGTTGGAGTTGGTCGGGTTGAGGCTGCGCCGCCGCGATCTGGTGCGCACTTTTTCACGCGGCATGCAGCAGCGTTTGGCGATTGCGCGCGCCGTGATCCACGACCCGGAAATATTGCTGCTGGACGAACCCTATACCGGCCTCGACCAAGATGCCAGCAACATGCTCGATGAAATCCTGCAAGACCAGGCTATTCAGGGGCGGACGGTGGTGATGACCTCGCACGACCTGGCGCGCGCTGCCAACCTGGCCGGGCGCTTTGACGTGCTCTCACGCGGCAAAATCATTGCTTCGGCCAAACGGGACGAGATTCCCCAGGATGGACTGCTGGCGTTCTACCGCCGGGCGACCATGCCGGAAACGGAGGCATCCAATGGCGGTTAAAACGCAGACCCAGGAAAAGACCGTGCGCGGCAAACCGACCTATCTGCGTTCGTTGTGGGCGATAGTCTGGAAAGACCTGGCCGCTGAACTACGCAGCCGTGAACTGCTTTCGGCTATGCTGGTTTTTGCCATGCTGGTGATCCTGATCTTTAACTTTGCCCTGGAACTGGACGCGCGCGAGCGCGCCAATGTGACCGCTGGAGTGTTGTGGGTGACCTTCACCTTCGCCGGGACGCTGGGCCTCAACCGTTCGATGGCGATCGAGAAAGACCGCGGTTGTCTGGATGGTTTGCTGTTGGCTCCGGTTGACCGCACGGCAATCTATTTCGGCAAAACGTTTGGCAACTTGGTCTTTATGCTGATCGTCGAGGCGGTTATGCTGCCGCTGTACAGCATCTTGTATAACGTCAACCTGTTCCAACCTGGTTTAGTGCTGGTGATCCTGCTGGGTTCGATTGGCTATGTCACGGTAGGCACGCTGCTCGCCAGCATGGCGGTGCAGGCGCGCACGCGCGATATCCTGCTGCCGATTTTGCTGTTCCCGGTGGTGATTCCGGTGGTTGTGGCGGCGGTCAAGGCCAGTGGCGGTTTCTTAAACGGACTCGACATGGTTGATATTTGGCCGTGGTTGAACCTGTTGATCGTGTATGATGTCATTTTCCTGGCGGCCTCGTTCATGGTATTCGAGTTCGTGGTCGAAGAATAATTCTCAATGATTGTTCTTGTATTATTGATTCTGTAAGAAGGAGCGTGTAAAGTGAACCAAGCTAAACCCAAATTGCTAACCGGGCTGGATATCCTGTCGATTGTCCTGCTCGCTTTCGCCACTTACCTGGTGTTCTTTTTCGCCCCAATGGAGCGCGTGATGGGTAACGTACAGCGCGTCTTCTATTTCCACGTCGCCGCCGGGTGGGTAGGTATGGTCGGTTTCCTCATGGCGGTTTTTGCCGGAATCGCCTACCTGGTTACTTCCGGCCGGAAATGGGACATCATCGGCATGGCGGGGGTGGAGATCGGTCTGGTGTTTTCGTTCATCAACATTGTCACCGGCTCGATCTGGGCGCGCCCGGTTTGGAATACGTGGTGGACGTGGGACCCGCGCCTGGTCACGGCTACGATCATGGAGTTGATTTACCTGGCTTACCTGATGCTGCGCCAGGGCATCGAAGACCCTGACCGGCGGGCACGTTTTGGGGCGGTCTACGCCATCATCGGTTTTATCAGTGTGCCGCTTTCGTTCCTGTCGATCCGCATCTTCCGTACCATCCATCCGACCTTGATTGGCAGCAATGACCCCACCGCACAGGGTTCGTTCGATATGACCCCCGATATGCGCACCACGTTCTTCATTGCTCTGGCGGTCTTCACTGTGATCGGCGTCGACCTGCTGTGGCATCGCATCCGGCTGGGCATGCTCAACGACCAGGTCGAACAGCGCAAGCTGCAAATCATGGGATAGGAGAGGATCATTATGAACTTGTTGCTTTTACTGCAAGAAGGCCCGGCGGAAACCACCGATTACATGATCCTGGGCTTCGTGGTCATTTTTGGCGCTATGCTGGCGTACGTGATTAGCCTGTGGGTGCGCCGCCGGAATTTACTCAAAGACATCGAACTGCTCGAACAACTGGAAGAGCAGGAATAGAAACAAAACAGGCCTGATACTTTTGAGGAATAGTGTCAGGCCTGTTTGCTTAATTTATCGGTAGCTGGCTGTTAGAAATGGTCAAATGTGAGGAGAGAGTATGCCCCAATACGCGATTGTCAACATCGATGATCCCCCGCGCCAGTTGCTCCCCGACTGGCAGTTCGAGCCGGATGTGGTCTACCCGGCAACTTACGATTTCAAGCGCGGCCCCGGCGGTTCCAAATGGCCGGGCATACCCTGGGACGTGGATTGGGTCAAATCCTACCGCGACTTGAACCCGGGGAACGAGGAAGCGGCTTTCCGGCCGGGGAATTTCTTGTTGCTGGGGGGCGAACCAAAGATCGATTGGGATCATCCCGAAGATGAACCCGAACTACCCAAATTCGAATGCCTGACCACATCCGGCAATATCCTCGAAGTCAAGCAGATTTTGAAGGGTACGGCGGTTGAGGTTAACGTTTTTGGTCCAGATGACCCTGCCCCTGATCCGGCGGTGACCAATTACAAGACCGATCTGCGCGTCTCGAAATTCACTGCCATCCGCATCGATGGTTTGTTGTTCAATATTTTCGACGGCCGGGATGTGTATTTTTACCTGCGCGCCCCTGGCCCGGCCTGGCTGCCGTGGGATCACGTCACATTGTTCCCGGAACCAGGATACGTGACCACGCGCGTCAACCTGAACATACGCAATCTGCCTGGGATCGAAGGGGAGTTGTTGGATACACTGCCTGTGGGAACCCGCGTGCGCGTGCACGAATATTTCCCCAGCATGGGCAATGTGTGGGGCTTGACCCCTTATGGGTATATCGCCTTGCGCTACCAGCCTTTGCCGGGTTCCAACGGCGCTTATCACACCACCACCTGGTCATTGGGCGTGCCGGGGCCGCTGCGCCCGCAAGCGCCCATTCCTGGTGATCTGCCGGTCTTTGGTGGCCCACCAGCGCATGTGTTTACCAACCAGGATATGATCAATTCTTTCTATGAAGCCTTTGGACAGGTGGAATACTGGCAGTATATGGAAAGAACTAACCTGACCGGGTTGGTAAATGATCGCCAGGCGGCCTATGCCGGCCCGGTGGTGAGCCAGTTGGGATTACCGGAAAGCGATTGGCGTAAGTTGCAGAAGGCGATCCTCAGACGCTTAGAGTAGTATAGAATCGTTGTAAGTAGAACTTCACTGCAGAGACGCTAAGATACAGATAAATAGAATAAAAACTCAGCGTCTCTGCGCCTCTGTGGTGGGAAAATTCTTTTTCGTTCCCCACTTATTCCCCAAATTTCTTGTATTCGTGCATCCAGTAGAAACCCAAATCTGCTAAAGTTTGCAGGTATTCAGGGTTGTCTTCGGCCATGACGTTGGCGCGGTAGTGCAGTCCGAAGTAGCGCTGTACCTGGTTGAAATGCCCGGCTTCCTGAACGGCCTTGATACACTCCTGGGCGAAGGCTTCTCCGCCCACGTCCGTGCACACCTGGGTGAACGATTCCATGCGCTTGTCCGTGATCTCGTAGGTTTGCCCGGCGTATTTCTTACCATACACTTCCAGCAAAGTCTGGTCGGCTAGTTCCTGGTAGCGTTCTTTGTGCACGATCACATCGACGGGTAGTTTGGTGCGCGGCTGGGGGCGTTCTTCGGGATAACCCAGGCACAGCAGCACGACAGGGAACACGCCTTGCGGCAGATCGAACAGTTCTTTGAGTTCGCGGAAGTATTCCAAAACCGAGCCGATATATACTGAACCCAGACCCAGCGCATCGGCGGCGGTGCAGATATTCTGGGCGGCAATGATCGTGTCCTGGAAGGAAATCCAGAAGTGGCGGAAGGAGTGGTCGGCGGTGAAGGGGGCGTGGTCGAGCTTGGCCCAGCGCTGTAGGCGGCGCAGGTCGATGCAGAAGGTCAACAGCACCGGGGCTTTACCGATGAAGGATTGCCCCAGCCAATTGGCCAATTTTTTGCGGGTATCCTCATCCTCGGTTTGAATGATGGAGAAAGGCTGTAAATTGCCGCCCGAAGCGGCCTGTACCCCGGCCGCCAAAATCTGGTGCAGCACGTCGGCCGGGATGATCTCGTCCGTGAACTGGCGCAGGCTGCCGCGTTCCATCAGCAGGCGCATGGTTTCGTTAGGGTAGCTGCCCATGGGGTCTTCGCCCGGGCTGTGGTGGGAAGGAAGGGACTGGTCTGTCATATTTGCTCCGTAGCGCGTGTATTTTATGGGGGAATTATATCAATACCTTGCTTTTGCTTTCTGACATCCCTATAATATTTATTGATGATTTATTTCTAACTCAGGTTGTGGGGTAGGTATGCAGAATACCGTGAAAGGTGAAAGTAGATTGAGAAATGTACACAGACAAGCCAAGTGAGCTTATAAAGCGATGAAAAA
>JAFGRA010000407.1 GCA_016935415.1 Anaerolineales bacterium
CATGAGTGCCGGGTCAATCTGAAACGGATTTCACCAGCTTTCATTTCTGCTCTTGTTAAAGTTCACTCTTTCAATAGTTGAGCCAATATCCTTACCCAGAGTGAAATGTACATGCAGGCTATTTGGACTTTGAAGCAGCCTTATCCACGTTTTCCTTGACCCTGAACTTCACGATCTTGTCGATCAGACGGTAATCGATGGGTTGGTCGTAAGGAAACTTAATCGACCTTTTGCCACATTCATAGGCGGTTAGCTCTGTTTTGAAATGCTTGATCGCTGAAGGCTCAGGATAAAAATTGAGGTGGTTCTTGAAGGCTTCAAAATAAACTAGATTGCCGGCGAGTTTGAAGGCGGGCATATTGTAGCTGATCGCTTCCTGTACATCTGGCGCGGCTTGTTTGATCGCTGCTCTCAACTTTTCCAGGATTACTTGCACTTCTTCTGTTTGGCGGGCAATATATTCATCAATATTTTTAGGCGGGGCTTGTTTCATTTATAAATGATCTCCTGAGAATGGCTTAGGGATAGGCTGTCTTCATATATTCGATGGATTTTTTCACCAGCTCGCGCAGGATTTGTTCGTCGATGTCGGCCAGCTTGTTGATGTATAGGCAGGATTTGCCAGTCTTGTGCTTGCCCAATTTGCTCATCAGGTCATCGTATTCATCGAAACCGGCCATAATATAGAGTGTGAGGTTCTGCTTGCGGGGGGAGAAGCCGGCCAGGAACCAGTCGCCTTCGCGGCCGGAGGCATATTTGTAATGGTAGCTGCCATAGCCCACAATACTGGTGCCCCACATGGTTGGTTCTTCACCGGTAACTTCGCGCATCAACTCCAGGATGCGATAGCTGTCGGCGCGCTTGCTTTCGTTCTTGACCGCGTTGAGAAATTCTTCCACGCTGGCATCGTTCTGCTGGGTTTTCAATTCGGCCATAAGTGTCTTCCTTTGTTTCTCTAATGGTTGGATTTGTTAGTTGCTATGTTACCGGTTAGCAAAAGCACATTTGTTCGATTATTCTACCATATATCTGGCCGAAATTATCTGGAATTTGAAATTTTTGCGTGCCCTATAGCTTTCTTCCTATTGCCTTTTCATTTGGATTCGGTTAAAGTATGTACGCTAATGCGTCCCACTTTCATTCCAGGGGCAGCCAATACGCGCAATCCGCGGCATTTTCCATAACACACAGCCCAAATTTATTATCAATCTGTTTTGTCCTGTTGCTGTCGCAGCCGGGCTGCTGGCTCGACCGCACATCATTTTTCTTGAGGAGGAAAAATGAACAAGCACAAGCAATTTTTCCGGGTTGTCAGCTTTCTGGTTGTGTTTATTTTGCTGGCTGGCAATGTGTCCGCCACAGCTGCTCCGGCAGCCCAGGAGGCGGGCATTGTGATTGATGGAGTCAAGGAAGCTGCCTGGGGGGACGCGCTCGCGGCAGACCCGCAGGGGGATATCAGCGAACCTAACCTTGATTTGCAAGGGCTATACGTTGTTGAAGATGGCGATAATTACTATATTGGCTTCGATGCCACGGCCTCGAATTGGGGCATGACCTTCGGCATCTATATCGACACCGACCAGGTCGACGGCTCCGGAGGAATTTCCGACCCGTGGGGCCGGGCGGTTGATGCAGTTTCGGCGCATCTGCCGGAACACACATTGTATGTCTATCATGAAGACTTCGATGCACTCCAGGATGCGCAACTCAACCATTGGGATGGCAGCGGCTGGAGCTATGACAGCCTGATCGCTCAAGGGGGCGAGCAAGGCTACGCCCCAGACGATGATTGGATCGAATACCGGGTGCCCAAGGCACTGCTGGGTGACCCGGCGGCGATTGCCCTGGAAGTGTTTACTACCGGAGGTGACGGCCACGCCCAGGACAGCGTTCCCAGCGATCCTAATATCGCTTACGCCGATCCCGACTGGAGCGGGGATATCACGACGCTCTCGGCTTTTGCGGTTTTCCCGGTGCTGCCCCCGGCAGCCTGGTACGTGCGTGGGGATTTCAATGGCTGGGATACGAGCGACCCGATGTACGATGACGGCTTGCATGGCGATGCAACCGCCGGGGATGGGATTTATACGGCAGAAGTTGTGGTTTCTACCACCGGGCGCTACGAATTCAAGATCGCCAACGAGGATTGGAGTGCAAGTTACCCGGCTTCGGGGAACTGTTGGCTGGAGACCAGCAGCGATGCGGAAACGGTTGTAGTGAGCTTCGATACCAATCTCACTGCCGACGGTTGGCTGCCGGAAACCGACATCATCGGGGTGAGTACTGAACCCGGAGCCTGGACGGCTGTGGGTGATTGGCAGGGCTGGGATAATGCCAATCCGGCCAGCAGCATGATGCCGCGCGGGGATGGGATTTATGATCTGACGGCGACGGTTGCTGCTCCCGGCAGCTACCAATACAAGGCGGTAAAAACCGGCACCTGGGATGCGGTAGGCGCCGATGGGCGGGGGGTGAACGCCGGTACGGCAACTTTTGAAACTACCCAGGCTGACCAGAACGTCACCTTTACGGTCGATGCACTGACCGGGCGGATCATGGTGGCAGTGGAAGCCGCCCCCGAAGTACCCAAACCCGACGACAATATCTGGTGGGATGGACTGGGGCACGACTCGCGCAGCGACCTTTACCGCCTGCCTGGCGGCGCGGTGACTACCGGAACACCGGTTATCGTGCGCTTCAGAACATATCATGATGATGTTACCCAGGTGATCGTACGGGTGTGGAGCACAGCGGCGGGCGCGCAGACGTTGATTCCGATGGAACTGGTTGCCACAACCGATGAACCACCCTATGGCTATGACTACTGGCAGGCCCCAATCCCGGCGCAGGCTGATCCGACCATTCTGTATTATCGTTTCATCGTACGCGATGGGAATGATGAAGACTTCTACGAAGATGATGATTTCTTTGACGGCGGCTGGGGGGCGGCCTACGAGGATTCCCCGGATTACAGTTATCAGATCGATGTCTACGATCCTGGTTTCCAGACCCCCGAATGGATGAAGAATGCGGTCGTGTACCAAATCTTCCCCGACCGCTTCTACAACGGCAGAATCAAGAACGATGCTGATAGCGACGACCCCAGTGTGTATGGTAATTCGGTTGTGGTGAAGGATTGGAGCGATCTCCCCGAAGGGTACTGCCGGGCCTACACCGGCGGCGAGTGTAATGAAGAGCCAATGGGCCGGGATTTCTTTGGGGGCGACCTGCGTGGGATTACGAAGAAACTCAAGTACCTGGAAGAATTGGGCGTAACGGCAATCTATCTCAACCCAATCTTCATGGCACCTTCGAACCATTTGTACGATACCACCAACTACTATCGCATCGACCCGTACTTTGGCACGCTGGGGGATTACCTGCAATTGATGAAACAAGCCGAGAAACATGGCATTCACGTCATCCTGGATGGTGTATTCAACCATACCTCGTCGGACAGCCTGTATTTTGACAAGTACTCCCGTTACTATGCCTTGGGAGCCTATGAAAGCCAGGATTCATACTTCTACGACTGGTACACTTTCAATGAATGGCCGGATGACTACAATTCCTGGTGGGGCTTCGACAGTTTGCCGGTACTGACCGAAAACCAGGCCGTGCGCAATTTCATCTATGCCGGTCGCTACAGTGTTGCCCCGACCTGGCTCAGGCTGCGTGCCGCTGGCTGGCGATTGGATGTGGCCCCGGATAAGAGCCATGACTGGTGGCAGGAATTCCGCACTGTGGTCAAGTCTACCAATCCCAATGCGGTCATCATTGGCGAAATCTGGGACGATGCCAGCCCGTGGCTGCTGGGCGATGAGTTCGACTCGACGATGAACTATCGTTTCCGGCGGGCCTTGATCGGCTTTGTCAATGGGGATACCAACGATCCCAACCAGGGCTTCATCCAGGGATTGACCCCGGACCAGTTCAACAGCGTGCTGCAATCGATCAAAGAGGATTATCCTGCCCCAGCATTCGAGGCGGCCATGAACCTGGTGGGCACGCACGACACCCAGCGTATCTTGTGGGCGCTCACGCCCGGGGAACGGAACCAGGAAGATAAGGAGTTCAACGAAGCGAATCTGGCTGAAGGTAAGGCCAAGTTGAAGTTGCTGGCGCTGATCCAGATGACCTTGCCCGGCGCGCCGACGATTTACTATGGCGATGAAGTCGGCCTGACCGGCGATACCGATCCTGACGACCGCCGCCCCTTCCCGTGGAACGCGAAAGACAATGATCTGTTGGCACACTACCAGGCGCTGACTGGTATCCGTAACCAGTACAGTTTCCTGCGTACCGGCAGCTTCGACCACCTATACACCCACAATGACAACGGCACTTACGCCTATGGCCGCAAGGACCTGAGTGGGGCGGCGGTGGTAGCTGTCAACCGGGATGCAACTGCTCACGAATTGACCATCGATGTGGGTGGGTACATTCCAGAAGGGATTGTGCTGGTCGATGCCCTGAACGGCGGCGAGTACACGGTCGTCGATGGCCAGGTTACCCTGGTGGTCGACGGGCGCTGGGGCGCGGTTTTGGTCACCCCGGACGGTATTGACCTGACCCCACCCGATGCACCGGCCGACCTGACCGGCGAAGCCGGGAATGGCTTTGTGGCGCTCAATTGGCAGGCGGCTGCCGATGCGGTGGGTTATTACGTGTATCGCAGCCCGGTGACCGGCGGCGGATATTTACGACTGAATGACACACCGGTTGGTGAGATTACTTTCACTGATGATACCGTGACCAATGGACGCCGGTTCTTCTATGTGGTCACCGCCGTAGATGATGTCGGGAATGAAAGTGGGCACTCCAACGAAGTGGAAGCGTTGCCGCACCTGGTGATCGGTTGGGCTAACCTGCAATGGCCGCCCAGCATCGTGCATACCATCGGCGCCCTGAATCCAACCGAGAACATTTACGGCCAGGTGTGGATCGATAGTTATACCAACCTGCCCGGTGCAACTGAAGGTTTGATTGCTCAGGTGGGATATGGCCCGGATGGTTCTGATCCTGCTGGAAACTCGGATTGGATTTGGGTGTCGGCGCAATTCAATGTGGATGCCGGTAACAATGATGAGTTCCGCGGCCAGCTTTTGCCGGAAGCAACCGGTATCTATGACTATGCCTACCGCTATAGCACCACGGCGGGCACGAGTTGGGAATATGCTGATTTGGATGGCATTGGCAATGGCTACGATCCGGCCAAGGCAGGCGACCTGGTTGTTGAACCCTCTGCGGATACGACGGCGCCCGGCGTTCCGGGTAATCTGCACGTGACCGAAGCTTCGCCCAGCTTCGTCAGCCTGGCCTGGGACGCGGTGGGGGACGGTGATCTCTACCGTTATGAAGTCTATCGTAGCGAGTCGGCAGGAGGCCCGTATTATCTGGCAGCAAATGTGCCGGCGCCGACAACCAGCTACACCGATTGGAGTGTTGCCAGCGGCGGGACTTACTATTACGTGGTTCTGGCGGTGGATACTTCCTTCAATCGTTCGGGGTATTCCAATGAGGTCGAGGCCACGGCGCAGGCCCGGCAAGTTCAGGTTACTTTCAATGTCACCCTGCCCGATACCACCCCGGCTGGCGAAGATGTTTACATGGGTGGCAACTTCAATGGCTGGGATCCGGCGGGAACGTTATTAGAACGCAGCGACCTGTTTGCGACGATCACAATCACACTCAACGAAGGCGAGCAATTGGAATATAAGTACACGCGTGGAAGCTGGGACTATGTCGAGAAGGGTGCGGCTTGTGAAGAAGTCGCCAACCGCACAGTGACGGTGGTGTACGGCGCAGACGGCAAAATGGTTGTAGATGATACTGTTCTCAACTGGCGCAATACCGGCACCTGTGGTGAGTGATGTAAACTTTTCACCGCTCATTTGGTAATCGAGAAAGTGCCCCGACTGTGTGCCGGGGCACTTCGTTTATAATGAAAACCGAGCTAATCATAATCACGAATTTTTGGAGGCAGCAATGAAAATTGGGTTTATTGGTCTGGGGATCATGGGCAGCCGCATGGCGGCCAATTTGCAAAAAGCCGGGCACGAGTTGGTGGTCTATAACCGCACCAAGGTGAAGGCAGAGGCGTTGTTGGCTGCCGGAGCGCAGTGGGCGAGTTCACCGGCCGAGGTTGCCGGACAGGTACCGGTATTGATTACGATGCTGTCCACGCCGGAAATTGTGCGGGAAGTGGCGGCGGGTGCAGACGGTTTCTTGGACGCGCTGGCACCCGGTTCGATCTGGGTGGATTGCACCACGGTTAATCCCTCGTTCTCGAAAGAAATGGCAGGGCTGGCTGAAGAAAAAGGCATCCGCTTCCTGGATGCGCCGGTGGCGGGCACGCGGACCCCGGCTGAGAAAGGCGAACTGCTCGTGCTGGTCGGTGGGGACGCGGATACCGTGGCCGAATGCCAGCCGTGTTTTGATATGGTTGGACGCAAAACCATCCACGTGGGGGCGAACGGCATGGGGTCTTCCTTGAAGATGATCTTCAATTACCTGTTGGCGCAGTCCATGTTGGCCTTTTCCGAGGCGATGGCATTAGGCCAGGCATTGGGCATGGAACGTGAGATGCTTTTCGATACCATGCTGGGCAGCGCTGTGTTGGCGCCGTTCATTGCCAGCAAGCGCGCTATCATCGAATCGGGTGATTATGACGCCCACTTCCCCTTGCAGTGGATGCAGAAGGATGTGCAGCTCGCCACGGTAAGCGGGTACGAACAGCACGTGGCGATGCCCAGCGGCAACGTCGCCAAGGAAATCTACATGCAGGCCATCCAGGCCGGGCTGGGCGAGGAAGATTTTTCGGCAATCTTCAAATTCTACAATCCTGAATAATGCGGCCAATTCACTCTTTTGGGTGACACCGCCAAGTTACGCAAACCTTTACACTATCTCTTGATAGCCATTGATAAGGAGTAGATCATGCCAAAGCACGAGATCGAGAAACGTACTCTGGGGAAAAGCGGGATCGAGATCACCAAGCTGGGCCTGGGATTATGGGCGATGGGTGGTGACCAGTGGGGGGCGACCGAAGATCAGAATTCGCTGGATACGATCGACGCAGCCCTAGACGCGGGCATCACTTTCTTCGACACCGCCGACGTGTACGGCGATGGACACAGCGAAGAACTGCTCGGCAAAGCCATGCAGGGCCGCCGCGATAAATTCATCGTAGCGACCAAGATCGGCTGGCGCGGCTTTGACGGCGAGCAGGGCGTCACGGCCTATGATACGGTCGATAAACTGATCGCCGGGGTGGAGAGCAACCTCAAGCGCCTGCAAACCGATCACATCGACCTGATCCAGAGCCACATCAACTTCCGTGACCCGACCATGGAAGTCTTCCTGGAAGGTTTCCAGAAGTTACAGCAGCAAGGCAAAGTGCGCGCCTACGGCACAAGCACCAGCGATTTCGAATACTTGAAAGCTTTCAATGCCGACGATCAATGTGCCAGCTTACAGATCGACTACAGCATCCTCAACCGCACACCGGAAAAGGATATTTTCCCGTACTGCATCGCGCACAATATTGGTATCCTGGTGCGCGGCCCACTGGCAATGGGCATCCTGACTGGCAAGTTCAACACCGATACGCAGTTCGCGGAAGGCGATTTTCGCCGGAACTGGCAGCATAATCCCGACGAGCACGCCATTTATATGCAAGAC
>JAFGRA010000408.1 GCA_016935415.1 Anaerolineales bacterium
GAGGCATAGAACTTGAGCGCCATGCCGCCGGAGGTGGTTTCGGGGTTGCCGAACATCACGCCGATCTTCTGGCGCAGTTGATTGGTGAAGATCACGGCCGTGTTGGTTTGCTTGATCGCCCCGGAGAGCTTGCGCAGCGCCTGGGACATCAGGCGGGCCTGCATGCCCATGGTGGCGTCGCCCATGTCGCCTTCAATCTCCGAACGCGGCACCAGGGCGGCGACTGAGTCGACCACAACTACATCGATAGCGCCGGAGCGCACCAGCGTTTCGGCGATTTCCAAGGCCTGTTCGCCGGTGTCGGGCTGGGAGATGAGCAGGTTGTTGACATCCACGCCGCATTGGGCGGCGTAGGCCGGGTCGAGGGCGTGTTCCATATCGATAAAAGCGCAGGTGCCGCCCAGTGCCTGGGCCTCGGCGACGATGTGCTGGCAGACGGTGGTCTTGCCGGAGGATTCGGGACCGTAAATTTCGGTAACGCGCCCGCGCGGAATCCCACCGATACCCAGTGCAATGTCCAATGAGAGCGAGCCGGTGGGGATGGCGGCGACGTGCAGGCTTTCTGCTTCCCCAAGGCGCATGATAGTGCCATCACCAAAACGTTTTTTAATTTGATCCACGGCGTTTTCCAACGCCTGGTTTTTTTCCTTGCTCATGCATAGTTCCTTTCATTAACATACAGGTACATATTATAACCGACGATCTCTTTTTGTTTATTTGTATTTCTGGATATATTATGGTTCCCGATTGATGCGATTGCGTACGATCTTTTTCGATTATATAGTCGAATGCAGGAATTGAAAATCGTTTTTTCGAGGGGATTGGTTGCGTAGTTTAGTAGTTTGAAGGTTTGATAGTTGGGTAGTTAGATGATCGTTTAGTTGAGTGGGATGTGGCTTGGAGAGGGATAGGGAGACGAGATAAGGATGTATGAAGATAAAAGACAGTGGGCGACCGGCTGCACGCCCGGGCGGAACCTACTGAGAAATGGATTTGGTTATGCTGATGTGACGTATTCGCATTTTTAAGGTATCATTTGTGTAGATTGCTTTATAGGTAAAATAACGAGGGGGATGGATCGTTTGGCAAGATGAGGAGCAGCTCATGGCTAATTTGAGAGACGAAGCGCTGGAATATCATCGCATGGGGGGCAAACCCGGCAAAATATCGGTAACACCCACCAAACCCCTGGATACCCAACGTGACCTATCATTGGCTTATTCGCCCGGCGTGGCCGAGCCGGTGCTGGAGATCGAGAAGCAGGCTGAAGCAGCCTACGATTACACCGCCAAGGGCAACCTGGTGGGGGTGATCTCGAACGGTACAGCCATCCTGGGCCTCGGGGACCGCGGCGCGCTGGCTTCCAAGCCGGTAATGGAAGGCAAAGGGGTGCTCTTCAAGAAGTTCGCCGACATCGATGTGTTCGACATCGAAGTCGACAGCCATGACCCGGATGAGATCATCAAAGTGGTGGCGGCGATTGCGCCGACTTTCGGGGGCATCAACCTGGAAGACATCAAAGCGCCGGAATGCTTTTATATCGAAGAACGTTTGCAGAGTATGTTGAAAATCCCTGTTTTCCACGACGACCAGCACGGCACGGCGATCATTACCGCCGCCGGGTTGATGAACGCCCTGGAACTGGTCGGCAAGCGCATCGACGAGATCAAGATCGCGGTTTCGGGGGCCGGGGCAGCGGCGCTTTCTTGCGTGAAGATGGCCGTGTTGCTGGGCGTGAAGAAAGAAAACATCATGCTGTCCGACATCGGTGGCGTGGTCTACCAGGGGCGCACGGAGGGCATGAACCCCTACATGCAGGAGTTTGCCTGTGAGACCAACTGCCGTGAACTGGCCGACATCGTGCGCGGAGCGGATGTATTCTACGGCCTTTCAGCGGCGGATGTGCTCAATCCGGAGATGGTGAAGACCATGGCCGAGCGCCCGATCATCTTTGCGATGGCGAATCCGCGCCCGGAGATCAGCTATGAAGCCGCCAAAGCCGCTCGCCCGAATGCGATCGTGGCGACAGGGCGCTCCGACTTCCCCAACCAGGTCAACAACGTGCTGGGCTTCCCGTTTATTTTTCGCGGCGCGCTGGACGTGCGCGCCTGTGCGATCAACGACGAGATGAAAATGGCGGCGGCGTACGCCCTGGCCGCATTGGCGAAAGAAGACATCCCCGACAGCGTATTGAACGCTTATGGCCTTGAAGCTTTGAAATTCGGCGACGATTACATCATCCCCAAGCCGCTCGACCCGCGCGTGCTGCTGTGGGTGGCACCCGCCGTGGCCGCGGCCGGGATGAAGTCGGGGGTGGCGCGCAAAGAGATCGACCTGGACGCCTATCGCGAACAGTTGGCGATGCGCCAGGGTAAGGGCCAGCAGGTGCGTTTCTATTTTATGAACCGGGCCAAGTCGGTGCGCTCGAAGAAACGCATCGTGTTTGCGGAGGGTGAAGAAACCAAAATCATCCGCGCCGCGGCCCAGGTGCAGGAAGAAGGCATTGCCATCCCAATCCTGTTGGGGCGTTCGGAGGTGATTTGCCCCAAGATCGAGGAGTTGGGTTTGAAGTGTGAGTTGGAGATCATCGACCCGCGCGACACGGTGCACCACGAGCGCTACAAGCAAGCTTATTACGAGTTACGTAAACGCAAGGGCATTTCGCTGCGCAATGCCGAAAAGCAGGTGCTCAGGCGCACAGTCTATGCCCCGTTGATGGTGCAGATGGGCGACGCCGACGCGGTGGTCAGTGGCCTGACCTATGATTACCCGGAGGTGATCCGCCCGGCACTGCAAATCCACCATACCCAGGGAGATGTGAAACGGGCTGCCGGGGTGTATATCGTGATCGTCGACGACCGCGTTTACCTATTCGCCGACACCACCGTCAACATTGACCCATCGGCGGAAGACCTGGCCGAAATTGCCATCCTGGCGGCCAAGTTCGCCGAGCAGTTGGGTCTGGAACCACGGGTGGCATTGCTGTCTTTCTCCAATTTTGGCAGTACCCCACACCCGTTGTCGAACAAGATCAAGCGTGCCGTGGCATTGATCCACGCGAAAGCGCCCGACCTGTGTGCGGATGGCGAGATGCAGGCTGATACCGCCGTGGTGTCCGAACTGGTCGAGCAGCGTTACCCATTCAGCCAAGTCAAGGACGCCAATGTGCTGATCTTCCCTTCGCTAGAATCCGCTAATATTTCCTATAAGCTGGTGGCGCGCCTGGGCAAGGCGCAGTTAATCGGGCCAATCCTGCTTGGGGTAGGCGCGCCAGTGCATGTCTTGCAGACCGGTGACGAGGTACGTGATATCGTCAATATTGCCGCCGTGGCCGTGTTGGATGCGGAGAGCCGCGAAGCAAATTAGGAATGAAGTGTTAAGCATTATGAATTAGGCGTTAGGGGGTGAATGATGTGAGGGGGAGAGGGGGAGCAGGGGATGATTCAAGTTGCATGATGCAAGGCGCAAGATACAAGTTATCGATTAGAAATTGCACATGGCATGGGGAATGTATGAATCGGTGGCTGGAGAAATTGCGCCGCAATTTCCGTCGCCTGCAATGTACGGGAAGAAGAAACAGGCTTATTGAATCGGCGGCTGAAGCCGCCTGCAACATGAAGCAATCGGGGAAAAATAAGGGGCTGATGACTGAGTGCTGATAGCTTTACCTTGTTTCCTTGTTTTCTTGTGTACTTACACCCTTTCTCCCTGTTATAATTTCCCCGTTATGGTAATTTTTGGAGGTTAACTTTGACGCAAACAAGGCGAGTTCTATTTGTATGTCTGGGTAACATCGTGCGCAGCCCGTTGGCCGAGAATATGTTCCGCTACCTGGCAGAGCAGGAAGGTCTGGGCGATAAGTACGTAGTCGATTCGGCCGGAACGTCCGGTTATCACGTTGGAGAAGCGCCCGATCCGCGTATGCGCCGTGTGGCCGCCGGGCGGGGCTTCGAATATAGTGGGCGCGCCCGCCAGGTGACGCGTGGCGACCTGGAAGATTTCGACCTGGTGATTGCGATGGACAGCAGCAACCGCGACGGATTGCTCAACCTGGCCCGCAACCAGGAGCAGGAAGCCAAGATCCACTTGATGCGCGAATTCGACCCGCAGGGCGGTCCGGAAGCGCCGGTGCCCGACCCGTACTACGGTGGTATCGATGGCTTTGAAAACGTCTTCAACATTGTGAGGCGCTCCTGCCAGGGGCTGCTGGATGCGCTCGAATCCGGCGAACTCGAGGTTTGATGTGATCCCGGAAGAAGTAAGCGCCTGGCTGGATGAGCAGGGTTATGGGGCGATTGCATCCCGGCAATCGGTGGGCGGGGGCTGCATCAATAACGGCATGCGCCTGCACACCACATCTGACGAGCGTTTCTTCCTCAAACTCAACAACGCCGCTCCGGCGGACATGTTCGCCCTCGAAGTTGAGGGCCTGGATACCTTGCGTGTCCCCGATGGGCCGCGTATCCCGCAAACCTTTCTACATGGGCGGGACTTCCTGCTGATGGAGGATTTGAAACCAGCCACCCGGAAGCGTGATTATTTCACCACATTGGGCCACAAGCTGGCAGCCATGCATGCCCATACCAACCCGCAGTTCGGTTTCCCACACGATAACTATATCGGGGCCACGGTGCAGATCAACACCTGGGCAGAGGATGGTTACGTCTTCTTCGCCGAACAGCGCCTGGGTTTCCAGGCGGAACTGGCACAGCAGTGCGGCTACCTGGGCGGCCAGGATGTGGCTGCCGTCAAAGCGATTGGAGCGCGCCTGCCGGAACTGGTGCCCAAACAGCCCGCCTCCTTGCTGCATGGTGACCTGTGGGGTGGCAACGCCATCAGCGATGAGCACGGCGAACCGGCCCTGATCGACCCGGCCGCACATTACGGCTGGGCGGAGGCAGAACTGGCTTTCACCAGCATGTTCGGTGGCTTCACGGGCGAATTTTACGATGCTTACCTGGAAGTGCGCCCGCTGGATGCAGGCTGGCGCGAGCGTTTCCCGCTGTATAATCTGTACCATTACCTCAATCACCTCAACCTGTTTGGTACCAGTTACCTGGGGCAGGTGAAATCAATCATTCGGAAATACGCATAACATGGACGAACAAGAAATCATCATCAAACACATCAAGGTCAAAGACCTGTACACGCTGGCGGAGAGTTTGATCGAGGGTGCCCTGGCCGGGAAGTACATCCCGATCACGCTGCACCGCGCTCTGGCGATGAGCAAGAACCCGTATGCCGATCCCGACGAGGTCGGGCTATTGGCTGCTTACCACGGCGAGGAATGTGTCGGTTATTTCGGCATCATGGCGATCATGTTACAGCACGCCGGGAAACGCTCACGCGTGCATTGGTTCACGACCTGGAGCGTCTCGCCCGATTTCCTGGGGCGCGGTATCGGCTCGGCGTTGATGGCCGAAGCCCTGACCCTGCCCTACGATTTTATGATCGTGGGCAGCAAACCGGCCCGGCGAGTGTCGACCAAGCACGGTTTCCACATGTTCGATCCGCTGCACTATACGGTGGTCGATTTCAACGTGGCCGGGCGTTACAACCTGCTGACCCTATTGCTGCGCGGTGTGCGTAAACTCGTCCATTTGTTTGGTGGCAAATTGGAGATTGAGAAAGCCAGTCGCTGGGGAGGAAAGGTCTTCGGGCGCGCTTTCACCCCGCTGCTCAAGCCGCTGTGGTATGCCTTGTTGCTGGGCTTTTTCAAAGCGGAACTGGACGAGGTTGTGGCGCAGCGCGTGGAGCAGGTGCGCGAACCCGAAAATGCGCCTGTGCTGGATCATGACCGGACGGTGTTCTACCGCGGCCCAGAGGCGGTCAACTGGATGCTGCGTTACCCGTGGGTGGTCGAAAAAGGGCAGTCCAAGAGCGAACATCTCAATTATTATTTCACTGATGCGCGCGAACGCTTCGAGTACGTGGCTCTTGAAATCTCCGGTAAAAGCGACAAAGCCTACAAAGGCTATCTGGTCTATATGCTCACTAAGGTGGGGGGCAGGCTGCAACTGCGCCTGTTGGATACGCATTTCGAGAATCCCAAAGACCAATGCTATGCCCTGGCGGTGGCGCTGGCCGAAGCGCGCCGGGAAGGCGCCGACCAAATCGAGATCGACGATAAGCTGGCGAAAGGGCTAAAAGGCGGTTTGCTGGGCAAGCTGCTGTGTGTGCCGAAAGAACGTATCTATCAGTGTAAACCTGTAACCGCGGACAGCCCACTAGGGCAGTGCTGGCAAGCAATCGAGTTGCAGTACGTCGACGGCGATATGTCGTTCACCTAGAGGTCGAGATAAAGCTGAAATGAAAAAACTCATCAAGCAATTCCTCAAGCTGCTTACGCGTTTGGTGCCGCTGCCGCTGTACCGGGTGCTGGTCAAGCGCAATCCGATCGGCTTCTTCTATCACGCTGTTTCGGACGTGCCCATGCCGCACGTGGAGCACCTCTACCGTCCGCTGCCAACGGCGCGCTTCGAGAGCGCCTTACTTTACCTGAACGCGCGCTATAACTTTGTGAGTTACCCCGAACTGCACGCCCACATCTATGAAGGCGCGCCATTACCGCCCAAGGCCGTGCACCTTTCCTTCGATGATGGCTTTGTGGAATGCTACCGGGTGGTGCGACCACTGTTAAAGAAATACGCCATCCCGTGCACGTTTTTCGTGGCGACGGATTGGATTGATAACCAGCAATTGTTCTACCGCAACAAGGTTTCGCTGTGCATCGAAGCCGCCGCGCGCCTGGAGCCAGCCGCGGCGATGGCCGCCTTGACGCGCCTGAACGCCGAATTGGAACTTGCCCTGGAAGACCGGGCTGCGTTCGAACGCTGGATACTGGCGTTGGTGCAGGCCGATGAACCCCAGATCGATCAGGTTTGCGAGGTTTTGGGTGTGGATACGGCGGCCTTTTTAGCCAACCACCAGCCCTTCCTGACCCAGGAACACATCCGGGAAATGGCGGCCGAGGGGTTCACGATCGGTTCGCATACGCGCTCGCACCCCAAGCTGGTGCAGGTCTCGCCGGAGGAGATGGAAGCGGAAATTGTCGAATCCAGCCGCATCATCCAGACCATCACCGGGCAGGAGATCGTGCCGTTCTCGTTCCCCAATTCGGCCACCGGCCTGGACCGTGACCTGCTGGCTGAGATGCGCGCCCGGCATGACTTCCTGGGGCTGTTCTTCGATACCAAGGACCTGCGCCAGGACGCCGATTTCATGCTCAATCGCATCTGGGGCGAACGGCGCGGTTTTGTGGGCAAGGGCGCACAGACCAATATTCCCGCGCTGCTGCGGCTGGCCTACCAGGAAGAGGCGTATGAGTGTTTGATGAGTCTGCTGCGCTAAGGCTGGACATGAAAAAGGGGGCGTTATAATCGAAGTATGCGAAAGATAACTATTTTTACCATCATGTTGTTCGGGGGGATGTTGATTTTAAGTGCCTGCGGAAGCGAATCTCCTTTGGGAAACTGCGACCAGGCGCGCTTCGTTGAAGATGTGATCGTCGACGTACCTGTGGAGGCCGGGACGGCCGTGAACCCAGGCACGCATTTTACCAAGACCTGGCGCGTGGAGAACAGCGGCAGCTGCACCTGGACGAGTGAATATGCCCTGGTGTATGCCGGGGGCGAGCAAATGGCCTCGCCCGCCGAAGCGGCCTTGCCGGAGCAGGAAGTTGCTCCCGGTGAGGTGATCGATATTGCTGTGCCGCTGGTAGCGCCGATGGCCGCGGGAACGTATTCCGGGGAATGGTTGCTGCGCAATGCTGCCGGGGAGACCTTCGGGGTTGGTGGCGGTGCGGAACCACTAACGGCTTCGCTCGAAGTGTTCGACTTGCCGGAAGGTGTAATCTATGACTTCAGTGAGGCGCACTGCCAGGCGATCTGGAACACGGACGAGGCCACCTATCTGCCGTGCAATGGGGAACCAGGCAATATCGGTTTCGTAAACTTGCTGGAAAATCCTGCCTTGGAAAGCAGCACGCGTGGCAACCCGCCAGTCTTGAACGTGCATCCCAACCAAAGCGACAGTGGCTTCATCAAAGGTTATTTTCCGCCGATCACCGTGCAGGCGGGTGATACTTTTCAGGCCACAGTGGGCTGCATGGACCAGCAAGAAGGATGCAGCCTGATCTTTGGGCTGGGCTATGAATTGGAAGACGGTACCACCGGCGGCTTCGACGAGTGGCCGGAAGTGTATGACGAAACCAGCCACGAAGTATCCGTGGACTTATCCCCGCTGGCAGGCGAGACCGTGAAGTTCATTTTGGAAACTTCTGTCAATGGTGGGCGTACACTCGAAGCTAACGGCTTCTGGCTGGACGCGCGCATTGAGCGCAGTAAATAGCGCAGCTAAAAAGGTAAGATTAAGGCTGGAAATAGATTCTAATTGGCGCGGGTGGTCCCCACAACCCAAAAATTATTGGTATTGGGGCTATGCTGCGTTTTTACATTGATCGTCTTTGATGGGGTCCGACTGTAGTATTACAACTCAGCGACCGGGATTGACCGCCGATAGATAGGCGAACCAGATGGTGTGCCAATTGGAACCTTGGGTATTGGTAGATTGATTTGGTGAAAGCTTGTTTTCACCGCACAGTGAAATGCTGCCAGAGGAAGCGATCTTCGCCAATTGTAACCACTGCGCAATTATTTATCTGGTTTCTTTTCCAATCTGTAAATGAGTGGTAAGGTTTGTTACCGGCTTTATCTGCGACCGGACTCTAAATAATAAGCGTCTTATTAAAATTATATTTTTATCGTTTCAAGGAGTAGGCATGTCCCCCTTCCTTCAATTTGCGATTGCCCTCGTGATCGTGATTACAGCTGCCAAGCTGGGTGGGTATCTGAGCCTGAAATTGGGCCAGTCCTCCGTGCTTGGTGAACTGTTGGCCGGATTGATCCTCGGCCCGTCGATATTGGATTTTCTGCATTGGTCACCGTTTACGGACAAACACCTGGGCGATGGTATCTCCCACCTGGCCGAACTGGGCGTGTTGCTGCTGATGTTCATCGCCGGGTTAGAACTGCACCTCTCCGACTTGGCAAAATCCGGCAAGGTTTCTGCTTTTGTGGGCGTGTTGGGTGTGCTGTTCCCATTAGGAATGGGCTTCGGCACAATGTGGTTGTTCGGATTTTCATCTGAGACGGCGATCTTCACCGGTCTGATCCTGGCCGCGACCAGTGTGAGTATCTCTGCCCAAACTTTGATGGAAATGCAGGTGCTGCGTACTCGGGTGGGGATTGGCCTGTTAGGAGCAGCAGTGTTCGATGATATCCTGGTGGTATTGGGGTTATCGGTCTTCGTGGCGCTGTCGCTGGGTACAGGGGGTGGTGTTGGGGCTGTGGCCTGGATCGCCGTGAGGATGATACTCTATCTGTTGATCGCGACGGCGGTCGGGATGTATTTCATCCCCAAGGTCAGTCACTTTGTCGATAACCTGCCGATCAGCCAGAGTTTGATCGCCTTCACTTTCGTAGTCACCTTGTTCTATGCTTGGGCTTCTGAGGTGATGGGCGGCATGGCAGCGATCACCGGCGCTTTCCTGGCGGGTTTGGTCTTCGCCCGCAGTCCGTTGAAAGAGCGTATCGAGGTGGGTATTTCCCCACTGGCGTACGGCGTGTTCGTGCCAATCTTCTTCGTGAACGTGGGCCTGGCCGCCAACGCCAGGGAGCTAACCCTGGATAGCGCCTGGCTGCTGCTTGTGATCAGTGTTGTGGCGGTGGTCAGCAAGCTGCTGGGTGGCGGCATCGGCGCCAAACTGGCAGGATTTACGAATCGGGAATCGATCCAGTTGGGCGCGGGCTTGATCTCGCGTGGCGAAGTTGGCCTGATCGTTGCTTCGGTTGGGATCTCTGAAGGATTGATCGGCTCGGATATTTTCGCAGTGATCGTGGGGGTAGTGATTTTGACCACATTGTTGACCCCGATGATTTTGCGGGGCCTGTTTGCTAACCAGTTAAATAGCCAGACTAACCCATAGTCTAGAGGAGAATTCGATGAGTTACCTAGTTGTTTTAGTTCTTGATAATCCGGATTTGTGCCATAATGTGCTCGAAACCTGGGAAGCGACCGGCGTGCGGGGTATTACCATCCTGGAAAGTACAGGAGTGGGACGTGTGCGGAAGGCCGGACTGCGGGATGATATCCCGCTGATGCCCAATTTGAGCGAACTGTTCAAGAGTTCCGAAACCCATCACCGCACATTGTTCTCTGTGGTGGAATCGGCAGAGCAGGCGGAGAGCCTGAAAGCGGCCACGGAGAAGATCACCGGTGACCTATCCCAGCAGAATACCGGGATGATGTTCGTAGTCGAGTTGTATAAAGTGTTTGGGGCGAGCAAAGCATAAGACGTTCTTTCAAGCAAGCAAAAGCTTCATCGCCCCCAACGCATGGTAGATGCGTGGTTTTGGGGGGTGGTGAGGTTTGCCATATGAGAACTAAAGCTACAAAGGTGATTGAGGCCTTTGTAGCTTTTTCTTTTCTGTGCTAAGAATTCGTCCTGGAGGTACAAAACCACGAAGGAGAAAACGGAATCGCTTCGTGACTTGGTGGTCAATTATCTGTTCGTTATAAAGCAAAATACTCTTTGAAGTTAGGCTGCCAGCCTTGCAGGTGATATTCGCCGCTGGCGGGGTCTTGCAGGTAGCTGCCCTGATAGTCACCGGCGGCGATCTTTTTGAGGGCATCGATCAGGGCGTCGACTTCTGCGGTGGTGTTGTACAGTCCAAAGGAAACGCGGATCAGTCCGGGCATGTGGCTGCGGTCGCCGCTGAGAATATCATCGCGTACCTGACCGGCTTGCCCTTCATCCAGGTCGAGCAGATGCAGGATCAGCGGGTGGGCGCAGAAGCAGCCGTTGCGTACGCCGATGCCGAATTCGTTGCCCAGGATGGCGGAAACCAGGAAGTGGTCGACGCCTTTTAAGCTAAAGGGCAGTACGCCCAGGCGTTCGGCGGCTTGCTCGGGATCGGGATTGCCGTAAATGTGGATGTCGGGCACTTCAGTCAGACGTTGGAGGGCATAGGTGGTCAGTTCGGCCTCGTGAGCGGCGACGGCGTCCATGCCGATCTCGGTCAATTTGTTGATCGCAGTTGCCAGGGCAACCGCGCCACCTACGTTGGGGCTGCCGGCTTCGTCGCGGTCGGGCGGTCCGGCCCAGGCAATGCTGTCCAGGGTGACGATCTCGATCACGCCGCCACCAACCATATCAGGGATGCCGCGCGAGAAGGTGTCTTTGCGGCCGACCAACGCACCGGTGCCGTAGGGGGCGTACATCTTGTGGGCGGAAATGGCGACGTAATCCAGGTGGCCGGGATCGTCCAGGGGACGCATGTCGATGGCGCGGTGCGGGGCGAGTTGGGCGCAGTCCACGGCGATCTGCGCTCCGGCAGCGTGGGCCTTTTCGGCCAGTTTGTGAATGGGATTGATGAAGCCGGTCACGTTGCTGCCGCCGGAAATGGAAACCAGGGCAACGCGGCCGGCATATTTTTCGAGTTGAGCATCGAAGTCGGCGACATCCAGGCGGCCATCGGGCAGCAAGCCGACGTGCACTACTTCGGTGACGGCGCGCCAGGGCAGGTCGTCGGAATGGTGCTCCATGGCAGAGGTAATCAATACGTTACGTTCGGGAGTAAAGGGGAATCGGCGGGCGAGTTTGTTGATGGCTTCGGTGGTGTTCTTGCCAAAGATGCAGGTGTGGGCTTCGGAGTCAGCGCCCAGGAAATTCAGTACAGCGAGGCGGGCTTGTTCATAGGCATGGGTGGAAAGCTGGCTTTTGAAGCCGGTGCCGCGATGCACGCTGCTGTAATAGTTCATGAAATCATTAAGGGTATCCTGCACAGCCTTGAGCGGCGGGGTCGAGGCGGCGTTGTCGAAGTTGATGTAAGGGCGTTTGCCGCCGCCGAGCACGGGAACTTCAGTGTCGACGCCGACAAATTGGCTACAGTAATTTTTGTGGGGTGGGTGAGTGGACATGAAACCTCCGAGGTAGTTGGATGGTTAGGCGGTTCGATAGTTGGTTTGTTGAATAGTCAGATAGTTGGATGATCTGGTAGAGAAATAGTCTAGTGGTTGGTGGGATTTTCGTCAAGAGGGATCACTGAGGCACGGAGGGGGAATCACTGACGCACTGAGGGAGGATGAGGACACTGAAGTTGGTGGAGAATTAATGATTTTTACCGCTGAAGACGCAGAGGGAAAATGAGGAGAGAAAGTTATGAAAATTACTTTGGCGAAACTTTTTCAAGTCTTGGCGTTGTAAGTGCACAGCATGCTGCGCACCTACAGAATTTGTGTTGTTTTTGCTGTATTGACTGTATTGGTTGAAAGTCCCTTTTGCGTTGTTTCTCTGTCTACATGTTTAACATTTTACTTGCTGGGTAGCTTCTGTTTACCCACGTTTGCACCTTCCCGTTCACTTGGTGACTGATTACTCGAATCGCTCCTTGCAAAATTGTGAGTAGGTATTTAGTCCTAGCGGTGGTAAAACAGCTTGCTTTTGTCCGATTTATAGGATACAATGTGGGTGATCGTGGGTTAAAGTGGTTCGAAGTGGCGCGCCGGTGCTTCCGGCGCACTGTGCTTTAACAGGAGTGAAGAACAAATGTTCTTGAGTCAGTACCGCCACAGCATCGATACTAAAGGCCGCCTGACCATCCCGGCCAATTTCCGGGAGTTGGTGTCCGAGGGCGCGTACGTTACCCAGGGCTTCGATGGCAACCTGCGGGTGCTGACGGCTGAAAGCTTCGAATTGCTTTACGACCAGGTCAGCAAGATGAGCTTTACCAACCCAACCGTGCGGCGGCTGTCGCGTTTGCTGTTTTCGTCAGCGGCCCAGGTCGAGCCGGATAAGAACGGCCGTATCTTGATTCCGCAGTTCCTGCGCGACGCGGCCGGGTTGGACGGCGATGCCATCATCGTTGGGGCCGGTAAATATTTCGAGATCTGGTCCCCGGAACGTTGGGAGGCACAGATCACCCGCCTGAGCGCCGAAGACCTCAATGTCGAGGAATTCGCCGATTTGGAACTGCCTTCAGGGTAGGCGGCCTATGTCTGGCCCGGAAGAAAGCAAACTCCCGCACGAACCTGTACTTTACCAAGAAATTATACACGCGTTGCGTCCGCAGCGGGCCGGAAAATATGTAGATGGTACGCTCGGCGCGGGCGGTCACGCCTGGGGCATCTTGCAGGTCAGTGGGGCGGGGGGACGCCTGCTGGGATTGGATGTCGATCCACAGGCCCTGGCGATGGCCCGCCAACGGCTGGCGGAATATGGCGAGCGGGCGATCGTGGTGCAGGCTTCCTACACCGAACTGAGCGCACAGCTGGCAATGTTGGGCTGGGAAGCGGTGGACGGCATCCTACTCGACCTGGGGGCGTCGTCGATGCAGTTCGATACCGCCGAGCGCGGCTTTTCCTTCCAGGCGGATGGCCCGTTGGATATGCGTTTCAGCCCGGAGAACCCGGTCACGGCCGCCGATCTGGTCAACGACCTGCCCGAAAGCGAACTGGCCGACCTGATCTACCGCTACGGCGAAGAACGCCGCTCCCGGCAGATTGCCCGGGCGTTGGTGCAGGCCCGGCCGCTGCAAACTACCAGCCAGTTGGCAGAGACGATTGCCAAAGCCGCCGGTGGACGCAGCAAAGCTGAACATATCCATCCGGCGACACGCACCTTCCAGGCTTTGCGCATCGCCGTAAATGAAGAATTGCAGGCCATCGAGCAGGTGCTTCCGCAAGCTGTGGCGGCGCTCGCTCCTGGTGGGCGATTGGCGGTGATCGCCTTCCACTCCTTGGAAGACCGCATCGTCAAACAGTATTTCCGCCGTGAAAGCCAGGATTGCATTTGCCCGCCGGAACAGCCGGTGTGCATCTGCGACCACAAGGCCAGCATCGAGATCATTACCCGCCGCCCAATCGGTCCCGCCGAGGCGGAAGCACAAGCAAACCCAAGAGCACGCAGCGCCCGATTGCGGGTGGCTGAAAAATTAGCTGTAGAGGCGTAGCACCTCTCATACTCAGGTAAAAAAGAATGGCACGACACTTGCAGCCTAACGGTAAAAAACGATCTGCTATCGGAGTAACAATGAACCGTGGGCAACGACTCATTCAGGCATATCGCCAGGCACCATGGCGCAGACAGGTCCAATGGATCGGTCTGTTTTTGGCTGCCGTGATTTTTGCCGCCGTGGTCGCAGGTGTGTACCTGAGCGTGACAGCACGCGCGGCCGCCTATGGCCGCAACATCCAGGACGTACGCTCTGACATGGAAATTATTGAGAAAGAAATCGAGAACCTGGAAACCGAACTGGCGAGCCTGACCTCTGTTGAGGTGATGGAAGCCCGGGCGGATGGACTGGGTTATCGCCTTGTGCAGAAAAACCAAATGATCCATCTGACGGTGGCCGGTTATGGCGGACGCCCGTTGGCTAACCAGAGCGTGGTTGCTGAAGCATCCACCCCGGAAAATGCCTCGCTGCCGCCAGAATTCACGCTTTCGTTGATCGAATGGTTCCAGATCACGGTCAGGGGCTGGGCTGCCAAGTATAGTGCTCCGGTGGAAGGATTGACGCAATGAAAAAAGAACATCAATGGCGTTACCTGATCATCGGTGTGCTCTTTGCCGTGATGGGTGTGGTGATCGTCTTGCAGATCCTGCGCTTGCAGTACAGCGAAAAGGCCCAGGAACTGCTGGTCTATGAAGACCCGTGGATCGAAAAGACCATTTACCCTACCCGCGGCCAGATCTACGACCGCTGGGGGCATCTGCTGGCCGGGAACCATAAAGTTTACGAGATCGGCCTGGAACTGCGCGAAATTGAAACGCCAGAAGATGCGATGGCGATTGCGAATGCGATCAGTATCTACATTGGTACCGACAAACAATTCGTCTTCCAGCAGGCAAGCGTCCCGTTCGTGGATAAGGAACAGGTTTATATGGTGGTCGACGACTTTGTCTCCGCCGATAAAGTGCAAGCCCTGGAAGAATATATCAAGCAATATAAGGAAAGCGTGGCCGGTGATTCTGATAAACCCAGCCTGGATGCTATTGTAACCAGTGCCCACCTGGAACGCAGCTATCCGGAAAATGACCTGGCCTCCAACCTGATTGGTTTTGTCAGCCGCCGCGACCGCCTGGGATATTTCGGTGTGGAAGAGTATTACCACGATGCCCTGGCCGGTGAACCGCAAACCATTCTGGTGACCAACGACCCCAGCATGGTTGCTGAAGTACCCGATATTCCGCCCGGTTCGAGCCTGGTGCTGACCATCGACCGTGAAATCCAGGCCATGGCCGAAGAAGTGCTCGATCAGGCTGTCGAGCAGATGGGGGCCGAGACCGGCACGATTGGCATCATGGACCCGCGCACGGGTGAAATCCTGGCGCTGGCAACCACGCCGCGTTGGAACTTGAACGAATATTGGCAGTATGACCAACGCGAATTCCCCAACCGCGGGGTTGGCTATCCGTATGAGACCGGTTCGGTCTTCAAGGTGCTGACCATGGCGGCGGCTTTGGACGAAGGTGTCGTCGAGCCGAATACGACTTTCGTCGACCAGGGCATCATCGAGGTTGGCGGGATTTACATCCGCAACTGGACCAACGTTGCCCACGGGCCAGTGACGATGACGGAATGTATGCAGTTATCCTTGAACGTCTGTCTGGCACACCTCGGCCTGGAGCTTGGGCCACCGACGTTCTACAGCTACCTGCAAAATTTTGGGATCGGCAAAGGCACCGGTGTCGACCTGGCCGGAGAGGTGACCGGCATTTACCGCGACACCAGCCACCCTGACTGGTATTGGGCCGATCTGGGTACCAACTCTTTTGGACAGGGTGTTTCGTCGACCGTGGTGCAGATGCTGAAAGCCACTTCGGCGATCGCCAACGATGGCGAAATGGTGCAGCCCCATATTGTGAAGGCGATGGTCACCGATGGTAAGCAGCACCCCATCACAGTGCTTCCGGCCGGTTCACCGATCTCGGGGGAGACGGCTCACACGCTGACCAACATGCTCTATGTGTCCCTGCAAGAAGAATCTTCCGATGCGTTGGTCAGCGGCTACAGCGTGGCCGGGAAGACCGGCACCGGTGAAATCGCCACCGATGAAGGCTATACCCTGGAGATCACCAACGCCTCCTTCGTGGGCTGGGGCCCGACTGACGATCCCAAGTTCCTGGTATATGTGTGGCTGGAAAAACCTACCACCAGCATCTGGGGGTCGAAAACGGCCGCACCGGTTTTCGCCCGCGTGGTAGAACGATTGGTTGTATTAATGAATATACCGCCGGATGACCAACGCCTGGCGATAGAAGGGATACAACCCGAGGTTCAAGAATAGGTATGTTGACGCTGGCCGATATGATCGAAGCGTTATGCGGAACTCGCCCGCCGGAAGCTCAAACTGTGATCACCCTGGCGGTGATCGATTCGCGTGAGGCGATCCCTGGGGCGCTGTTCGTCGCCGTCCCCGGCCAGCAAGTTGACGGGCACGATTACGTTGGCAATGCTTTTCAGAACGGGGCCAACCTGGCCTTGATCGAGCATCCCATTGCTACGGATTATCCGGTGTTGGATTTTCGTGGCGATTTCGATGCTCAGGCGCTCGCTGCGCTGGAATTTCCGTTCTGCATCCTGGTGGAGAATACGCTGACCGCCTTACAGACCGTAGCGCACTTCTACCGCCGTAAGATGGATGTACGCGTGGTCGGTATTACCGGCAGCGTGGGCAAGTCGACCACCAAAGAACTGGTTGCCGAGGTGCTGGGGCAGCGTTACCCGACCCTGAAAAGCCCCGGCAACCTGAACAACGAGATTGGCCTGCCGCTGATCATGCTGCAATTAACTCACGGTCACGAACGCGCTGTGTTGGAAATGGGCTTCTACGTCCCGGGCGAGATTGAATTCTTGTGCGACATTGCCCTGCCGCAAGTTGGTGTGGTTACCAATGTCGGGCTGGTGCACGCCGAGCGGGCCGGGTCGCAGGAAGTGATCGCTCAGGGCAAGGCCGAACTGGTCCGTGCCCTGCCTGCTGATGGTGTGGCGATCTTGAATTACGATGACGAATGGGTGCGCGGCATGGCCGAGCAAACCCAGGCGCAGGTATTGTTCTACGGCCTCGACCCGCAAGCCGACCTATGGGCGGATGAGATCGAGGGTCTCGGCCTGGAAGGCATCCGCTTCTCGCTGCACTATCAGGGCGAAACCCTGCACCTGAAAGTGCCCATGTTGGGGCAGCATTCGGTGCATACAGTCTTGCGAGCTGCGGCGGTGGGGCTGGTCGAAGGGTTGGACTGGGGAGAAATCCTCTCCGGGCTGCGCTTCGGGCAAACCCAACTGCGCCTGGTGGCTGTACGGGCGGTCAGTGGGGCGCTGCTGCTGGATGATACTTACAACGCTTCCCCGCAGTCCACGCTGGCGGCGCTCAACCTGCTGCACGAGTTGGACGGCCGCAAGGTGGCGGTGTTGGGCGATATGCTCGAATTGGGCCAGTACGAGCGCCAGGGCCACGAAATGGTCGGTTATCGCTGCGCCGAAGTGGCCGACGAATTGATTACGATTGGGGCGCGGGCGCGCACGATTGCCGAGACCGCACGCAGCGCGGGCATGCCCGCCAGCAAGATCACGGAAATGGACTCGCCGGACGAGGCCACCGCGCTTTTACGCACACACTTATCGGAAAATGACGTGGTATTGGTGAAAGGATCGTTAGGTATGCAGATGAGAGACATCGTCCCCAGCCTGGAGGCACAGGAAGCATGAAACAGTCTTCCGTAGTGCTGGCGTTGGCGGCGATCAGCTTTATGCTGACCGTGATCTGGGGCGGGCCGTTGATCCGCGTCCTGCGTTCCCTGCGCATCGGTGACAGTATCCGCCTGGAAGTCCCCGACCGCTATGCCACCAAGGTGGGTACGCCGACCATGGGCGGCGTGATGTTCATCGTGCCGGTGCTGTTGATCACGATCATGCTGAACGCGGTCTCTTTGTTGGGTTTCAACGCTACCGGGCGCTCGATCTTGCTGCCGATGGTGACGCTGCTGGCCTTTGGCTTGCTGGGTGTGATCGACGACTGGCAAAAGCTGCGCCAGAAGGATGTCGGCGAAGGTATGCGCCCACGCACCAAGTTCATGCTACAAGTGATGGTGGCCGTTATGGTGGCCTTTGGCTTGAACGACGTGCTCCAGGTGCCGGATATGATCTTGCCCGGCGTACCGCGTATCATAAATCTGGGTTGGGTCTACATCCCACTGGCGGCGTTCGTGATCCTGTCCGAGGTCAACGCCGTGAACTTCACCGACGGCCTGGATGGGTTGGCGGGTCTAATTTCGGCGACCTGTTTTGCGACCTATGGCGGGATCGCCCTGATCCAGGGGCAAATCTTCCTGGCGCAATTCTGCTTCACGCTGGTGGGAGCGGTGTTTGGTTTCTTGTGGTTTAACGTGCACCCGGCCATGCTGATCATGGGCGATACCGGGGCGAGTGCTTTGGGTGCTACTCTTGCCGTGGTGGCCTTGATGAGCGGCCATTGGATCTTGCTGCCCTTGATCGCCATTATTCCGTTCAGTGAGGCATTGAGTGTGGTCTTGCAGGTTGGCTTTTTCAAACTCACCGGCGGGCGGCGCATTTTCAAGATGTCCCCGCTGCACCTGCATTTCGAGCTGTCCGGCTGGAGTGAGACCCAGATTGTGCAGCGTTTCTGGTTAATCAGTCTATTATTCGCCATGATCGGTGTGGCGCTTGCGGCGGTATAAAATGAAAGATTGGAAAGACGAGCGCGTAATCATTCTAGGGGCGGCCCGGCAAGGGTTGGCGCTGGCGCGCTATCTGGCTGCGCACGGCGCAACTGTGGTGCTCAGCGACATGCGTGAACCTGAAGTGTTGGCTGAAGCTCGCCAATCGCTCTCCGATGTAGACGTGGAGTGGGCCTTGGGCGGACACCCGCTGGAATTGCTGGATCAGGCCAAGTTGGTGTGCCTGTCTGGGGGTGTGCCCTTGCAGATCGAATTCATCGAGAAGACGCTCTTCCGCGGCATTCCCTTGTCCAACGACTCGCAAATCTTCCTGGACGCGGCTCCCTGCAAAGTGATCGGGATTACCGGTTCGGCCGGAAAGTCGACCACCACTACATTGGTGGGGCGCATGGCCGCCGCGGCCGCAGAAATGGACAAACGCCTGCGCAAAACTTACATGGGCGGCAACATCGGCGACCCGCTGCTCAATTACGTTGACGAGATGCAGCCCAACGACCTGGCGGTGATGGAGCTGTCCAGCTTCCAGTTGGAATTGATGACCACTGCCCCACAAATCGCGGCGGTCTTGAACATCACCCCCAATCATCTCGACCGGCACGGCACTATGCAGGCCTACACGGCTGCTAAAGCCAATATCCTGCTTTACCAGCAGGAAGACGATATCGCCGTCTTGAACCGTGAAGACCGTGGTTCTTGGGACCTGGTCGATAAAATTGCCGGTTGGCTGTACACCTTCGGGATGGGCGCATTGGCGCCACGCCAGTTGGGTACTTTCGTGCGCGATGAGGCCATCTGGCTGCGTAATGCCGACGGCGAAGTCGAAGTGATGCCGCTTTCCCAGATCCAACTGCGCGGCGAGCACAACCGCATGGCTGTGCTTGCGGCCTGCGCAATTGCGGCCGCGGCCGGCCTTTCGGTCGAGGCAATGCGCAAAGGTGTCGAAGATTTCCGGGGCGTCATCCACCGCCTGGAATTCGTGCGTGAGTGGGGTGGAGCGGCCTGGTACAACGATTCGATTGCCACGGCTCCGGAACGCAGCATGGCAGCGATCCGTGCTTTCGAAGAACCGGTTGTCTTGCTGGCCGGCGGGCGCGACAAAGACCTGCCCTGGGAAGACTTCGCCGAACTGGTGCGCCAACGCGTAGACCACCTGGTGGTTTTCGGCGATGCCGCTGATTTGATCCTTTCCAAAATCGGTGAGGTGCAGCCCGGCCAACGCCCGTACTCGCTGGATCGCTGCGAGAACCTGGCCCATGCCGTAGAGACCGCCAAAGGTTTGGTCGAGCAGGGCGATGTTGTGCTCTTGTCCCCAGGTGGGACGAGTTATGATGAATTTGCAGATTTTGAAGAACGTGGTGAACGCTTCAAAAAATTGGTGAGGCAATTATGAGTGTATCTGAAACCCAACGCAGTGCCGTTCGACCGGCGCGCGCCCGGCAGCAAAGCCGCCCGGTTTACCTACCTTTCGATGTACCGCTGGTATTGGTCACGATTTTGCTTTTGATCTTTGGTCTGTTGATCCTGTACTCGGCCAGTACGGATTATTCGATCCGCGTGCTGGCTGAGGATGCCGACTATATCTTCATGAACCAACTCCGCTCGTTAGTAATTGCCTTGGGTGTGGCCGGGGTAATGATGTTCATGGATTATCACTACTGGCGGCGGCTGGTGGTACCGGGGATCCTGGTGATTCTGTTTGCATTGCTGGCCGTGTTGGTATTTGGTGATAACCGTCTGGGTTCTACCCGCACCTTCTTTGAGGGGTCTTACATGCCCAGTGAGCCGGCTAAGATCATCACCATCCTTTACTTAAGCGTATGGTTGTATTCTAAGCGCAATTACCTGGGACAGGTCAGCTTTGGGCTGCTGCCATTGGCCGGGATTATCGGTTTGATCAGCGGTTTTATCCTCCTGCAGCCTGACCTGAGCGCGGCAGCTACGATCGTGATGCTGGGTGGTTTGTTGTTCTTCCTGGCAGGTGGTGATCTACGCCAGATTGCTTTGCTATTGGTGGTGACTGTGATCGTTGGGTGGCTGGTCGTGCAAATCCACCCAACCGGTAGCGAGCGTTTTGCCAGTTACCGGGACAGCATCCAGGACCCCACCCTGGCTTCGTACCACGTACAGCGTTCGTTGAGCGCTTTTATCAGCGGCGGCTTTTTCGGCCGCGGCCTGGGTCTGGGCGGCGCTAAATACACCGGCCTGCCCCTGCCGCCCACGGACAGTATCTTTGCGGTGGTAGCCCAGGAAACTGGTTTGATGGGTGCCTCTTTTATGATCTTGCTGTATGCTGTGCTGGTATGGCGCGGCCTGGTGATTGCCTTCAAAGCTCCGGATATGCTCGGTTCGCTGATCGCCGGTGGGCTGAGCTTGTGGCTGGCGTTGGAAGCTTTTATGAATATGGCCGTTATGGTAAACTTGTTGCCATTTGCCGGAAACGCCCTGCCGTTCGTCAGTTCGGGCGGCTCGAACCTGGTGGTTTCGATGATGGCAATTGGAATTTTGATGAATGTTTCCCGGCTCTCGAACAAGCAGCCGGAAGAGCAGAAAGGAAGCGCGCAGAATGCGACTGTTGGTGTGCGCAGCAGGGACGGGCGGGGGCGTGTATCCC
>JAFGRA010000409.1 GCA_016935415.1 Anaerolineales bacterium
CATGAGTGCCGGGTCAATCTGAAACGGATTTCACCAGCTTTCATTTCTGCTCTTGTTAAAGTTCACTCTTTCAATAGTTGAGCCAACATCAAAGGATTCCATCTCGATTAACCATTGCTGGCCGAGTTTCACACCAGTTAACTTACCTGTCCGCATTAGACGGCGCAGGTATTGTGGGCTATATCCACTGCATTCAGCAGCTTCCTTCAGAGATATGAGATTGTTCAGTATAATTGGAGAAGTTTGAGAAGACATACCGACCACACTAGATGTGGATCAGTTCCTCTAATTTGCCCCGGTTTTCGAACCGCAGCATATCCAGAAACTGCTCTACATCAGTCTGAGATCGTTCGACAAGTGTCGCTTTAGGGGTATGATGACAACAAAACGCCAATTGGCGTTTTGTTGTTTATGAGTTTCCGTTGGAAACTCCGATGCACCGCTTAGGGTTGGTTCTAGGTGGGTTTTGTCTATGCTTCGGTTTGATACGAGGCAATAAGAGGATCATATGCCAAATTTTTGCTGAAATCCTCAATATTTATTTGCAAAAATCGTTCGAGTCGCAGGTGAGATTTATTCACTTTCACTTAGATAAGTTGCGATTGGCAACTTTCGGCGCTTGGATATAAAAAACAGGATAAGGATTATGCTCCCTCCAGCCAACAGGTAGGGGAGATACTGCTTCAAATATGCGCTGATTAGTGGCCATTCAACACCAAGCAGATACCCGGCTCCTATTAAAAGAGTGCACCATATATAAGCACCGATGAAAGTGGAAATAAAAAATGATATAAATGGCATATTAGCCAATCCAGCAGGTATGCTGATCAGGGTACGAATACCAGGCATCATTCGTCCAACCAGAACAAGCCCTGTACCCCAGCGCTGAAATTGTTTTTCTGCATTGGTAATGTGAGTTGGATTTATCCGGATCCATTGTGCAAATTTGTCGATTACTGGGCGGCCACCGAAGCGTGCGACCCAATAGGTGATCGAAGCACCCAGAACACTACTAACAGCAGAATAAAAGCCACCAATCAGGATCATGGAAGGATGAGCCTGGTTGTCAGCGATCAACATCCAACCAGCCAGACCCAAAATGATTTCACTGGGCGTGATTCCGGTTGCATTTTCAAAAATCAGCAAGATCGCTACGCCAAACCACCCCCAGGCGTTGTATAGTGTATGAGTTGTCGCGAGAATTAAGGTTTCAATTTCAGCAATCATAGTACCTCCACCAATCATTTTTTATCCATTGCCTGCCTTCAACCAATAATAGTAATCTCTGCTTGCCTGTGACAGAAGCATGAATATAAAAAAAGACCATCGCTAAAATAACGATGGTCTTGCGTTTTTCTATCAGATAGCCGGGAATTTTATTTCCGTATTGACGACTATCCATCCCGATAAATCGGGCAGCTACTCCCCATCGGAGCAGGAACATTCTAAAAGATACCTGAAATCTTGTCAAGTAATCTTTTCGCCACGAATATCGCTGCCAGTCCAGAAACGTGGAGGTAATCCCGTCTTTGTGTTTGGCTGCGGCTGGTAAACGCTGCCGGTGGGGGAGGAACAGGTAAAACCAAACTGCCCTGCCAAAATCGTAATCAAGTATGCCTGGGCCGCTGGGTTGTTGATAAACGGGCAAAAGTTGCGCCCATAATCTGGATGGTTCTAAGGCGCGGTAAAACTTGAAGTTGATTGCCTGCATTCAGCGGCTTTCTTCACAGATATGCGGTTGTTCAGTACAATAGGAACAGTTTTACTCGTATCGCTTTTATAGTGGTTGAATGCCTGAGCGTGTGTTCAACCTCCAAATATTAAGGGTATTGCACGATCATCGCAACGGAGGAACCCATGGCAAAAGCAAAGATCCATGCTGGAAACTGCGGCTATATCACCCATGTGGAAGCAGAAAAAGTAGAGAAGTATCAAGTCAAACTCAGCATCGAGAGCGAATGTCCGCATATCCAAAAGATGGCGGCAGAATTGGTTGAAGTCGATGCGCTGAACGAAATCTCCTATAAGCGGGGGGACCGCCAGATTTTGACCAAAGGGGCCGAATTCTGCACCCACGCCGCCTGTGTGGTGCCTGCCGGGGTGGTCAAAGCGGTGGAAGTCGCCGCCGGGCTGGCGCTGCCGCAGCAAGTTGTCATCGATCTGGAAGAATAAATTCAACGCGAATGGAAAACGCCGCAGTTGCGGCGTTTTCTTCCTTATTATTCGATATATTGGTTTCGGAGGGTTTCAATCCTCGGCATCGAAATAGATCGGGTTCGAGACCAGTGCCGGTAACAAAGGCAGTCCGGGAACGAAAGCGCGTAAGATTTCGACACGCGCGAACCCTGGCGCGTCCAGGGCATAACCGCCCTTGAATTTTCCACTTGCTTTGGCTTCCAGGATTGGGGTGCTTCCCTGGTTTGTAATTACCCGGAGCATGTCCCCGACCTGTAACCCCTCTGCACTGAATTGGATTTCGCGCTGGTTGGCAAAAGACACGCTGTCTCCCATGATCGCATCCCCGGCGGTCAGTTCCAGGCTGGGGCCGTTGGGGGCAAAAGTGAGATAAGCATGACCGTGCTTGATGGCGGCCAGGATGTCGGTCGGGCTGGCCGATTTGGCGAAAACGCAGGTAGTTGGCCCACCTGGGAAGATGAAGAGTTGGTCGCGGTGGTAATCGCTCCCGCCCGTGATCGACACTTTTTTCCCGGCTTCGAGTAGTTGCTGCCATAAGCCAATCGCTTTCAGGTTGGATTCCCGCATCGGCCCGTTCCAAACTTCAATACAATCAAAGGGCAGACGATTTAGATCGAACTGGAAAGGGCAAATTTCTTCGAAGGGATGATTGATCACGATCAGCGCGCCGCGCTCGTGAGCGGTGCGGAAGCGGGCCTGGATTTCCTCAAAATCGTTGGCGAAAAACGGCTCGGCATAAGGCTTATCTACGCCCAGGAAATTGGCGTGTCCTTTGAAATGGGTCCACTCCAGGCCGGGAATCAGCGTGATGCCTTCGATTTGGGGCAGGGCTTCGGCAGATACCATTTGGTTGTGATCGGTGATCGCCAGGAAATCCAGGCCGTGCCGCCGGGCGCGTTGTCCCAACTCCGCCGCGCTGACCACGCCATCGGAGGCCAGGGTGTGGGCGTGTAAATCGCCCTTGAGCAGGCGGCGTTGTTTGGGTGTGAAGCTCAGTTCGTAGGTTATCGCCACCCCCGCTTCAGCCACTTTATAGGCCCCAACCAGGATTTGCCATTCGCCGGGAACCAGCGGGACGGGTTTGTAGCCCGGTGTGGCGTAAGTTTCACTCACCTTGATTTGGGTTTTATCCGAACCGGACGCGCCTACCTGGCGGCCATCGGGGGTGATCAAGCCCAGGTCAATGATATTGATCTCCTGGCGGGCCGTAAAAGCGCCCTGTTCGACAGGTATATCTGTTCCCTGATGGCGTTCATAGCGATAGGAAAGTGACAGGGTTTCTGTGTCTGGGGGCATATCGAAAGGCAAGGTCAGATACAGTCCCGCTTGAGTTTTGTCTACAAAAAATTCCAACGTTATTTGGTTTTCCATCGCGCAATTCTCCTATGCTGCCGGAATTGGCCCGAGGCAGGCTTCCAGATATAGCCGGATAAGCCGAGCCCAGAGGAACCAATCATGTTCGCCGTCTTCCTCATGGTAAGTCGATTGAATGCCCAGGGACTGGCAGGCGGCGTGAAACTGCCCGCTCAAAGGATACAGGTCTTCCTGGCGGCCGACGCTGATGAATAATTGCGGCAAGCGATCTGGATTTTGAGTGGCGCGCTGCAACCACACTGCCGGATCGTGCTCGCTTCCGGCCAGTTGATCCAGATCACCAAAGAGCAGCGCGAACTCAGCCTGACGCGGGTCGTTGGGGATGGCAGTCAGGACTGCCAGCGAAAGTACACCCGAAAAACTGGCCGCCCAGGCATAGCGCTCAGGGAATAACAAGGCCGCTTTGATGGCGCCGTATCCGCCCATCGAATTTCCGGCAATCAAGGTGTCTTCCCGGCGCGGCGTTAACCCGAAAACGTCATTGAGATATTGAGGCAATTCTTCGGTCAGGTAAGAGAAATATTGCTGGCCGTTGGGCTGATCCATGTAGAAACTGCGTCCCGCCGAAGGCATCACTACCACCAGGCCGTAGGCGTTTGCCAGGGTTTCGATGCTGGAATACCGCTGCCAGGCGCTGCCGTCATCGCTCAAGCCATGCAAAAGGTAGAGCACTTTGCGTTGGGCGACGGGGATACCCTGCATCTGGCCGGGATCGGGTAAGATGATATTGAGTGGCAGATTTACTTTTACCGTTTCGGGGGTATGATCGATGCGGAGCAGGGCCATGTCTTCTCCTTATTCGGTTACAGTTTCTGCTGCTACCGGCTGGTCGAAATTGATAAAAAACGAAAACGCAAAGCTGATCACCATCAAAATCGGCGGGAAAATGGTCAGCAAAAAGCGGGCGGCCAGATCGGGCTGCGGGCCAGGATTCAGCCCGCTTTCGAAGCCAAAAATGATGAAGACCAGATAAAAAGCGGCGCTGGTGAACAGGCCGCTCAGCCTGTTCATGAACCCCAGCGCATTGGCAATAATGCCTTCCCGCCGGACACTGTGCCTTTGCGTGTCTTCATCCATGATTTTTGCGCCGATCAGATCCATGGTGGTGATCACCCCGGCGAAACCAAAGCCGACCAGTCCGGCAAAAATGATGGCAATGGCCAGCGTTTTGGTAAAGTAAAGGGGAATAAAGGCTATCGCCAAGACGATCAACGCGGCCCGCCAGACCGGTATGAGCGAGAATTTCCTGACCAATCTGGCCCAAACTGCCACACAGGCGATGGCGATTAACAAGACCGCCGCAAACAGGAAAGTTGATTGGCTTTCAGAGAGGTTCAGGGCATATTTGACAAAGAAGGGCAAAGAGGCCAGCACCAGCGCCATCGCCGCGCTGTAAAAGGCGTTTGCAAACCCGGCGATCCAGAATTTACGGTTGGCAAATAGGTCTTTCAGGCTTTGCCAGAGTTGGGGAACTTCCTCCTCCGGCGAGAAATCCGCTTCCCGGCTGGTGAAGGTCATATACAGGATGACTACGCCGCCGAGCATACCGTAAACAATGGCGGTGAGGCTGTAGCCCAGCGCCTGGGTCACCACCGGAGTCAGCGCGATGCTGATGATCATCGCCACCAATTGGAAAGCTTGCCGCATGGCATTGGTTTTCGCTCGGCTGGCATCATCGCGGAAAAGCTCCGGGAATAACGCCGCGTAATTGGCATTGATGACCGAATCCAGCGTACCGGCCAGGATATAGAAAAGCATACAGTAAGCAAATAAAGCGTTGCCGGCCAGAAAGTCGGGCACGCTGTAGAAAGCAACGAAGGTCAGGATCAATAGCGGGGTGCCGATCACCAGCCAGGGACGGCGTCTGCCCCAGCGGGTGCGCGTGCGGTCAGAGAGAAAACCATAGACCGGGTTATCGAGCGCATCGATGAAGGTGTAGATCAGCAGCATCAAGGCGAACTGCGCCGTAGTTACGCCCAGTTTGTCTACGTAGTAGATGGCAGCGTAAGTCTTTAGCATGTTGATTGGGATCGATGTGCCAAACATGCCAATCGCATAATTGAATGATTTTGCACGTGGTTCGGTCATGGGGAAATGCCTCCTCGGATTGCACAGATTTAAGGTTGAGATTCAGAGGTTGCTATGGTTCGCTGCCCATTATATATGCAATTATCAAAAAGTATATGGGTTGGTAAAACTTGTGTGACCTTTTCCTATAATTGAGAGAAAAAATCGCCGCACGAAGCAGCGATTTTTTATTCAGTAGATTGATTTAGGCGTTGATCTGTTTAGGGCACCATTTCGTCCAGGTAGGTCACTACCCAGGCGAAGGGGGCGTTCCAGTTGATGGTGATCTCGTTGGTCGAGTAGGAACCAATCGAGTCAACGTAACGCTTGGCAGGGGCGTCGTTCAAGACACCTTCAGCGATGGCGTCCGGGTCGGTGGGATCGAAGTTTGGTCCGCCGGAAACCGCACCCGCGGGCGGCGGCGGGTAACCCAGGCCGGGGTCGTTGGCCCAGAAGCGGTGGTGGGGGTGCAGCATGGGATACTCACCGTAGCCGGTTACAAAGCTCTTGTTGAGGGCGTTGCGCCCCAGGATGTAGTCCATGCCCAACTCGACGGCGTCCAGGTAGCGGCTGTCACCGGTCAGGTCGTAGGCCGTGCTGAGCAAGATCATGTTGTTGAGGATCATGCCGTTCGAACCCCAGGGATAGTCACCCTCGATGGGCACCAGGTATCCGCTGGCATTCTGGATATCGACCAGTTCGTCGGCAAAGTTGATGATGCTCGCTTTTACCGCTGCTGCCATCTCAGCGGGAAGGTTATTATCGAGCGTAGCCAGGGCGATGGTAGCCAGCGTATTGGTGTGGCCCCAATCGAACTGCTCGCTCCTGGCGAACAGCGAGGTGTTTTCCAGGTAATCCAGGTATTGGGATTTTCCGGTACTGATGAACAATTCGGCCGCGGCCCAGTAGAATTCATCAGCAACCACCGTGTCACCATAATTGCCGCCGCCATCGCCGGGGTTGTTCCCGGCGTAGATGTCAGGGTTGGCGCGCGCCGCTTCCCAGGCGCGTTCGGCTGCCGCCAGACAGCGGTCGGCAAGCTCGGCGTCGATAGGCTGCCAGATGCGGGCACATTGGGCGGCGGTGGCGGCCAGGTTGAGCGTGGCTGTGGTGGAGGGAGCATACAGGTAGCGCCCGGCGGCGTCATCTTGATGCTGGTTGTCGTTATCGACCTCGGTGGGCGGCAACATTGGGATTGGCCCCCAGACGCGGTCGTGCATTTTGTGGTGGGCCATGCCGCTCTGTGGTTGGCCTTCCGGCACCTGCATGGATAGCAGGAATTCCATTTCCCAACGCGCTTCGTCCAGCAGGTCGGCAATGCCGTTGTCGTTTTCGGGGATGCTTAGGGAGCCATCGGGGTAAGCATCCGGGAAGCGTTCGTACAGGTTTTGCAGTGTCCAGGCCGAGATGCCGCCATTGACCACGTATTTGCCGTAGTCACCGGCATCGTACCAGCCGCCGGAAACGTCCAAGGTGTAATCGCAGCCGGGCCAGAGATTGCCATCACCGTCCTCGCCCTGGAAGCAGGTCACGTTGTCGTCCGATGTATGCCCGGCCGGGCGTGCCCATTCTTCGCCGACGTATTCGGCTTCAATGGGGATGCCGCTGCGGTTGTGGTAGAAGTAGGCCAGGGCGTCGAATTTCATTTGGGTGTAGATGTTGTCGGCAATGTCGAAGGGCGTGCTAACAAGATCTCCAGCACCGATTTGATAATCGCTGCCTGGCGTATTTGCCTCCGAGAAATCGATTCGATGGATGTTGTTACGGGTATCCGGGTCATTGCCAAGGACAACCGTTCGACCTTCAAGCACCACCGTGCCGCTGCCATTAATTAATTCCCAGGCGACCGGTTCGGTTGAGTCAGTAGCCAGGATGGCGATCTTCTCGCCGTTGACAAAGTAACCGGTCTGGTTGACGCTGATCAGGTCGGGAATCACGATCGGGGCTATAGTGGGTACCGGAGTGGGAGTGGCGTAGCTGGATTGGGGTACATCCTTGCGGCCGATCTCGTAGAACAATGCCCGCCCAAATAGGGAAGGATTTTCCCAGGATTCGTCGTTCTTATCGGCGTTCGACCAGGTGAGCTTCACGTTGCGGTCGTATTTGAAGGCCCCGTTGATCTGGGCCTGGAAGCCGATCTCTTTGCCGTGTTCCGGCTCCACCAGCCCTTCCAGCGGGATGGCAGCTTCAAAGCCCCAGCCGTCTTCGGTCTTGAAAACGTAGCCCGTGATGGGTACGTCACTGCTGAACACGCCGGTGATGGTCAAAGCATCTGGGTCGGTATTGCCGATGTCGGTGGCGTTGATGTTGATCTGGAAGATCTTTTCGGCATAGCGGCGCGCTTCGAGGTTGCCTGAGGCGTTGAGGTAGAACTCGAACGAGTCCTCGTTCCAGTATTCGGTGCGGTGTTCCCCGGCAATGATGGTCTTGTCGGGCATTTGCATGGTGATGTAAAAGGTATCCATATCGGCGGCCAGGGAGAAGGAGAAAGAGCCGTTTTCGGCCGGGTCGCGTGGCTCTTCATCCACCACCTCGATCACCGGTAAATCCTCCCAGTCCGCTAAGTCGCCATCGACGGTGATCTCGACCGGGTAGGGGATATAGACCACCTCACCGGGGATGTCCGGCGGGACGAGCGATTGTGTTTGGTTTTGCTGGAGGGCTGAGCAGCCCCCGGCAATGACAGCGAGGATGACAAGCCCGATAATGAGCGCAGTTCTGGTTTTTCGTGTGGACATGGAGCGGCCTCTTTTGATTGAATCAAAATCTTGTGTAAGTTTTGCGATCAGGGAGATGGGCATGTATAAAGATTATACGGGTTGTTTTCTCCCTGGGATCACGCGAACCGGTTCTTGATAAGATGCAAATTTACCTTCAACAGGGAAAAGTCTACCATAAAAGTTAAGTTTGATATGGTTGAATGATAACAATAGCCTTGTCGAGGCAAACGCTGTGGAACTTGCTAAACGCTAATGTTATAATAGTATAAAAATGGTCACATTTGGGTAAATTCGGGATGGACAAATAGCAGTTTTTAAGATATTATCACAATGTGATAAATTTCACAAATAAATACATTCAAGAATGATCATGGGCTTTGAGTAATTTCTAGCGCTTATTTATTCGTGTCCGTCAAAAGGAGTTTGAAATGAAAGTTAATAATAAAGTGATCGTGGTTACCGGTGGTGGCAACGGGATTGGGCAGGAATTGGTGCTCAATTTGCTGAATAAAGGCGCCAAAGTGGCTGCCCTCGATATCAGTGAAGCCGGTTTGCAGCACACGGTAGAACGCGCCGGAGCGATGAAGGATAGGTTGTCCACGCACATTGTGGATGTGACCGACCGGGCAGCAGTGGAAGCTTTACCGGCGGCGGTGATCGAAAAGCATGGCGCAGTGGATGGCATTATCAACAATGCCGGGATCATTCAGCCCTTCGTACGTATCAACGATCTCGATTATGCCGCCATCGACCGCGTGATCAACATCAACCTGTACGGCGTTATTTACATGACTAAGGCCTTTTTGCCTTATCTGCTGGATCGCCCGGAAGGGCACGTGGTGAACGTGTCCAGTATGGGCGGTTTCTTGCCGGTTCCCGGCCAATCGGTATATGGTGCATCCAAGGCAGCCGTAAAATTATTTACGGAAGGTCTTTACGCTGAACTGCTGGATACCAATGTGCGCGTGACAGTGGTCTTCCCCGGCGCGATCGGTACTGAGATCACCAAGAACTCGGGTGTGGAAGCCGGAAACGAAGCGGAAGCTGCTGAAGAAGGTTCCGGCTACAAGGTATTGCCGCCCGCAGACGCGGCCGAGATCATCGTGGGCGCCATGGAAAAGGATGCCTACCGCGTGCTGGTGGGTAGTGATGCCCGCTTTATGGACTTCCTGTATCGCTTGGCTCCCAAGCGCGCTGTGAAGATGATCTCCGACCAGATGAAAACGTTGTTAGGGAATTAACTTTCCAAAGTGTCTCATAAGCTAAAAGCCACTCAACCGAGTGGCTTTTGTATTTCTTGCAGGAGAATGTCGTTGGATTTTACTCGTAAGCCAGCGCGGCTACGATCTCCAGGTCGGAGGCACGCCGGGCCGGGATCAGCGCGGCCAGGATGCCGCAGATCAAACCAGCGGCGACGGCGGTCAGCACACCAACGCCGGGGAAGTTGTAGGGGATATGCATCCCGGCGAATTCCAAGACCCCGGTCATCACGTAACTCAGCATGATGCCGCTGATGATCCCCAGGGCGATGCCCATCAGGGAGAGCAGCAGACTTTCGGCCACGATCATGCGCCGGATCTGGCGGCGTTTGGCGCCGACGGCGCGCAGCATGCCGATCTCACGCGTGCGCTCGATCACGTTGATCCCCAGCGCGTTTGCCAGCCCGAGTAATGCCGGGGCGGCCAGCAAAGACAGCACGATATTCATGCCAATTGTGCCGCTGCGGGCCACCTCTTCCTGGCTGGTGCGCAGTTGCTGGCGCGAGATGATGCCGAAACCCGGATAGAGCTGGGTGGCATCTTGCAGGTCTTCTTCCACGGCGGCTACGTCCGCGCTTGGTTCCATGTTGATCAGCAGGAAAACATCGTTACGGACACCGTATTCGCGGGCCAGGGCGGTCTGTTCTATATATACGGTTGGGAGTTTGATATTCAAGTAGTCAAGACCGATGGCGGCCACTGTCACGGTCACCGGGCGGTGTTCACCTTCGAGGGTGATCGTATCGCCGACCTGGGTGCCGAACTGGGAGGCATAGCGCCCATTGATGATCACGCTGTTTCCACCTACCATCTGTTCGAATGCCGATTCGTCCCCTTCCACGAAAGACAACCCACCGATGCGGGCATAATTCAGTGGATCGACGCCAACCACTCGGATGCCCACACCGTCGGAATTCAATATGTCGGTCTGGCGCATGGTGGTCAACTCTTTCACGCCGCGGATGCGTTCTACGGTTTGGGCCAGTTCCGGGCCAGCCCCAAGTGTATCGTTGGTGACGATCAAGGAAGACATCATGATGTAGTCCGAATGCATGCTGGCATCCAGGAAGCGCAGCGCGCCGCCGTAGGTGGAGGCTAACATGCCGCCCAAACCGATCAGGATCGCCAGGCTGACCATCAAAGAGGTGGCTGTGATCGAGGCCCGGCGCGGTTGACGGGCGATATTGCTGGCGGCGAGGCCGCCTTCTTGCCCAAAGACCAACACCAGCGCCCGGCTGAAGAAGGAGGTGATCGGGCTGATCAGCAGCGGACCAAGCAGGCCGAGCGCCAGCAGAAAGATCATGATACCCAGTGTCATCAACGGGAATATGCCGCTCAATAGGCCAGCTACGCCCAGCACCAGGCTGATCAAACCAACAATCAGGCGGCTGCGGGCGAGCGCCTTTTCCTGCCCGACCGTCGTCGGCCGCATGGCTTCCAGCGGCGTGATCGTGCTGGCGCCGCGGGCCGGCATCAGCACACTCGCCAGCGGGATGCCCAACCCGAAGATGATCGACACGCTGTAAGCCAGTAAGGTGAATCTTGGTTCACCCAGCGGCCGTCCCAATAAGCTTTGGAAGGCGGAAGACAATCCCGCTTTTGCGCCATAGGCAAAGCCGTAGCCCAGCAATATACCCAAGGCTGTGCCCAGTACGGCCACGATCATGCCTTCATACAAAATAGTGCGCATCACGAATTTGCGCTTGGCGCCCACGGCACGAAGCATACCAATATCTCGGCGGCGTTCGACCACGCTGGTGCGGAAGGTGTTGAACATGATCAGCCCCGCCATCGCCAACGAGAGCAGCCCAAAGATGGTAAAGATTACGTTCATGAATTCCATCAGCGCCGCCCAAATATCCGCGCCACCTTCCAGGGCGTCCAGTTGATAGCCCCGGCCGATCATGGCCTGGATGGTGGCATCGATGGCGCGCGCATCACTGCCTTCGGTATAACGCCCCATGATGGTATTGACGCGGTTGGGGATGTTGAGCAGTTCTTGTGCAGCGGGAAGGGAAACGAACACCTGCTGTGTGCCCAGCATCAAACCGGGATCATTGAGCAGGCCAACAACTTTGAAGCTCATCCAACCGCCTGCACCGGGCAGCTCTACCGTATCTCCGACTTTGAGGTTCTGTCCGGCGGCGAATTCTTCTGAGATCAGTGCGCCCTGCATGTCGCCGGGTTCCAGAAGGCGACCGGCAGTTAACCGGCGTCCTCCGGCAGTGACGATGTTGAAGGCTTCATCGTTAACGGAGGTATCCACGCCATAAACCAGGATTGTGTTGATCTCGCGGCCATCCGGGGTGTAATAACGTTCGCGCGGTACGGTCACTGATCGAGAGATCATGCTGGCGGTTGATACCACGCCTGGAACCTCACTCACGCTTTGGGCATAGTCCTGGCGGAAGAAACCGCCATCTTTGCGGGTGATGAAAAGGTCGACCTCGGACAGCGACATCGATTCCGTGCTGGAGATGAACAAGTCTTGCAGCGCGGGGGCCATGCCGTTCAGGCCGAACATCATCATCACACCGATCACGATTGAGAGAATGGTCATGATCGTGCGCACGGGACGGCCTTTGAGGTAGCTAAGTGCTAAAGGAAGTTCACGCATGGCTTCCCTCCCCGGCTGGAACTTTCTGGGCCTGGCGGTTGTTTTCTACTTGCTCGGAAATGTGCCCGTCCTTGAGATGGATGATGCGGTCTGCAAAGGACGAGATGCGCGGGTCGTGGGTAACCAGTAAGATGCTGCGTTCCCAGCGGTCGACGATATCGCGCAGCAGCACGGCGAATTCTTGGGCGGCTTTCGAATCCAGGTTGCCGGTTGGTTCGTCGGCCAGGATCAGGGTCGGGTTGGTGACCAGCGAGCGGGCAATTGCCACGCGCTGGCGCTGTCCGCCGGAAAGCTCGTCCGGGCGGTGCGTGCTGCGGTCGGCGACTTCGAGTTTCTCCAGCCACTCTTGGGCCGGTACCTGGGCGTCTCCCGGATTCATGCCGCCCAATACCAACGGCAGGGCGGTGTTATCCAGGGCGTTCAGGGTGGGAATCAGATTGAAGAACTGGAAAATGAACCCGATGTGCTCGCGGCGCAGGTCAGTTAGTTGGTCATCATTCAAGGTACTCAAGTCTTGACCTTCTATTTTTACTACGCCGCTGGTCGGCCGGTCCAGCCCGCCGACTAGGTGCAGCAGCGTGGACTTGCCACAGCCGCTGGGTCCCATTACAGCTACGAACTCGCCGGTGTCAACGTGCAGGCTCACGTCGTCAAGTGCCTTGACCTGTGCCTCGCCGCTGCCATAAACTCGGGTTAGATTCTCAGTCTCAACGATCTTCATGGTTTACCTCAATATAGTTAGGTGATTAATTTGCTGCAGCAATTATAGTTTAGATTCTATTGGGAAATATTAATCCCGAGCATTGGTAATGGTTGGCGGTCTGGACAACATGATTGTTGAAACTCCTAAAAATATAGCCGGTAAAATACCGATTGACGATTTTGGCACTGATTTATCACGATACATATTGTTCCCAAAAGGTGCATCCTGTTATACTAGAAGTATGGAAGAAACGCACGCGTTCGATAAGATGCCGCTGCTGCGGATGGCTTTTTCCCGCCTTAAAGAAGATGAGCTGCGTTCTATCGCTGACCTGACTGAAATCCATACTTATCCGCCCGATCATGTCTTGTGCCAGGAAGGCGAAGTGGGGGATATTTTCTATATCATTGCGGATGGCAGCATCGTCATCACCCAGAAGATCAGTGATGAAGAAGGCGAACGGGTTTTACGCGTGGGGGGCAAAGGCGACATGGTGGGCGAAATGGCCCTGATCCAGAATGTGCCGCGCTCCGCCACCGTGCGCACGACGAGCGAGTGTGCTGTGCTTGAGATGGAAAAAGAAGATTTCGAAACCATCCTTGGCCAGAGTCCCCGCCTGGCAATTGAGATCATTGGGGTCACCTTGGACCGCATGCGTGAAAATGACCAGATGGCAATCGAGCACTTGCAGCGGACCAACAAGGTGCTGCGCCAACTCGACCGCAATAAACTGGAATTCATCCAGGTGGCGGCGCACGAATTGCGCACCCCACTGACTGTGATGAAGGGTTACGTCGATGTGCTGCATGCTTTCCCCAGCGTTAAGGACAATGCCGCTTTGGAGGAAGTGCTGCTGGGGATCAGCAAAGGCGCAGACCGCATGCATGGCGTGGTCAACCTGATGCTGGACGTCACCCGCTTCGATTCGGAAACCGCCATCATCCGGCCAGCTCCTGTTTCTATCAAGCAAATTATTACGGACGTGGTGCGCGATTTTGAGGCTGCCACAACCGCACGCCAGATCACGATCAACACCCACTACGCCGAAGACACCCCCAACATCCAGGCCGACCCGGATATGATTTTCAAGGCAGTCTATCATCTGATCATCAACGCCATCAAGTACACCCCCGATGGTGGCAAAGTGGATGTGAGTACGCGCCCGGTGATGCTGGGGGCGGAGCGGCCCGGCGTCGAGATCGCTGTCAAAGACAGCGGCATCGGGCTGGACGCCGAGCACCACGAACTGGTCTTCGAGAAGTTCTACCAGGTCGGCAGTGTAGCCATCCACTCTTCGGGGGCAACCACCTTCAAGGGAGGCGGCCCTGGCCTGGGACTGGCGATCGTCAGTGGGGTGACCCGCATCCACGGCGGCAAAGTTTGGGTGGAAAGCGCTGGGCACGATGAGGAACATTTCCGTGGCAGCAGCTTCTATTTGCAGCTTCCCGTCGACCCGCCAAGTTCATGAGCACAAGTGGTGGTTTTCGGTTAGGCGACCCCGGTGTTTTTATAAGATGGTCAGCGTCAATCTAGAATTCCCGAGTTTTGGGAAAGGCTTTCGTTTTAGCTGTCCTCGCGGTTGAAGAGCTTTTCTCTTATAAATCAATATGGATCATTGAACAGGGCGATACCAATTGCCCTGTTTTATTTTGTTGAAATACTTGACAAATCTGGTAAAACTAATATAATTAGAAAAAACTAATGACATTAGGAAATTGTATGACTACGAACAAACCAACGCTTGAAGATATGTCCCCTCGCCGACGACGCAACCGTGAGCGTACGATTCAGGCCATCCTGGATACATCCCGGGTTATCATGCGAGAAAATGGTGTGGGGGCGTTATCTATGCAAGAATTGGCCCGGCGATTAGATATGCAGGCGCCATCGCTCTACAATTATTTCTCGGGCCTGATGGATATTTACGATGCTGTGTTTCGGTTGGGTTACACCTTATGGGGTGAGTATTTTAAAGAATACATCCAGGATGCACAAACCTGGCAGGATAAAGTCCGGTTAGCCCTGGAAGCCTATCTGACTTTTGCCCTGAGTAACCCTGAGTTGTACCAATTGTGCTTCGAACGGCCGGTGCCCGGCTTTGTGCCGTCCGAGGAGAGTCTGCAAGTCAGTTTTGGCATTCTTCATGATGTATATGAACGGATTGGGAAATTAAAAAAGGATATCGATACAGATCTGCCCACGGAACAACTCGCTGATTTACTTTTAGCCATCACGCATGGCATAACCGCCTTGCATATGGCGAATGAACCACATTTACCATTGGGTCAGGGACGTTTTGGAGCATTGTTCCCGGCTGTCCTATCCCTGCTTGAAAGAGCTTGGTCAAAAGGATAAACATTATTCGTATTTGTAAAGGAGTAAAAAAATGATCGCTGTTTCTACCCCCCTTGCTGTTCAGGATGTCACCAGTATTCCTTATGTAGCGGCTGATGAAGCCCATGCATTGATGCGCACCGAACTTGACCGGTTTCTGGTATTGGTCAATAAACTTGACTCTGTGGATTGGGATAAACCAACCGCCTGCTCCGAATGGAACGTGCGTGACATTCTGGCGCACCAGGCTGGTGGTTATGCCAGCGGTACCAGTTATAAAGAAATGTTCCGCCAAGTAGCGAATAAACCAGCCCCGGGCCAGTTGATGGAAGATGCAATCAATGCGTTTCAATTGAAGGAGCGGGCTGATAAATCACCGGCGGAACTGATCGTTGAATTGCAAAAGGTGGGGCCAATAGGCGCCAAAAAATGGGCTTATCAATTTCGCTTCGCCAAGCTGTTCAGTATTCCGCATCCCGTTGCGGGAAAACTTTCCATACGCCATCTGATGTGGGTAATTCACAGCCGTGATACCTGGATGCACCGTCTTGATATTTGTCGAGTCACCGGGCACGATTTTGAACAAACCAGCGAGCAAGATGGCCGCATCGCTGAGTTAGTGATGCTAGATGTGGCTAATGTGCTGGCGCGAAACTTCAATGGCCCTGCCGTAGTTTTTGAACTGACTGGTGTTGCTGGTGGTATCTGGAAGATTGGCAACGGTGAACCGGTTGCCACCATTCGCATGGATGTGCTTGAATTCAATATCTTTGCCTCTGGGCGTTATACCTTCGAACAGGCTCGTCCGCTTGCAAACATTACCGGTGATGTGCGGGTCGCAGAAGAGACGCTCAAGCACATTCTGGTTGTTTACTAATCTTCGAACCCTGATTAGATTAAGGGTATCCCAAAAAAACAATGCGTGCGCAGTTCACTGCGCACGCTTCGTTTTAGGATGGATTGTTTGTGGGTTGGCGCTAGGCAATTTCGGTTGCCAAGCTCTGTTTTTGCCAGCGCTCGATGTTGACGCCTTTGATCAGCAGCCACAGCATCAGGAGTAGTTCGCCGATGAAGGTGAATTCACTGACCACTACCGGGAAACTGGGGTAGAGGAAGAAGAGGAAGAAGTCCGCTAAGTAGCCAACGCAGGCCACCATCAGCATGATCCCGACCAACTTGGGCATGAAGCCGGATTTGACGATCAAGTAGCCGAGCGGGAAGAGCCACAGGCCGAAGAAGATCTGGGCGATCAGGTAGCCGACGTGGTGCATGTTGAGGAAGAGCAGCACCAGGGCATTCAGTTGTTCGGTCGCGAAGACGGACAGGTAGGTGCTGCCGCCGTTCAGGACCAACAGCGCCGCGAACTGGTTGAGCATGTTGAGGCAGGTAATGGTGATGGCTACGATAACCAATACCACCATCAGGCTAGCTTGTTTCTTATCGACCGATTTCAGCATACGGTAGAGTGCCAGCACCAGGAAGACGAAGACCACCTGGCCGACCAGTTCGGCCACGAAGCCGAGCCGGAAGAGCATTTCGGAAGCCTGGATGTTGGCAACCGTGGCGGCGGCATCACCGGGCACGATCATGCCCTGGCGGATGGCGAATTCGGCAAAACCGCCGCAGATGGCAAGGATCAGGTACATCAACCCGGCAAAGCGGGCGGTCTTCTGGATTGAATTGGATTGAGTTTGGTGGGTCATTTTGTTTTCTCCTTCTGAGTTGATTTGGATAAGATGATGCATTTTGATTTGCTTTAGCAGGTTACGGATAAGTGGTGGTCGCATGTAGTTATAAGCAGGCTCCTTCGGCGTTCACGCATTTGGATCGATCTGGCCGGGTTCCAGGCGTTCGACGGAGAGCAGGGTCAAGCCCAGGTCGCGCACTTTCTTGAGTAGGCCGTGTAGGGCTGCCTGGTCGCTGACTGGTCCGGTCAGGTAGGTGTTACCGTCGGTTTCCAGCGTGATGAGCATGCCGTCGAACCAGTCTGTCCACCGCGGGGCCAGGTGGCCTTTGAGCTGGATCTGGTAGACCGGGGTTTGGCTGGAGGAATTGTGTGTGTCTGTCATTACGCTGTACCTTTGGGAGGCTGTTTTTTGCAGCCCGGATGATTTGCTCGATGTGCGTCTACTATACCGGGCAGGCGGTGTGATCGGACAGACACTTAAGTGTTGTTCGGGGTGTCAAATTGGAGAATTTGTGGGGGAAAAGTGGGTTTTGGGCTAAATCAGGCCTAATTCACGGGCGCGCGCTACAGCCTCGGTGCGGCGGTTGACTTGCAATTTGCTGAAGATATTACGGTTGTGGCCCTTGACCGTATCCAACGCCAGGAAAAGGCGTTCGCTGATCTGGCGGTTGGAAAGTCCTTGGGCGACCAGTCCCAGGATTTCCAATTCGCGCTCGCTCAAGGGATCGATCAGCGGCTGTGGTGGGGTAGTGCCGTGTGCAGATGCTTCGTTTTGGAAGGCAGCCAGCAGTTTGGCGGTGAAGGTTGGGGCGATGCCGTGAGCGGCAGCCCGGGCCAGCAAGCGTGCCATGGCTGGGCCTTCATCGAGGAAAGTGCGCATCAAGTCGTCCGGTTGGGCCAGCGCCAGAGCTTCCTTTAGATTTTCCAGGGCGGATTCCTCTTCACCCAGGGCAGCGTGAGCCAACGCCTGCAAGATGCTTGCTTCAAGTTGCTGGTCTTTCCAGGCTTTGGCATCAGCCTGCTGGCGGAAAGGTTCCAGGATCGCCAACGCG
>JAFGRA010000410.1 GCA_016935415.1 Anaerolineales bacterium
AACACCGAGCGCTCCGTCAAGGCACTGCTCTACCTGGCGGCGCTGTATCACGACGTCGCCAAGCCCGAAACTCAAAGCGTCGATGCGGATGGCCGCATCCGTGCCTTCGGGCACGAGCAGCGCGCTGCCGAAATTGTGGAGCAACGCTTCAGCGCCCTGCGCTTGAGCAACGCCGAGATTGAACGCGCCAAACATATCGTGCACAACCACATGCGCCCGCACAGCCTGCGGGATACCGGCAAGCCCCCTACCCGCCGGGCGATCTACCGCTTCTTCCGCGATACCGAGGAAGGCGGGGTGGACGTGGTGCTGCTCTCTGTTGCTGACTTGCTGGCGACTTACGGCCCCAACCTGCCCCAGGACGTGCTCGCCGCCCACCTTGACGTATGCCGGGCGCTGCTGGAAGCCTGGTTCGAGCACCGTGAGGAAAAGGTACTGCCCCCTGCCGTGCTCGACGGCCACGACCTGATGGTCAATTTCGACCTGGAACCCGGCCCGATCATCGGCGAGTTGCTCGAAGCTGTGCGCGAAGCTCAAGCAATGGGCGAAATTGAAGACCGCAAAACTGCATTCAAGTTTGTGGGGGAGTGGTTGCAAGCGCGCTAGCGCCTAGAACGAACAGCAGTTCGCCCCTACGCCAAGAAATCTGTAGGGCGGCCCTTGTGGGCGCCCGCTCCCTTCCCTTCCTAATGAAAAGATTTTAGTTTTGAAATATGTCAACGCTAGAACAAACCCACCAATGCAAAATGATTATCTTTTGTAGGGGCGCATTGCATGCGCCCTGGGCGACCAGCCGGTCGCCCCTACACCCATTTTTTCGACTACATTAAAACCCCTCGTGCTCCGTACGAGCAATAATCTCATCCTGCAAAGCTTCGCTCAAATCGCAGAAATAATCGCTGTACCCGGCCACGCGCACGATCAGGTCGCGGTGCTGCTCGGGATGCGCCTTGGCAGCCCGCAAAGTCTCCACATCCACTACATTGAACTGGATGTGATGCCCGTCCAATTTGAAATAGGTGCGGATCAACTGCACCAACCGGTCCAGGCTGGCATCGCTATCCAAGAGCTGCGGGGTAAATTTTTGATTGAGCAGCGTGCCGCCGGTGCGGGCATGGTCCATCTTGGAGACCGAGCGCAGTACGGCGGTTGGCCCGTGGCGGTCGCTGCCCTGCACGGGCGAAACGCCCTCGGAGAGCGGCTTCCCGGCCTGGCGTCCGTCCGGCAGCGCCCCAATCACCGAGCCGAAATACACATGCACGGTGGTTGGCAGCAGGTTGATACGGTACGTGCCCCCCTTGGTATTTGGGCGGCCGTCGATGGCCTGGAAATAGACCTCGAAGACCTGCTGCATGATGCGGTCGGCGTAATCGTCGTCATTGCCGTACTTGGGTGTCTTGTTGAGCAGCAGCAGGTGCTCGCGCGCGTGGCCCTCAAAATCAGCGCCCAGGATTTGCAACAATTCCGCCAGCGAGAAGGTGCCATATTCGTAGACGTGGTACTTGAGTGCGGTGAGCGCGTCAGTGATCGAACCCACCCCCACGCCCTGGATGTAAGTCGAATTGTAGCGTGCTCCCCCGGCATGATAATCTTTGCCGGTTGCGATGCAGTCATCGATCAGCATGGAGAGGAACGGGCAGGGCATGTAATTGGCGAACAGGCGCTCGATCACATTGTTGCCGCGAATCTTGATATCAATGAAATGGTTGACCTGTTTTTCGAAGGCTGCAAAGAGTTCATCAAAGCTTTCAAACGCGGTGGGATCGCCGGTTTGCAGGCCAATGCGCTTGCCCGTGCGCGGGTCAACCCCGTTGTGCAGCGTGATCTCCAACACCTTGGGGATATTGAAATAGCCACTCAGCGTGTAGTTTTCCTTGCCAAAGGCGCCCACTTCCACACAACCGCTGGAACCGCCCTGGCGGGCATCCACCACCGACTTGCCCATGCGCACCAACTCCTGCACAATCAAGTCAGCATTGAAGACCGAAGGCTGCCCAAAACCGGTGCGGATAATTTTGGCAGCGCGCTTGATGAAGCGGTCCGGGTTCTTACGGCTGACCTGGATAGACGAACTGGGCTGCAGCAGGCGCATATCCTCGATCACGTCCAGCAGCAAGAAACTGACTTCGTTGACGCCATCCCCACCGTCCGGGCGCAAACCGCCCACGTTGATCTGAGCAAAATCGGTGTACGTGCCCGACTCGGCGGCGGTCACGCCCACCTTGGGCGGGGCGGGCTGGTTGTTGAACTTGATCCAGAAGCAGTGCAGCAATTCCTCGGCCTGGTCACGCGTCAGCGAGCCGTCCGCCAACCCGGCTGTGTAAAACGGGTTGAGGTGTTGGTCGAGGCGGCCGGGGTCGAAGGCGTCCCAGGTGTTCAGCTCAGTGGTCACACCCAGGTGCACGAACCAGTAATACTGTAGGGCCTCCCAGAAATTGCGCGGCGCGTTGGCTGGTACCCAGCGGCAAATTTCGGCAATGTGCAGCAGTTCGGCTTTACGCTGCGCATCCTGCTCCTGAGCCGCCAGTTGTTCGGCCTGCTCGGCGTGGCGTTCGGCAAAGCGAATCAGCGCATCGGCTGTCACGCGCATGGCCTTGAGTTCTTCCTGCTTGTCATACGCCTCTGAATCGTTGACGTAATCCAACCCGTCCAGGCTGGCCTGGATATCGGCTTTGAAATCGTTGAAGCCTTTGTGGTAAATTTTATCGTCCAGCACGGTATGCCCGGGAGCGCGCTGTTCCATAAACTCGGTGAAAATTCCCGCTTCATAGGCGTCTTTCCATTCCGGTGTCATCTCGCGGAAGAGCAGGTCGCGCAGCGACTTTCCCTCCCAGAACGGGATGATGACCTCTTCCTGCGTCTGGCGAGCTTCAGCATCGACCGAAAAGGGAATCTTGGGGCGCGAATCCAGGATGTCCAGGTCTTCCAGGCTATGGCAGCACAGTTCCGGGTAAGTCGGGGCAGCTTTGGGGCGCGGCCCTTTCTCCCCCACAATCAACTCACCGGGATTGATACAAATGCTTCGATTTTCCATCAGGTATTGGAATGACAGCGCCCGGCGCATGGGAGTCGAAACCGGACCAAGGTCTTGCCGGTAAAAGGCCGTCATCAGGGCGGCGCGCTCGATGGAGATACTGGGTACCGCGTCCAGGCTTTGCCGGCGCAGTTTAGCAACTCGCTCCGTAATGGGCATAACTCATCCTCCGATTTGGACGTGCAATCCGTAGTTTTGCAATAATGCCGCCAGGGCGTCCATCTGGGTATCTTCCGGCGTGGTCATTTCCGCCAGGGCGTAGGCTTTGTGTAGGCGGTCGTATTTGCCTTCCGCCGAGCCGTGATAGGGCAGCAGGTCGACGCGCTGGATATTAGGTAATTCGGCCAGTAATGCACCGATCCCCTCCAGGTTTTCCGGGGTATCCGTAATGCCGGGAATCACCGGCACGCGGATGATAATTTCATGTCCGGCGCGGGCCAGTTTTCCCAGGTTCTCCAGAATCAACTCGTTGGGCACGTTGGTATAGGTGCGGTGAGCGGCGCTGTCGATCAATTTCAGGTCGTAAAGGAAAATGTCCACGTAGGGCCGCACCTGCTCGAAAGCCGCCCAACTGGCATAGCCGCTGGTATCCAGGGCGGTGTGCATATCGAGCGCCTTGCAAGCCTGCAACAATTCCAGCAAGAAGGCTCGCTGCCCCAGCGGCTCGCCGCCCGAAAAAGTCACCCCACCGCCGGATTCGTCGTAAAAGGGCAAATCCTGCTGGATGACTTCCATCACCTGCTCAACAGACATCTGATTGCCGACCAGTTGGCGCGCATCGGCCGCACAGGCGTCGAGGCATTCCCCACACACGGTGCATAATTCCTGGTCGGTGTGCGGGCCGTCCCCATTCAGGGAGATGGCGCCCTGCTCACAGGTTTCCAGGCAGTAACCGCAGCGTATGCAGCGGCTGACGAACAGGATCAATTCGGGTTGGAAGGATTGGCTTTCGGGATTGTGGCACCACTGGCAGGCCAGCGGGCAGCCCTTCAGGAACACCGTGGTGCGGATGCCGGGGCCGTCGTGGATGGAGAACTTTCGGATATCGAAGATCAAACCGCTGGACATGTTCTTTACCGTTATTGTTTCGCAAACAAGCCGTCAATATAATATGCTATTGTAACCAAAAATGCGGCCGTTTAGCAACGAGTTGTGGATTATCCAGTGGTTTTTATCCTGTTCGCCCCTACGAATTACTCCAGGGTTATACAGCTTTCGGGTTATACCGTTGAATACCTACCCCCACCACGATCACCACCAAGCCCACCACCGTCGCCGGGGTGATTCTCTCCCCCGCCACCAGGTTGATAAAGAACAGCGAGATGAACGGCATCAGGTAAATCAGATTGATGACCTGGGCAGGCTGCTCGGCCAGGCGCAGCGCCAAAGCCCACACCACGAAAGTCACCCCCATCTCGAATAAGCCCACGTATACCGCCCCACCCAGTGCGGGCAAGTCCGGCAGAATTAGGCGCGAGAAGAGCAACGTGGCGATCAAGATATAGATAAAGCCAAAGCTGAAATACTGGAAAAAGCGCAGCACGGCATCGCGCTCGTCGCGCTGCTCGAACACCCAGTACAACGCCCAGATCACCGCGCTGCCCAACGCCAGCAATACACCCTCTAAGTTTACCTGCCGGAAGCTCTCCAGGTTACCTTGCGTGGAAACCACGACTACCCCTGCAAAGCTGACCAGGATGGCGATAATACTGCGCCCTCCGATCTTCTGCTTGAGCAGCGGAATCGAAAGCAGCACCAGCATCACCGGCCAGGTGTAGTTCAGCGCCTGGGCCTGCTGGGCGGGCAGCAGGCTGTAGGCCCGAAACAACACCACGTAATACAAGAATGGGTTCAAGAAACCCATCAAGGCCGAACGCAGGTATTCTTTTGGTGTCGCGGCCTTGAGCAGGGGCAATTTCTTGCGAATCACGATCACCAGGAAATAGAACACCAACGAAGTGATCGTGGCGAACAGCAGCAACTGTAAATGATCCAGCCGCCGCAGGGCGAGCTTGAAGGCCGCCGCCACCGTCGACCAGATCAGCACAGCCAACAGGGCGTGGAAGACCGCCAGATTATTGCGTTTCATGGGGAATTTGGAAAGGGAAATTTAGGCTTCGAGGATCGAAGGCTATACGAATTGGACAGCGGGCGAACGGTAGCTGAGCGCCGTTCGCCCGTCTCGATCACGGATAGATTTCCTCCAGGACAGGCTCGTACATGCAGCGGCAGCCCAATCCGTGGGAGCAACCTTCGACCGGCAGCGTGGGTACTTCCTCCTTCGAGTAAGTACCCTGCACCTCCATGCAGGCCGGGCAGGCGTCGTGAGCTACGGAGATACGCACATAGCGGATGCGTGGGTTTTTCTGCATGCGCTGCAAGGCAATCGCCGTATTCGAGAAATTACGTAGGTCGGCTTCACAGTTCTCACAATATGTGGCTGTATCGGGGTTGGAATGGTGACATTTGGAACAGACTTGCACGATGTACCTCCAATGTGTATGCCGGAACATTTTCAAGTGAAAATATTCCGCTGAGTGATCCTATTCTAACGCAACTACGCTATCTTCGCTGGTCAATTGCTGCACGCGCAGTTCGGCGCTGTCCAACATGCCCGTACAATGACGGCTCAAGGCCTGGCCGCGTTCGAACAACGCCAAGGCTTCGTCCAGCGTATTCTCGCCCCGCTCCAGCGTAGCAATGATTTCTTCCAGTTCCTGAATGGCTTCTTCGTAATTGAGTTCTTCTACATTCTTTAGCTTTGGCATGTTCACACCTTACCTTCAACTAAACTACCGATCATAAAAACTATTCGCTGACTTCGACCCCAAAACGCCCATCGGCGACCTCTACACTTAATTTATCACCGTGGGACACCTGCTGCGGGCTGCGCACCAACGCACCATCCGGCTGTGAAACCACGGCGTAGCCACGTGCCAATACTGCCCGCGGGCTGAGCGCATCCAGGCGCTTGGTCATGCCTTCCAATTGGCTGCGCAGCATCGCCGCCTGGTGGATCAAAGCCCGGTCTGCCCGCCGGATGCGTTCGTCCAGGCGCTGGCGGTCGGAGCGGATCTTGTTGACCGGCGAGTAAAGCTGCAAATGCGCATCCTGCGCGTTCAATTCCCAACGGAAATTTTCAATAGCCATTGAAAACGCCCGTCCAAAAATTTGCACTCGTTCCGTCAACTGGGCGCGCACCTCGGCCTGATCGGGGGTTGCCAATTCGGCCGCAGCGGTCGGCGTGGGGGCACGCAGGTCGGCGACAAAACCGGCAATCGTAAAATCGGTTTCGTGCCCCACTCCACTAATCACCGGGGCTACCGAAGCCGCAATCGCCCGTGCTACATCCGGATCATTAAATGCCCACAAATCTTCGATCGAACCGCCGCCGCGCCCGACAATGATCACGTCGGGCTTAACTGTCCGGTTCAGGGCCTTGATGCCCGCCACGATCTCGTCGGGGGCGGCATCACCCTGCACGGAAGCCGGGGCCAGCACCACCTCGACCAGCGGGAACCGCCGTCGCAGCGTATTGAGCATATCACGCAGCGCCGCCCCGGTCGGCGAGGTCACAATGCCGATCACGCGCGGCGAGGCTGGAATAGGGCGTTTGCGTTCCTGATCGAACAATCCCTCAGCTTCTAACTGTGCTTTCAGGCGCAGGAATTCCTGATAGAGCAGCCCTTCCCCCACCGGACGGATACTGTCGGCATAAAGCTGGTACTGCCCCCCAATCTCATACACGCTCACACTGCCGTGCACCTCGA
>JAFGRA010000411.1 GCA_016935415.1 Anaerolineales bacterium
AAAGGCGGAGCCAGGGTGGGCGATAAATTGGTGCTCACCAAGCCGCTCGGCATGGGCGTGACTACCACCGCCATTAAACGCCAACTGACAACCCCGAAAGAGGAAGCCGAAGCCATCGAATGGATGTCGCGCCTGAACGACCGCGCCGCCCAACTGGGGCGCGAGTTCGAACTGCGCGGCGGCACGGACGTGACCGGCTTCAGCCTGCTGGGCCACGGCATGGAAGTCGCCCAAACCTCCAGCGTCAAGCTGCGCATCGCCTTTGCAGATATGCCCTTCATTTCCCCGGCGGCCCGCCTGGCCGAGGAATGGGCCTTTGCCGGGGGCGCTTTCGATAACCAGAATTACTTTGGCAGCAAGGTAACCTTCACCGCCGAGATCAGCGAAGCCCAGCAAATGCTGCTCTTCGACCCGCAGACCAGCGGCGGCCTGCTGCTGTCCGTCCCTGCCGCCAAGTTGGATACCTTCCAACAGCGCGCTCAAGAACTCGACCAACCTGTCTGGGTAATCGGCGATGTGGTTGCGGGTGAGGGAATTGAAGTAGTGTAGGTAAACGGGTACACAGGGAGACAGGGAAATCTCATCCCCAACCCCAAATTCAATCTCTACTTACGATTTGTAATCTGTAATTTGCCATTTGTCCCTCTTGACATTCCTGGCTTAAGAACCGCCTGCATCTTGGATCTTGCATCATCCAATCTTTCTCTCCCCCTAATTCATAATTCCTAATTCTTACCTCTCCCTACCGGCAGCACCATCTGAAACTCCGCCCCGCCCGCGGCGTGATTCCCGGCTGTCAATTGCCCGCCGTGCGCCTCGGCCAGCTTGCGCGCAATCGCCAGCCCCAGTCCGGTACCGCCATCCACCCGGCTGCGGCCGCGGTCGGCGCGGTAGAAACGCTCGAAAACGTGCGGCAAGGCTTCGGCCGGAATGCCTGGCCCGCTGTCGCGTACGCTCAACGCCAGACTTTCCCCGCTACAACGCAAATTTACCGTGATATGTCCATCCTGCGGAGTATGCTGCAAGGCATTCTGCAATAAATTATTGACGATCTGCTGCAAACGCGCTGCGTCCGCTTCGAGTTGAGGACAGTTTTCGGGGACATCGATCTCTACCTGGATGCCCTTCTGGGCCGCTTGCGGCTGGAAACGCCCCGCCGTGCGCGCCACCAACCCGGCCACATCCGTCTCGACGCATTCCAGGGTCAGTTCCCCGGCATCGGCCAGCGCCAACGTGCGCAGATCGTTCACTAGCCGCGCCAGCAGGTGGTTCTGGTCGATGATCGGTTCCAGGTTTTCCAGTTCCAGGGAATACACACCGTCTTGCAAGGCCTCCAGGTGGGCCTGCTGTACGGCCAATGGGGTGCGCAACTCGTGGGCAATATCGGCCGTCATCGCTTGGCGCGTGGCCTGGGCATCTTCCAACGAAGCCGCCATTTGATTGAAGGTCTTGCCCAAGGTCGCCAGTTCATCCCGGCCGCTGACGGCCACACGCTGTGAAAGGTCACCTTCAGACAGCCGGGTAGCCGCCTGGGTAAGCTGGCGCACCGGCCGCAGCAGCAAGTAGGCCAGGATCACCGCCAGCACCAACGCCAGCCCTGCCGCGATCATGGCCGCCTTGACCAGCGCTTCGTCCAGGCGCTGCAAGAGATTGTCTTCAAAATTGGGAACCGTGGTTACATTGGCAACCAATAAATACCCGATCACATCCGCTTTGGCGTGCAGCGGAATAGTTGTGCCATAGGCATCGATATCGACCTGTGTGCCTGTTTCCAGATCAGTCGGGCCGTAGATCACTCTACCCGCTGCATCTACCAGCACCAATTCACTGCCAATGCCCTGACCACTGCCCTGACCCCGTCCCTGTCCCGCCCCGTTACTGCGCCCTTGTCCCTGGTGTGGGAACACGTCTTCAACGCCTTGCCAGGAACCTTGTTCAGCGTAGTACGTTTCCAGCGTGGTGACGAAATCGTCCACCCCAATCGCCCCGCCGCGGTTCACGAACATGCGCACCTCATTAGCGGTGGTCTGGCGGGCAAAGACCGCCACCCCCGCCAGCGTAATCGCAATCACCAGGGCAAAGATCAGGAACAGGCGCAGGCGCATGGTCGAATTTAATCCTTGGCGAAGCGGTAGCCAACGCCAAAAACAGTTTCAATGTAGCGCGGCTGCTTGGGATCAGGTTCCAATTTGGCGCGCAAGTTCTTGATGTGGGCGTCGATGGTGCGTTCGTAGCCTTCGTAGGCCACACCCTGGGTCGCTTCGAGCAGTTGGGCACGCTCGAACACGCGTCCTGGGGCACGCGCCAACGTCACCAGTAGATCGAACTCGGTCGGGGTCAGTTCGACGTCTTGCCCGGCGCGCGTCACCCGGTGGGCATCGGGCTCGATCTCCAGGTCGGCTATGCGCAGTATTTCTAACGTAGGCTGTGTCCCACCGGCCCGGCGCAGCACGGCGCGCACCCGCGCCACCACCTCACGCGGCGAAAAAGGCTTGGTAACGTAATCATCCGCCCCCAATTCCAGGCCGATCAGGCGGTCGGTTTCTTCCACCCGGGCGGTGAGCATGATAATGGGCGTGTCTGCCTTACGGCGGATGGCACGCGCCACGTCCAGACCGTCCATGCCTGGCAAATTCAAGTCAAGAATCACCAGATCGGGACGCGTATTCTCCCAGGTGACCAGGCCGGTATCGCCCTGAAAAGCAGCATGCACCTGATAACCTGCCGCTTCCAGGTACGAACGCAGCACTTTCACCAATTCAGGTTCATCTTCGATAATTAAGATCGTCGCCATCGTTTGATTATAGTTGAAATGCAGCAGAGAGGCCGGGGATTCCGGCCTCTCACTAAAGTTTCCGGGGAGCCTAGCGGCCGAAGCGTCCACCGCGGCCGGACTGGCTGTTGCTGTAGCTGCGGGTGGCGGTGTCATCGGATGGCTGCATGTTGGCGTTGTTGCCGTTGCCATTGCCGTACATTGCCGTCCCATCCCAGCGGCTGGTCATCCAATCGGCCTGTTCCTGGGTAAGCAGTCCATCGATCACACCCTGCTCCAGGGCATCCAGGCGGGCTTGTGTCTGCATGTCCTGAGCCTCGTCGATGCTGTAACCAAGGGCCAGGGCAATCGAGACGAAGGTCTCACCAGCGTCCTCACGCGCGGCCAATTCCGCCAGGGTCAGGCCAAGTGTCTCAGCCAGGCTGGCCTGGACCAGATCATCCAACGCACCGTCCAGATTGACAGGGTCGGCATACAAGCCGGTGCCAGCGCTGCCATTGCCACCGCGTCCGTTTCCGCCGCGCGGGTACATGGGGGGGGCGCCTTCTTGAGCATATGCGGGAGCCACAAACACAACTGTGGCAACCAAGGCCAAAACTACTGCCAGAGTAATCAATACTTTTTTCACTTTTTAACCTCTTTTCAAAATATTTTGCAAATACAATCTTGCTGTCAAATTCATCCTAAGCATAGTCCCCACTTATGAATAAGTTGTGAATAACCTTTATAGACTTTATGAAGGTTGCGGTGTCTTTATGGCATTGGAAGGTCACAAATAGGAACAAGGTACCATCCCCTACCTGTAACAAAACCCTGTATCTTGCGATTCTCTACATACGAGAGACAGTGTTTCTAAGGAGACAACGATGAAAATCCGAGTAAAAACTGTAGTAACCTTGGTGCTGGTGCTCACTTTCGTGGTCACCTCCACCGCATTTGCCCAGGAAGGCGAAACCACCCCACAATGCACGGGTGAAACCGTGACCGGCCAGGTGGTTGCCGTCGACCAGGAAGGCGGGGTCATTACGATCAGCACGGAAGACGGTCTGTGCACGGTGGGCGTTGCGGGTGAGATCGAACACCCTGTGGCCGCTCTGCTGGGGACTTACTTCAACAACATCGACCTGGATGACCTGGAAGCTGCCCTGTCCTCCACCACCGGCTCCACCGTCTACAACGAAGAAACCGGCGAGTGGGAATGGGCAGAAGCAGATACCGAGGGCGCGGTCGATGGCAACGTGCTCGAAGTCGTCGATAACGGCGACGGCACCTATACCGTAACCTTCACCGTCGAAGGCCTGGAAGAGCCGCAAACCTTTGTGACCGATGACGCTGAACTGGCCGCTGCATTGCTGGCAAGCCTGGAAGCGCAGCAGGTCGATTGGGCTGTTCAGACGGATGAAGAAGGCAACGTGACCATTCTGGATGCTGGTAGCGAGATCGAGGCCTACCACGAAGACGGCATGGGCTTCGGTGTACTTACCAAGCTCTATGCCATGGCCGCCGAGATTCAGGCCGCCTGTGCTGCCGGTGCCGAAGAAGGTGAGGAAGCGCCCACCAATTGCGACGTGGATGTGCAAGCCCTGGTGGATGCTTTCAAAGGTGGCAATGGCTTGGGACTGCTCTATAAAGAATATGGCAAGCCCAGTTTGCTTGGTGTCGGCCACGCCTACAAAGAACTTGGCTTGAATCCCGGCAAGGCGAAGAAAGAAACCGCCGCGGCAGACGAAGACGGAGACTCCAAGGTCAAACCGGCCAAGAAGGACAAAGCCGATAAAGACAAGCCAGATAAGCCGGATAAACCTGACAAGCCCGATAAGCCTGACAAACCGGATAAGCCTGACAAACCTGAAAAACCGGACAAGAATAAAAACAAATAATTCCTCCAAGCCCCCCTCTGCAAAAGCCGCCCGACATCGGGCGGCTTTTTATTCTTAATCGCCAGATTAACATTCACATCACCCGCATATTTCCTTCACAACATCTTCACAACTGCGGCCTAAGATGATTGCAAATGTTTTAGAAGAATGCAAAGGTATATCAACAATGACTAAAAAATGGCTCGTATCACCCCAAACCCGCAACAACTGGCTGGTAAACACCGCCTTGTTAATCAGCGCCCTGGCTGCCACCCTCTCCGGGATCTATTTCCTGTTCCTGCCGGTGGGCGGCTATCAGGGCGGCCGTAATCCCTATTACGGCATCATCCTATTTTTTGAGCGCCACACCTGGGAAGACATCCACACCTGGGGCGGCGTCGCCATGATCGTGGTCGCCGCCGTGCATATCCCCCTGCACTGGCGCTGGATCGTCAATATGACCAAACGCGCCTGGAAGGAACTCAGCGGTCAAGGCGCTCAAATGAACCCCTATGGCCGTTTCAACCTGTGGCTGAATGTGACCGTCGGTGTCAGTTTCCTGCTCACCGCCCTTAGCGGCCTGTACTTCCTGTTCGTGCCGGGCAGGGTAAACCTGACCTGGCTCTTCACCCGCCACACCTGGGACCTGATCCATACCTGGAGCGGGATCGTGCTGATCCTGGCCGCCGTGCTGCACTTCGCCATCCACTGGCGCTGGGTCGTAAAAGTGACCGGCAAGGTTGTGCGTTCGGTTTTCCATGAACCTGCCCGCGGTAGTGTAGTTACCGCCAGCACAGACTAATTGCGGAGGAAATCGCAATGCTAAAGAAAATCCTTTTATGGTCGTTGTTCGCCGCTTTCGCCGCCATCCTGGTGATCGGTGCAATCAACCGTACCAATGCCAAAAGCACCGATGCCGGATACACCAATGGTGGAAACGGGCACGGGCAAGCCGAGTACGTAGAATTCAGTGGGGATCACGAAAACGGCACGCAGGGTTACCAGAACCGGGACGAAGATTGGCAAGCGGGAAACGGCCAGGAGAACGGTCTGCCGCTGGCCGCGCAGGAAGAACACACCTGGCAAACCCTGACCGGTGAAGTGACCGATGTCGCCGCCGATCTGATTATGGTTACTACGGAATCCGGTGCGGAAATTGAAATCGCCGGGCGGCCGTGGCGCTTTGCCCAGGAATCTGGTTTCAGCGTGCAGCTTGGAGACCAGCTCGAGTTATCCGGTTTTTATGAAAACGACAGCTATGAAGTTGCCGCCATCCATGATCTTACCAGTGGAGCCGGCGTACAAATCCGGGACGAAACCGGACGCCCCCTCTGGGCCGGGGGCCGCGGGAACGGCAACCATTAGAAATACTTCCTCTCTCCTCGATAGCGCAAGGCGGCTGAAAAGCCGCCTTGTGTCGTTAAATGGGCTTATTGTATAAATGCTCAATCAGTGATTATGTGTAGGTCCGAACTGCGTTCCCCCAGAGCGTGCCCAGCACGCTCCTACATCTTTAATGCTCCCCCTATTCATTTACCTTATTGATCTGCTGCAAGGTTTCAATCGAAGCCAATACCAGAATGATATCGCCCGCGTCCAGGCAGCGCTCCGGATCGGGGTGCAAATCACGCACTTCCTGATTCTGGTAATACACCACCGAAAGTTCGAACTCCTGTTCCAGTTTTTCGAGATTCCAGCCAATCAAATCCGAATCAGATTCAACCACGATCTCGCTCAAATTGAGCAGATTATCTCCAACGTAGAAAGAATGCTTGACGTTGACGCGCATCGCCGCCGCTGCAAAGATTGGGGCGGTCAACGCCGAACTGCTGAAAGCGGTATGGATGCCGAAGCCTTTCTCCACCCGGCGCGCCAGGTCGCTGTTGAACATGCGCATCACCACTTTGATGTTGGGGTTGATCTCGCGCGCATCCAAGGCGATCTCCAGGTTGCCCAATTCATCATCCGTAGCCGGAATGATCGCATCGGCGAATTCCACCCCTGCCTGGCGGATGAAGTCCGAACGGCGGGCGTCACCAATAATCACCGGAATACCCAACGCCTTGGCCTTCTCAATGAAGCGCCCGGTCTCGTTCGCTTCTACAGCCACCACGTCGCGGCCGTACTTGAGCAGTTCCAGGGTCACCCGGTAACCAACCTTGCCCAGCCCACACACGATAATATGATCGCGATAGATAGATGCCATTGCCACCTGCCATTTCTGCCCGCGGGCCTGTTTATTGGTCAAGGCCGTGCCGAAGCGCAGCAAACCATCGGCCACCACCGCCAGCCCAAGAATGGGGATAAGAAAGAATAAAATTTGCAAATACCACTCGCCGGGATACGGCAGCACGGTATCGAAGAACACCAGCGCAAAGGTCGCATAGAGTGCTTCGCTGAAGTTGGGATGTAGGCCCGTTTCCGGGTAAACGTAAATAAAATGAAAGCACAGCGTCCCCCCCAGGATGATGAGCATGAACAGCAGGATCGACATGCGCGATTCTTGATAGAGCACACGCGCGTCGCGCCATTGCGCCTTGAGCGTATTGCGCAGGCTTTTCCGACGGAGGTGCAGATAACTATCCGGCATCGCCGATGAACTCCGCGATCAGGTCTGCGATCATTTCCGCCCCGCGCGTATTCAGATGCAGATGATCGACGTGCAGCACGAAGCCGTGCTCACTCGAAATACGGTCAAGTTCCGTGTGCAGCACCAGATGTTTTACACCCAGTAGCGCCATGGCGATGTCCCATTTTTCAAAGGGATACTTCTGGTTAGTGTGATGATCCTGCAAATAGGCCGTCATGCGCTCGTTGAGCGGCAGGTAGGCCACCTCCATCTCCGCCGCCACTTCCTGGATGATCTGGCTGTATTTGACGGCCTGTTGGAAAGCGTAGTGCTCGCATTCTTCCCCAATCGTGGGCAGGGACAGCAAGACAATGCGGGCTTCAGTTTTGGCCTGCAAACGCTGTACGATCTCAGTCAAGTTACGGCGGTAATTCGTTTCGCTCAATGGGTCGGGAATCTGGCTGATCTTTAGGCGCGCCTGCCACTGTGTCTGGATCAACTGCAAATTGGCGTCATTGGTGCCGATCAGCACGGAAACATAATCCGGCTGCAAAGCAATGACCGCATCCAGGCGCTGGAGCACCTCCCCGGCCACTTCGGCATTCACCCCGGCGTTCACCCAGCTAATCTCCGGGAAGCGTTCCACCAGCATGTCGACGTAATTGGCGCTCATATTGCCGTGCGTCAGGCTGTCGCCCACACACACGAAAACCGGCTGCCGGGCAGTTCCATTCTGCCGGGCAACCCGCGCCGGATTGTTCGCCGGGGGCTTGCGCGCCAGGCGCAAAACCCACCAGACCACCCCTCCTATCCCCAGCAAAACGATCAGAATAATCCCGAAAACGGTCCCGGTTGCCGACATGTAATGTTCCAACCATCCTTTGGCAAGCTATTTGTCAAATTATACCCTGGGAGTGGAAAGATGCCGCAAATAATACCCAACCTTTACGGAAGCACCTGGAAAAAATCAGTTCCATCTCCCCAATAGTGCGATATACTTCTCTAGATTCTACGTGATTTGTAAGCGCTCCGCACCGCGGCCAACACCGCCATCGCCCTCAAAATCGTGTTAGAATCCGCGCAATATTATGCACGAGGAGTATATATGCCCATTCACTTCGGTACTGACGGCTGGCGCGCTGTCATCTCAGATACGTTCACGTTTGCAAACTTACGCATGGTCACGCAGGCGATTGCCGATGCCATCGCCGCCGATTACCGCGAAAACGGCCCCTTGCTAAACGGCGAAAAACGACCCTCCCGCAAATTCGTGGTTGGTTTCGACACCCGCTTCTTATCCGACCGCTACGCCTCGGACGTTTCGCGCGTGCTGGCGGCTAATGGTTTCAGCGTCTTCCTGACCCAATCCGATATGCCCACCCCGGCTATATCGTATTCGATCAAGGAACTGAACGCCATCGCCGGGATCATGATTACGGCCTCCCACAACGCGCCGCGTTATAACGGCGTCAAGCTCAAAGCCGCCTACGGCGGCGCTGCGCCCCCGGAGCAATGCCGCCGGGTGGAAGTCTACCTGAACGACAATGAGACACGCGGCCGCGGCCCCAACCAGATGGACTACGACCTGGCGCGCGAAATGGGATTGATCGAACGCTTCAACCCCATCCCCTCTTATTACGCTCATTTACGCCAATTGATCGACTTCGACATTATCGGCGAAAACCCCCAACGCATTGTGATCGATTCAATGTTCGGTTCCGGACGCGGGGCCATCAAAGGCATCCTGCATGGCACCGGCTGCGAAGTACACGAGATTCGCGGGGAGATGAATCCCGGCTTCGGCGGTGCCCACCCCGAACCAATTGCCAGGCACCTCGGCCCGCTGGCCGGGGCGATCAGTCAGGGCCTGGGCAGCCTGGGCCTGGCGACCGACGGCGACGCCGACCGCATCGGCGCTATGGACGAGCGCGGCAATTTCGTTGACCCGCACAAGATCATGGCCTTAGCCATTCGCCACCTGTACGAGAAACGCAAGCTCACCGGTGCAGTAGTTCGCACTGTCTCAACCACCCGCATGATCGACCGCCTGGCCGAGAAGTACGGCCTGGACGTGATCGAAACGCCGGTTGGCTTCAACCACATCGCCGATCACATGCTCAAGGGCGATGTCTTGATCGGCGGCGAGGAATCTGGCGGCATCTCCTTCAAGGGGCACATCCCTGAAGGCGATGGCGTATTGATGGGTTTATTACTGGTCGAAATCGTGGCCTCGGCCGGTGCGTCCCTGGGCGAACTGGTCGACGACCTGCTTGAAGAGGTCGGTCCGGCCGATTATGCCCGCACCGACCTGCGCCTCAAGCGCCCGGTCGAGAAGACCAAGATGACCCAGCGGCTGGCCGATGAGGCCCCCAGCACCATCGGTGGCGAAACCGTCACCAAGGTCGCCACTACCGACGGCTGCAAGTACATCCTCAGCGACGACTCCTGGTTGCTGATCCGCCCCTCCGGCACCGAGCCGGTCTTGCGCGTGTACGCCGAAGGCCGCAGCCCGGAAATGGTCAAGGCGTTGCTGCATTATGGCGAGGAAGTTGCCGAGAGTGTAGCTTAGAAAAGTATACAGTTGACAGGTATGCAGTAAGGCGCTGGAAATCCAGCGCCTTTTTTGTATTGATTTTATCGTCTGTAGGGGCGGCCCTTGTGGTCGCCCGGGAGAGTCAGATAATCTCTTCTTCCACCAACACGATCTCCTGTCCTTGCAGGGCCAGGTAGTGGAATTGGTCGGCGGCATCGAAGATCAGCTTGCCGCCGCTGCGCAGCACGATGGCTTTATAGATTTCGCCGGGTTCATCATCAACGATCACCGTGAAGCGATTTTCGTGTTCGGCCACGTAGGCCACGTGGCGGCTGTCCGGGCTGAACAGCGGCGTACCTGCCCCAATGCTGTCGAAGCGCAGGCTTTCTTCGCCATCCAGCACCACAAACACGTGATCTTTGTCGTGCGCCAGATAGACAAAATGCTGATTGTCTGGGCTGAAGGTAAAGCCGGTTTCACCAATACCATGATAGCTTGGCCCAGCCGCGCCATCGAGCACCGCGAAATACTTATTGATCTGCCGTAGAAAGGCTTTCTCGGCCTGCATAGCCTTGTAAGCAAAGCGCGTGCCATCCGGGCTGAAACACAAGCGCCCTATCCCAGCGAGCGGTTGCAGTTCTTCCCCATCCAACACCACGAACCAATCTTCCCCGCGTCGCGCCGGGTAAGCCAGGCGCATCCCATCCTCGTTAAACAGCGGTTCGCCGACCTCATCGTAAGTCGGGCCATCATTACCATCAACCACCATCATCCACTGGTCAGCGTGCCGGGCCGGATAAGCCAGCCTGGCTCCATCGGCGCTGAACATTGGGGCACGGATTTCAGCATAGGGCTTGCCTTCCTGCCCGTTTACCACCAGAAAGTGGCTATCATTCAACGTGGCGGTGTAAGCTAAGCTGCCACCCGAACTGTAATGCAGTGCACCAACCTCAGTGTAATCATTCTGAGCCATGCCATCGGCCACCACAAAGCGCTTGCCTTCACCGGAAGCGGCATAAGCATAATGCCTTCCATCCGGGCTGAAGGCAAAAGCTGCTGAGCGAATGCCTTCGTGAGGTTTACCTTCCGCGCCATCCACGACCGCAACCCATTGATCGCCCTTTCTCGCAGCGTATGTCAAGCGCCCATCCGGGCTGAAGGTCAGCGATTCTTGCTGCACGACAGCGTAGGACGGCCCCTTTTTGCCATCCACGACCACGAACTGCTCCTGTCCCAACATGGCCGCATAGGCCGCCACCCGGCTGTCCGGGCTGAACACTACCACGCCGATCCCGTCCAGCAGCGGCTGTTTTTCGCCGTCGATCATCATGAAGAACCGGCGACCGGAGCCTTTGGCGGCATAGGTCACCCGGCGGCTGTCCGGGCTGACACTCAGTGTCTTGGTGATCCAGGCTTTTTCCAGGTGGGTGATCGTGGTAACATTTGCCGTTCGCTCTAGGGATACGTTCATTCTTCCTCCATGGTCGATCTCAGCGCCCCGGCGATTGAAAACATGATCGCTAGAGGGTCATTTTCCAACTGTCCGGGTGGTATTTCAGGGGACACTCGCCGCAGGCTTTCCAGCTTCAAGATCACCTCAGGCAGGTCGATCTGCCGTCCTAATTCTTTCGACATCCAGCGTACAAACAGCGCATTCTGGGTCTGGTGGCAGCGCGCTGCCGCCAGCTTATCGGCGAAGGTCGCATTAATATCAACGACCAGATCAGCGTTTTCGTCCTGGTTGGACAGGCGCGGCATGGGGTTGCCGGGAAAATCAGGGAAAACGGTGTAGAGCAGCGGGGCGTCCTCTCCCAGCAGTTCAATCGCCTGACGGGCGGCCTGGTTGCAAGTCAGGTGGGCGGGATGGCCGTATTCGCCGTTCACGCCGTGTGTGATAACCGCGTCGATTTGAAAGGTCAGGATAGCCTTGCGCACTTCATCGGCCAGTTTGGCAAGGTCATCTGTAAAGGAAAACAATGCCTCATCTTCACCCACGTGCGGATCGACATAGCCCATGATCGTCAATTTACTTCCACCCAATGCCTCAACGGCGCAGGCCAGTTCTTTGGCGCGTACTTCACCGAGTTCGTCCAACGCGCACAACGGCGGTTCGCCGTTCTCGCCGCCTTCACCGCGCGTAGCGCACAGGTAATGGACTTGCGCGCCCTGCTGTGCCAGCAATGCCAATGTGCCGCCGATCAAAATGGTTTCATCATCGGGATGCGCAAAAAATGCCAGAATATTCAACCGTAACTCCTACCAATTCAATTTATTTAGATCGAACACCGGGCCGTCCTTGCAGGCCAACTTCCACTTTCCGCGCCGGGTGGGCACCGCACACACCGCACACTCCCCCACCCCACCACACGGCATGGGCGCGACGATCAACGCCTGGGCCGGGCAGGACAAGCGGTCGTTCACTTGCAAACCAAGCCAGTTGCGCAAGTTCCCCAGGTCTTCCAGGCGCAGGTCGAGCGCCATGAAATCCGCCCAGGCGCGCGATTCGGTCAGGCTTTTCAAGGGTAAGGCTTCCACATCAGAGGACAATTGGGGCAGCGGCAGGTCGGTGAACAGCGCCACCTCCGCACCGCGCGCCAAACCCAACTGCGCCAACGGCAGCAAACGCGCCGCGCTCTCAGCCAGCGCCACCAGCGCCAGGCGGTGCAGCCGCTCCGGCAGTTGGAAACCTTTCCCCAACGGGCCGGAGAGCTGTAAGGTCGTGCCGGGTGACCAGTTTTCGGGGATGCCGGGAGCGGTCAGGAACTGCGCCGTATCCCCATTATCCTGATCGTTCACAAGTCCGGCTGGAA
>JAFGRA010000049.1 GCA_016935415.1 Anaerolineales bacterium
TTGGTTACTAAAATAAAACAGGTCTATTTGTAAGGAGGTAGTGATGAGCGTAGCATTTAAAGGTTTCCCTAAAGAGACGCGGCAGTTCTACCAGGATTTGGCGCAGAACAACAACCGGCTCTGGTTCCAGGATCACAAACAAGATTACGTCAGATACATCCAAAATCCGGCACAAGATTTCATCGAGGTGATGGGTGAAAAGCTGCGTAGCATCGCTCCCAGGATCACCGCCGACCCCGACATGAACCGCGGCTCGATCATGCGTATCTACCGCGACACGCGCTTCAGCAAGGACAAAACGCCCTACAAGACCAACCTGGGTGTCATTCTGCACGAAGGGCCGCGCCGCAAGACGGAAAGCCCCGGTTTCTATTTCCACCTGGACCCGGAAAGTGTGTGGATCGCGGTCGGGATGTGGATCTTTCCCAAGGACTTCATGCTGGCCTACCGCGATGCTGTAGTGGACGACAAGCTGGGCAGCGAACTGGACGCCGCCCTATTGAAGATCAACAAAGCCGGGGATTATAAGATTGGGGCACAGAAGTATAAACGCCTGCCGCGCGGCTGCGACCCCGAACACCCGCGCACAACGTTACTCTTCAATAAAGGTATGTGGGTGGAAACGCCGCCAGTTAGCTGGGATGTCGTCCACAGCCCGGAACTGATCGATGCAACCTTTGAACGCTATAAAAATGGAGCGCCTTTGCACCACTGGCTGGTCAAGGTCGATCAGATCGCCCTGGCAGGCTAACGACGTTATTCATCAGTTTGCGTGAGGCCCTGCAGGGCCTCATTTCTATTTAAACGGCGTTGGCGTAACGCCCGCCCCAAAAGATATGCACCGATTCCTAACACAATTAAAATCAGTGCCCGAACGAGCAGCGAACTGCGGAAAAAGATATAGATGAAAATCCCGGCCAGGCCGTAGATCATTTTGACCACGTGCGCTTCGGTCACCCAGAAGGGGGTCAGCAGCGAGATCAAGGTTGCCAGGGTCAAGATCAGCATCAACAACAGCAGCATCAGCGCGCTTTCTTGCCGGGTCATCGCCATAGGGGTATATGCATCCGCTGGGTCATCGCGCCCACTTTCCAGCACCATATGCAGCACCATCCATCCCCCGATCAGCACCACAGACAGCGCCCCCAGCAGATCGGTGCGGGTGACAATAAACGCCCAAACCAGTGGCAGCGGCCAGATGATTACCGGCCACAAGTAACGTAGCTCCACTTTTTCTTCCAGAGAAGCATACAGCCGTTTCAAAAATCGGCTGCCATCAGAATACCCCCAAAAAGGCAGTGCATTCAACAAACAGATCAAGGCGCTCAAGTTCGCCAGCCGCCCGAAAAAATCAGCCACATCTCCCTTCGTCAATAAGTTTAGCAGCACGGCGAGCATAGCCAGTGCCAGGTTCGCCAGCGGTCCGGCCAAGTGAATGAATGCATTGGCAACCTGGTTCAGGGTTGCGCGTTCTCGTGCTGGAGTGACCGTGTACGCCCCCGCGGCACAAAAGCGCAGGTCCCACTCAATCCCGAATTGCGAAACCGCCCAGGCGTGGCCAAACTCGTGCAAGGCCAGCACCCCGGTGAGCACAACGCCCAGTTCCCAACTTTGAAAAATGAAAGCCACCACCGCCGCAAAGATCACGGCAGAGCTAAAACTACGCAGCGTTCGTTTCCAGGAAAATTGCATCGTTATAATCTATTCGCAAAGAAAAAAGGACGCCTAGTAAAATTGCGCGTCCTTCGAATGACTTACTCGCTCTATATATCCCTAACCACCAGCCCCATTGTTTTTATTCATGGACCCATTGACTTTCTTGAACAACTGCTCGAAACGGTCCAGGGTAGCCTCATCAACGCCGGAAAGCAGGTAGCTTTGCTCCTGGAGCAAATGCATGGCCGGTTTGGTATGATCGAATTTCTTGCCCAGGTATTGCTCCACGCGTCCCAGGATGCGCTCACCCTGCGGCAGGTCGCGTTCCTGCACGTCGATGATGCCGGAACCGCGCAGCAGGGTCAGATAAAAGTCCGGCTCGAACATATCTTCCAGGTCGGCTTCCTTGCCACCTGTAAAATTGATCAGCGGGAATAATTTTTGCGGCTCCAGGTAGCCGCGGTGGATCAAGGCATTGACCATCTCAATCTCCGGCTCATACACATTGAGCAGCACAGCCGGTTTCATCTGGGTCTCCAACAAAGCGATCAACGGCGGGATGTTCTCCACACTGCCGGAAGGAATGATGACCCATTTGGGATCGAGCGTGGTACGCCCTTCCGCCGCCAGGCGGGCGCTCATAATGTGCAGGTAAAGCACATCCGATGCACTGCGTACCAGCAAATTGTCCGGCCCCATCATGAAAGTGCGCGAAATCTCGTGCCCCAGGGCGGCCTGGAGCGGATAGATCGTATCCCTGCTCATCACGGTATAGACGTTTTCGGTGATCTTGGTGCCTGCGCCCTTACGTTCTTCTACGGCGCGCACGCGCTGTAGCTCGGTAGAACGGATCATAAAGGGCGAATGGGCAGTGTAGATCACCTGGTGCTGGGGAGCCAGTTTCTCTTCCATAAAACGCAGCAAATCGCGTTGGGCGGAAGCGTGCAGCCCCAAACCCGGCTCATCGATCAGCAAGACCAGCTTCTCGTCACGATCGCGAAATTCAGAGAAGAAGACCAGGAACGAGAAGAACCACACAAAACCGTTAGAGCGTTCATCGAATTTCAAGGAAACGCGATGCAGGTCATTCCAGATGCGTACATCCATGAACGGTGGGCGTTGGCCGCCCTCAGCCGTCGATTTGAAGTCCACATCGAACTCCACGCGCAGGCTCTTATTCTGACTCCAATATTCCAGCACCTCATCGGTGATCTGGGATGAAGCGGCTTCAAGCAAAGCGCGACGCTCTTCGTACTGCGCCTCCATGAATTCATGTGTTTCCAACCCGGCCAGTTTCAGCAAGGCCAGGGCGGTATGGTCATTGGCAGACAATGGGGCACCGGCACTCTTTGCCTGTTGGATATGCCCGATCGAAAAACGTCCAGGGAGTTTACTGAACTCATTGAAATACAAGAACTTGGGCAGGCGCGCAAATAAATGGCTGCGCATGCGCGCTTGCAGGTCAAAATCATCGATGTGAGTAAGCAGGCTGTTGACCGACGGGGGGCGCATTTCCAAAGCATTGAGCTTGCTGCGCAGTTCATCTAATGTCTTGATATCGTCAGGTAAAGTAATCTCGAGGTTGGCAGAATGCGAAACGTGGCGTACAAAGGCCATCTCATCGACATCAACCTGCATGAAGGGTTGATTAGCATAATTGCGCGATACGATCACGGTGCTCGATTTCAACACCCCCGCACCGAAACGCTCTTCGGCAGAACGAATATCGGATTCCTCAAGCTCAAAAATCGCTTCAACCGGCCTGATCTCGGAGATATTCAGCACGCCGGTGCCACGCCGATTGCGCGGATAATCGAGCAATTCTTCGAATTTGGCACGCGAGCCGCTTACCACCGGATTCAACCGATACAAAGCTTCCATGAAAGCCGTCTTGCCGCTTTCATTCTTCCCCACCAGACAAGTTAACTTTGGGTCGATCCGAACAGCTTCCGAATCGGCAATACATTTATACGATCTAATGTGGGCGGACTTGAGGATCACTTCATTTCCTCCACCAAATGAATTGCATTAGCCTACAATTGGTATGGAATCTTAGTCTATATTAGTATAACGACTATTGTCAATTTGTTAATATAGGCTTTTTGTACTTTTATCAGGACTATTTTACCCGACAATTACCAGATACGCGCATTATAATTAGCGGTCAAAGCCATTACAAGGCACTTATTTGCCAGCCTGAACTTGAGGTAAAAACATGCCCGAACCCACTCCCGTATCTCAGGCGTTGACCAAAATGGGCGTTGCCCACCGCGAATTTCGCCACCCCGGTCCCCTGCGCTCGCTGAAACAGGCCGCCGTCGAGCGCGGCCAACAACCGGAACAGATCGTCCGCAGCTTGCTGTTCCGCGTCTCGGATGGCGAACATGTGATGATCTTGGTTGCCGGGCCAGAACAACTCTCCTGGAAACGTCTGCGCCGGTACATGGGCACTTCGCGCCTGACGATGGCCAGTCCGGAAGAAGTCTTCCAAGTCACCGGTTATCCATTGGGGGCGGTCGCCCCATTTGGCCTGCCACAGCCCGTAAAAATCGTGGTGGATGAGAGTGTACGTACGCAAAGCGAGATCTCATTAGGATCGGGGGTGCGTGACACCGGCATCATCATGCAAGTCGCCGATCTACTGACTGCTTTGGGGGAAGATATTCAATTCGGGAATTTCAAAGAAAATTCTTAGAAAATTCTTGATACCTTGCTATCTAGACAACTATACTGTAAAATTAACCCAATATTAAAATACCCACTAAATACCATCTTCTTTATTGGAATATAATTAGGGTAACAAAGCAGTTTCATAAACGAAGATAACCCTAGAATTTTAGGCCAGAGAAACGTAGGCAAATGGCAGGCGAAATTCTACAGGCACGTTTGTTCAACCGATTGTTTTTTCCATTAATACAATTGCATGGCGATAACAGTTAACGTTAATTTGTAGACTGGTACACATTTCGCATTTAAGAATAAGTTTTTTCAGGCGGTCTATTTTATTACCAGATGGAGAAGGACTAAATTTCATCCGCGGCTTTAGCGAGCATTTCTGTGGGATCGTAAGCAAGTTCCCGATCAACACGTTTATTCGGTAACAATCGCAGCATCGATCGTCGAAAGGAGGTGGCACCTGAAATAGATACAATATTGATTTTCCCAAAGTGTTAGATGTTTTCATGGAGAGAGGCCCGTAATGGCGAATACATCTAATACGGGAACCGGACATCCTGTCCCCGCCCGCTAAGCGCTTGGATGACCCGTTCCACAGGATCACGAAACATATCCTACTATATCGAAGGAGAGATTTATGAAAGGCAAGACTTTATCTATTATCGGCATTTTTGCGTTGATCTTGGTTTCATTTGTCAGCGCAGTGCCAACCCAAGCTTCCCCCCCAGACGATGGCCCCTCGCCAGTCGATGTGGGCTTTGAGATTCGTGAATGGGAAGCTACCCCGGACCGGCTCAGCAGTGAATTGACCCCGGAATTGGTAGCTGCAGCAGAGGAGGCAGCTGCCGATGCAGCCGCTGAATCCGACGTTAGCGCGTGCGTACTCGACGAGAAAGTCTTCCTCGGCCTGGATGATTACAACGGTGAATACTTCTTTGACTCGTTCTTACTTTTGGCTGAAGACGGTACCGCCCAGATCTGGGTGCAAGCCAACCTGAACTGGCCGGATGGCGACCCGCGCGTCAACCCCGTCGTCACCTGCGACCAAGCTGCCTATATGTTGGGCGAATTCAGCGGCAATATGTACCCCACGGAAACTGCTTTCTTCGGTGTGCCTGATTACCACGATGGTGCCGCTTCCCTGCTGGAAGCCTGGGGCTATGTGGATCCTGGCTATTACTACGATGAAGCCGGCCGACAGATCGTTTTGGTTGAGAACGTTCGCGACGACCAATACTACGATTCAACCTACCCGCTTTACATCGCCGGTTTCTTCTCCCCCACCCTGGAAGCTTACTTCGATCGCAACACGATGACGATCGACAGCTACCAGTGGGAAGAGCGCACCGGTCCTGATGGCTCGCGCCCGTACCTCTACGAAGGCACGTTCGCACACGAGTACCAGCACTTGCTGCACTCCGACTATGATGGCGATGAAGAAAACTTCGTCAACGAAGGTTTGTCCGACCTGGCTCAGTACCTGACCGGCTACGGCCTACCCGGTAGCCACGTCGACTCTGCCGCCAGCAACCCCGAGAACTCCCTCGTGCTGTGGGGCGACCAAGGCGACCTGGAAATCCTGACCGACTATGGTAACGCTTTCTTGTTCCAATTCTATATGATGGAACAATTCGGCCCTGAATTCATTCAGGCCGAGTTCCACGAACAAGGCAACGGCATCTCTGGTATCGAGGCAGCTCTGGATTCCTTTGGCTTCCAGCGCGATTTCGCCGACGTGTACCATCACTTCTCAATTGCCGAAGTAATCGATGTCGGATATTGGGGTGGCTTCTTCGGATTTGACGAGATCGATTTCAAAATCGACGCCGGTACCCCCGAAGAACCCAACCCAGAAGCCTACGATACCCCCGGCGCACCGCCTTGGGGCACGGACTTCATCTGGCTCGATGGCGACCCCAAAAAGGTTGAAAAACTGGTCTTCAATGGTGTGGATTTCTCCATGTACTCCACCCCGTGGACTTCCGATGGCGATGTGCTGTACAGTGGCACCGGTGACCTGCTCGACAACTGGGCGATCTTCTCCGCTACCGCCGGAAGCACGCTGACCTTCGACACCTACTATGACATCGAGGACTACTGGGACTTCGCTTTCGTTCAGGTTTCCACCGATGGCGGTCTGACCTGGACCAGTCTGGCGAATGACTACACCACCTCATCGTACGATCCCGATGCGATCATCACCGTGATTGAAAACCTGCCTGGCCTGACCGGCCTCAGCGGTGACTGGATCACGGGGATGACCTACGATACCAGCGCCTACGCCGGACAGGACGTGCTCTTCGCCTTCCGCTTCGTTACCGACTGGGGTACGCACTATGAGGGTTGGTACATCGATAATGTTTACATCGATGGCACCCTGATTTCCGATGGATCCGATGCCAGCATCTTCCAGGACATCACCGAGATCACCCCGATCGAAAACGACTTCACCGTGACCTTCATCGGCTTCAAGGAAAAACGCCACGGACGGGAAGTCTACCGGGTCAAAACCATGCGTTTCAAGGACGATGTGACCGAAGACGGCATGATCTATCTGCAAGGCCTCTTCCACGGCTCGGACAAGGTCATGATGTTGGTGACTTCTGACGCCCCCGAAGGTTTCACCGGCTACGCAGATTACTCCTACGAGCTGGTCTACAAAGAGAACGGTCCCCACAAGCACCATTATCCGTGGCGCCGCGGCCCTTGGGGCTGGTGGTGGTTCCATGGACGCGGTGGCTGGGGTCGCTAAACCGACCTAAACCACGTAGCTGCGCGGCGCAAGTTAGTTCAGAACCTGCTTAGCTACAAGTTAGTATCAAAAACTCAGCCCGCTTCTTTGGAAGCGGGCTGTTGTTTTTCACTATGCTTTATTTAGTCTACGGGAACCCAGGGTTCGCCATCCTGGATTTTCGGTTCGGCAGGGATCACCGGGGTGACCTGCACTGCTTCGGCTTCACCATCCGGCGAGCATAAGACCATCGCGCCGCGCATATTGGAGTGATAGTCGAAAACGCGCCCATCTTCAGTCTTGAGCATGATCTGGTATCCGGGGGTGATTACCTGGGCGTAATCCAGGCCCGCTACCGGGCAGCCCAATCCCGCATCCGGCCACTCTACCGCTTCCAGGCTCTGCACGCGAATAGCCTCCACGGGAATATCCAAGCGTTCAGCCAGGTCTTGCCTGGCCGTAGCAACCAGGATTGTCATCGGGTCAGCATTTTGCACTGGGGGCTTACGCGTGGTTTCCGGTTCTACCGGGATGATCGTGCCCACCAGGTCTTCATCCGGTGCTTCTTCAGCTGGTGATGTTTCATCCGCGGCATCCATTTCTTCCCCTTCATCGCCGCTATCCGGCTCGGACACAACTTCCTCTGCTTCCTGCGGATCAGATGCTGGTTCATTTTCTTCAACGGCAGCCGATTGGCAGCCCGCCAACAATAACAGCAGCAACATTCCCACAACCAGCATGCTGTAAAACCATTTGCCTTTTGTTTTGCTCATCTCTACTTCTCCTGATTAAATGAATAGAATGCGTTTTCCTACGTGATTAAAACGCTGCCGGGGTGGAATTTGTTCCCGATTTTCATAAAGTCTCTCAATCAGCTTGGCTATGTGCAGTTCCACAAAGCAAAAACAGCCAAACCTGGATCGTTTGGCTGTTCTATAAGATATTGGATTGGTGCCCGCGTTATCCTAAAACGACCTCGACCCGGTTGCTTTCGCCCAGCATGTCGGCCGGGATCAGGTTCCCTTCTAATGCTTCACCGTTCAAGGTCAACGACTGCACGCCGCGGCAAACACCTTCCGGGTTCTTGACTTCGATCTGGATGGTGTAGCCGCGGAAGCGGCGCGTGGCCTTGAAACCCTCCCATCCGGCAGGAATGCAGGGATCGATGCGCAGCCCGGCCACCTCGGGGCGCATACCGAGCACATATTGCGTGGCGCTGTAATAGAACCAGGCCGCCGCGCCGGTCAGCCAGGAAGTACGCGTGTTTCCGGGACGCGGGGAATAGGTCGAATAGGTGGTCTGACCCTGCACGTACGGCTCGATCTGGCGCATTTCGGCGCGCTCATTATAAGCTGCCGGCATCGCCGCCCGCAGGTATGCATAGGCCTGGTCGCCGTTCCCCAACATGCATTCGGCCATAATGCCCCAACCCTGGGTGTGGTTAAAGATTCCGGCGTTCTCTTTGATACCGGGGTTGAAGACCACGGCGCGCATCACGTCGACCGAGGACTTGACGAACGGTGGTGCACACAACATCAGGCCGTAAGGTGTTGCCAGGCGTTCTTGCATGGTATGCATGGCACTGCTGGCCTGTTCGGGTGTGGCCGCCCCACTGATCACCGCCCAGACCTGCGTATTCATATACACCTGGCCTTCTTCATATTCATGCGTGCCGTACACGGTGCCGTCGTCGCCAATCGCCCAGATGAACCAATCGCCGTCCCAGGCAATCGCCTGGATGCTGGCGTCCAGCTTTTCGCGTTCGGCCAAGGCCCATTCAGCTTCGGCGGGTTTGCCCAACTGTTCAGCGATCTCAGCGTAGGTGGTCAGCCCCAACCGCACCTGGAAAGCCACGAACAGGCTCTCGCCGTAATACCCCAAGCGCAGGCAGTCGTTCCAGTCGGCAGACAGGCCGCAGGGCAGGCCGTTTTTCCCGGTGCGCTCCAGGTTGAATTCCAGGGCGCGCCGCAGGTGGCCGAACACGCTGGCTTCACCTTCGTCGGCGTAGGGCAGCACCTTGTTGTAGAAGTCCAGGTCGCCGGTTTCGCCTACGTAAGCCGGGACGGTGTTGAAGAACCACAGGCAGTCGTCCGAGCGGTATTCTTCCGAGGCTGGCGGGGATTCGTGCCCGGGATTGTGCTCGAAGGCTTTGATGACCGGGATGGCGCCACCATTGGCGAGCTGCCCGGTGAGCATCAATTCCAGGCGCGCCCCGGCTTCCTCCGGGATAGCGGCGGCCACGCCCAGGATGTCCTGCACGGTATCGCGGAAACCGAGTCCGTCGCGCTCGCCGTTGTAGACCAAGCTGGCGGCGCGTGACCAGGCGAAGGTGATCAGACTGTTGTACAGCCCCCACACGTTGATGGTGTGGTTGAGATCCTCGTCGGGCGTCTCCACCATCAGGCTGCCCAGTTTGGCGTGCCAGGTAGCTTTCAGCTTTTGCAGTTCGCTTTCGGCGCGTGCCAGCGAACCGAATTCGGCCAGCGTGCGCTTCCCAACCGCGCGCGCCTCACCGATCCCCAGCAGTACCAGCATTTCGCGGCTTTCGCCGGGTTGCAGGGTCAGATCGGTTTGCATGCCGCCGCAGGCGTTGTCGCCGTAGGTGTCACTGTTGGTGGCCCGGCCTTGCTCGACCACCAGCGGGTTGTGGTAACTGCGATACGGGCCGAGGAAAGCTTCGCGGCTGGTGTCGTATCCGGCCAGCGGCGCGCCGACCAGCGCCATCCAGGCCTGATTGGAGACATCGTTTTCGATCTCCTCACCCGGCGCGGGGGCCAGGTTGTCCTGAATCGAGATGCGCAGCATATCGTCGAGGCGCTCACCACGCACGATGAACAGCGAGTATTGCAGGTTGACGCGGTCCTGGAAGGTATTCCACTGGTTGGTAAATTCACAGAAGGTGAAGGCCGAGAGTTGGCGCGGGCGGTCGCTCTGGTTGGTGACTTTCAAGCGCCAGTATTCGAAGGTCTGGCCCAGCGGCACGAAGTAGGTCGCCTCGGTAACAATCCCGGCGTATTCAGAAGTGATCACCGTGTAGGCCGTGCCGTGGCGGCAGGTGGACTTGTATTCATCCAACGACTTGCCCACCGGCTGCCAGGAAGTCGACCAGTAATCGCCGTTATCGTTGTCGCGCAGGTAAAAGTAGCGTCCGGGCTGATCCATGGGTACGCTGTTGAAGCGCAGGCGCAGGAAACGGCCGCGCGCCCCGGATTTGTAGAAGCCGTAGCCCCCGGCGTTGTTGGTGATGATCGCCCCATACTCGGTCGAACCCAGGTAATTGCTCCACGACTGGGGCGTATCCGGGCGGGTAATGACGTATTCTTTGGCGGCATCGTCGAAATATCCGTACTGCATGCTGATCTCCTCTTGAAAAAAGAAATTTAAGATTCCATTTGCGCGTGTAATTTTACCCTAATCATCGCGGTATCACTAAAGCACTGAGGGGATTGTCTGACGATTTTTTAAATTCCAAAAACGAATAAGCCATCAAAAAAAGTTAGGACATAAACAAGATTGCAATCAGGACTGAACGTAATACTGACGATATCATCTCCTACATCTATCGTTTGGAGTATTGTCCCATCATCTGCATTTCGAAAACTAAAATACAAAGAGTAATCTTTCGTAGCCATAATCGAAGCAGCATTACAATATTCAATATATTCTGGTGAATTATTTTCATCTACACGTTCGATTTCCCATGACTGTGTATCAATAAAACCTAAAACTACATGTTCCTCTCTAAATGGTACAGAATAAATTACAGCTATATCCGCACCCGAAGGACTTAGCGCCCCCCATGAGAATCGACGTCGGCTGGGAGTAGTAACGGTTTTATAAATTTCTCCGTTCTCGACATCCCATACCAGAAGATCAGCTTCTAAAATGTACTCTCCCATGCCAATAAAATATATCAATTTACCGCTTTCATCGAAGTACACGTTTTCCGCATACACCTGATAACCGTCAGCCTTTTGATAGACTTCCCCACTTTCAAGGTCGTAGATCACGATCCCTGAACTGTTACATTGAAA
>JAFGRA010000412.1 GCA_016935415.1 Anaerolineales bacterium
AAGCTCGGTTTCCTGGCGCATGGCGTCGCCGTTGGTGTCATCGAACAGGAACACGCAGATATTGGCCGTGCCGGGACCTTCGGGCGTGGATGTCGGGGGGGCAAGCGTGGGAATGATCCCACCTTCAGCCGAAGTAGGCGTGGCAGCCTGGCCCGAGGTGCCGTACCCCAGCAAAAGCTGCTGCCCCTCATAAATTGTGGTTTCGTCGGCAGGCAGGTTGTTCAATGTGCGAAGTTCTTCGACGGTGATGCCTGCCAGGGCGGCGATACCGAACAATGAATCCCCAGATTGTACAAAATATAGAATGCGCCCGTCAGGGCCTGGGGTGGGGGTAGCTGCCTCCCCATCCTGTAAAGATGGAGCCGCCATCGCCGGTACATTCCAGGCCAATACCGAAGCGGCAAGCAGAAGGCTACAGAAGATAAGTAGGGTTATTTTTGACATAGCGCACCAGTGATTGCGATTATATCATTGGCTTTATGGCAATGGTGGCAAGCTTAATCTTCTCCTAAACCACCAAAAAATGGTGAATCTGGCATGTTTTGGGCAATGTTGTTCAGGAACGGGCTTTTATAAAATACTCGTGAAGTGCCATTGACGTGAACGTGAATTGGTGGCATGATGTGACCTATTCGTAAACCTGTATAAACGTAAAAGATGACCGGAGTCTCACATTTATTCCCGCTGCACCACTCGGAAAACCTGCGCCCTTTTGATGCGCGCCGGGATATGCAGCCTGTGGCTGACCTGATCGAAACCTGTTTCGCCAATACTTTGGATGCGGATGGGCGCGGTTTCATCCACCGCATGCGGACGATGGCGCAGTCCCCCGGCGTGCTTACCTGGGCGGCTGAACGCGTCGGAATGCCCTTGCGTGGCTTTGTGTGGGAAGAAGATGGGGAAGTGGTCGGCAACCTGAGTATGATCCCGGTCACTGCCCCCCAAGGCCGTACGTACCTGATCGCCAATGTAGCCGTGCACCCTGACTATCGGCGGCATGGGATCGCGCGGACATTGACCGAAATGGCGCTGGATCGGATGCGGGCACGTGGGATGCACACGGCCTGGTTGCAGGCCCGGGCCGATAATCCTCCGGCGATTGCACTGTATACCGGTCTGGGTTTTTCTGAAATTGCCCGGCGCACCACCTGGCATAACACTGCGCAACATACAAACCAGGCGTTATCCAAGATTCCCACGGGCTACAAGGTCACATTGCGTCGCGACCGGGATTGGAGCAAGCAGCGGCAATGGCTCAAGCGGGCCTATCCCCCAGAAGTGATCTGGTATATGCCGCTGCGGTTCGAACTGCTCAAAGCCGGATTTTTAGGCATGTTTGTGCGTATGCTCAGTGACCGCCGAGTGCGCCAATTTTCGCTGCGCAAAGATGGGCGTTTGCTGGGGGTGATTTGCTGGCAGTCCAGTTTCTCGCAGGCCAATCGCCTGTGGCTGGCGGCTTCCCCGGAATATGAGGAGGAAACAGCGGCCGTGTTGCTGTCCTACGTACAAATGACAGTTACCAATCACAAAATCATGGCGTTGGATTATCCCGCCGGACATGCTACCGCCGCGCTGGAAGCGGCTGGTTTCCACAAGCACCAGACTTTGATCTGGATGCGGAAGGAGTTGTAAGCAATGTTAGGAATTACGGGGGTGATCCAAGCTGCAGACTGTAAATTGCACGTACACAGGTAAACTCGAGGATGCTATCTTCCGTTACGGATTACGATTCTTGGTTCACGAAATACGTAATCCGGCTTTCGTTTCCTGATTACTGGCTACTCGTCACTTCCCCCCAAAGATGTTAGAATTAAAGCCCAGGTATTTCCTGGGTTTTGATTGGAATTGTTATGTAGTTTGGAATTGCTGTGCAATTCTTAAGCAATACTTTGTATTGCCAGTAATAAGTGCATAGGAGTAAGAAAATGAACAAGCTTATCATTCGCTGGGCGATCAATGCCGTAGCGCTTTATGCCGCGATTGCCCTGGTGCCTGGTTTGCAACTAGGAAATGACAACTGGTTATCCTACATCTGGTTGGCGCTGATCTTCGGCCTGGTAAATGCTATCTTGCGCCCGCTGCTCAAATTCCTGACTTGTCCGCTGATCATCCTGACTCTGGGATTGTTCACCCTGATCCTCAATACGATCCTGTTCTATATCACCGATTGGCTAGGGTCTTTCTTCGGCGTCGGCATCCTGATCGACAATTTCTGGGCGGCGTTCTTTGGCGCGCTGATCGTGAGTGTGGTCAGCGTTGTACTCACCTTCCTGATCCGCGACGAACTGGACGACCGCAAGCGCAAGGATCGCTAGTCCCCAAATTACTGTGGGTCTCGTGAACAATCCCAAAAACACTGCGCAATAAGGCCTTGAATTTGCTGAAAAACATTATCGCTCCCTCCAACCTGCTGGCAATCGTGGGGGCATTTACGCTGTCCTTCTCCCTGGCCTGGATTTCTAATGGGTATGCTAACGTCCGGGGTTGGTTCTCGTTCCTGGTCGTGCTCGGGCTGGTGACTGCCCTCTTGTGGCTGGGTTGGCGCTCGTTGAAGGCCGAGGCTCCTCCCGGTTGGTTGTTGTGGCTGCTGGTGGGGGCGGCTTTGCTGCGCTTGATCTTGGGCGTTTTCTGGTTTGTGGCGCTGCCCGTGTGGGGTTACGACACGCCGGTCAACCAGGCCGGATACGTGATGTCCGATGCTTTCAAGCGCGATCAGGTCGCCTGGGAATTTGCCGAATCAGGAGACCCTTTGTATTGGGCCTTCGGTAATTACAGCAGCACCGATCAATACGGCGGCCTGCTGTTTATGAGCGGGCTGGTGTATCGTTACCTGGGGGGAGCTATGCATCAGCCGCTTTTAATGGTGCTGCTCACGGCAGCGTTTTCAGCATTGGGAGTGCTGTATACCTGGGCTTTTACCAAACGTTTGTGGGGGCAAGCTGTCGGGCAGATGGCGGCCTGGATGTTTGCGCTCTATCCCGATGCGGTGCTGTTGGGCAGTTCCCAGATGCGCGAAGCGTACCTGATGGCGCTTTCCATGATCGCAGCCTACAAAATCCTGTGCTATTGGAAGGCGCGCACCCGCATAGACCTGATTTGGGTTGGGGGGGCTTTAGCACTCAGTGTATTGATCTCTCCCCCATTCGCGGCGTTGCTCTGCGGTTTGTTGGTAGTCGAGGTGTTGGCTTTGTCCAAGTGGCGCTTGTTGAGCGACCGGCGTTTCTGGATAATTACCGTGAGCTTTTTCGTGGTAGGTGCCGTGATATTCGTGTTGATTGTGCCAAACGCCTTTTCCTGGTTCGAGGTCGGGCGCTGGCAGAAATACGTCAGTGAAAGCGCCTCGGGTTGGGTCGAGCGGCAGTTCGAGCGCATGGTGGAATGGACGCATGTGCCCTTCTTGCTTGCTTACGGCGTTTTCCGACCGCTGCTGCCTTCGGCTTTGATTGCCAATGGGGCGCCGATCTGGCGTGCAATTGGCGTTTGGCGGGCGCTGGGCTGGACGCTTTTGTTGGCATTGCTGCTCTATGCCACATTATTATCTGTGCGCCGTATGGATAAGCGCCGGGTGGCCGGAAGCCTATTGATGGTGATATGGGCTTATATCCTGATCGCCTCTTATCGCGGTGGGGGGGATTTATGGGATAATCCGCGTTACCGGGCAATTTTCCTCGGTATTCAAGTTGCTCTGGCTGCCTGGGCCTGGGCCAAACAACGCGAACTAAATGACCCGTGGCTGCGGCGCGCCATCGGCGCGGCAGCAATGATCGTGTTATGGTTCATTCCTTGGTATCTGCGCCGGTATGCAGTATTGCCGTTCGAATGGTCGGTCGTCGACCTGCCGGATGTACTCGGCCTGGGATTTTTCAGCGCGGCGCTGTTCACGATCTGGGATTGGGCTAGGGAAGAGTTCGTGCGTTAACCAGCGTCTAACCGTTTGCGTTAGCTTTCATTCACCCAAAAACTGATACTTTCAATATGATAGGTCTGTGGGAACATATCGAAGGGCGTGATCTGCGCCAGCCGGAAACCGGCGTTGGTCAGCCGTTTGGCATCGCGGCCCAGTGTGGCCGGGTCGCAGGAGACATACACCAGCACTTCGGGGGCAAGTTCGACAATGCTGTCGAGCACTTCGGTGTCCAGCCCGGCGCGCGGCGGGTCGACTAAGATCACATCCGGTTCGTCATCCAATATAGGCATTACGGTTTCGGCAGGGGCTTCGAACAATTCCACGTTATCGAATTCATCCAGGTTGATGACGAAGTCTTCGCAGGCTTGCGGTGAGGCTTCGATCCCGACCAGCTTGCCGACGCGCCCAGCCAGGAAGGCGCTGAATAAACCCACGCCGCAGTACACATCCAGCAGCACGGTATGCGCGCTCAGCGGGACGAACTCCGGCAGCATGTCCAGGATATGCTGCACCATCGCTTCGGCGACGGTGTTGTTGACTTGGAAGAAAGCCCCGGCGGTGACACGGAACGGCCGCCCTAGAATTTCCATTACCTGGTAATAGGTGCCGGAGAGCACGCGGGAATCTTCCGCACTGAGATGCACGGCTGAAATCGGCAGGTCGACTTCGAACTCCGGGGGCTTTGGGTCGCGGCTTTCCAGCATCAACATTAGGTTTTCCCCGGCATCGATACGCAGGCCGATGCGTTCCAGGCCGGGCAGCACTTCGATATCCAATTGCGGCCACAACTCGTTGATCGGCGCTTCGGGCAGATGGCATTCCTGGATGGGAAAGACTTTGTTTGTCGTATGTGTATGGTAGCCCAGCTTCCCCTGGCGGGTGAGATGGAATTGCACGTGGTTGCGGTAGTTCCAGGGTTCTGGGGTGGGCACGGTTTTCAATACGTTGGGGGCTTCCAGCTTGCCGATGCGCTGTAATTGGTCGCGCAGCACCTCACGCTTGGCGGTCAACTGCATTTCGTAGGGCATATGCTGGTAGTGGCAGCCGCCGCACAGGCCGTAATGCGGGCAGCGCGCTTCTACTCGCTCTGGTGCAGGTTCCAATACTTCCAGTAATTCGGCGCGAGCGTAGCTGCGTTTCTCCTCGACCAGGCGCACGCGCACTTTCTCATCCGGAAGGGCGAACGGCACAAACACTGCCCGCCCGTCCGGTAATCTTCCGAAAACTTCACCCCCGTATGCAAAACGGTCGACCTGGACTTCGTAACTATCCAAGATAGGCTTCCAGCGCTTCCAGCAGTTTGTCGACGTCTGCCAGCGTGGTTTCGCCCATGTGTCCGATGCGAAAGGTTTCGTTCTTGAGCGGGCCGTAGCCATTGGCAATGCGCATGCCGCGCTCCACCAAGAAGGCGTTCATCTCGGCCACGTTGACTTCGGGGGTATTCTTGATCGTGGTCACGGTCTGCGAGCGGTAACCTTCGGGGGCGAACATTTCAAAGTCGTGTGCCAGCGCCCAATCCTGGGCTTTCTTGGCCATCGCACTGTGGCGGGCAAAGCGGTTATCGAGACCTTCTTCGAAAATGCGGTCGAGTTGCACGTCCAGGGCGTAGATCAGCGAAATTGCCGGGGTGGCAGGGGTAGAGTTCTTGACGCGGTGGTTTTCCAGGCGGACGAGATCGAAGTACCAGCCGCGATTCTCAACCTCGGCGGCGCGCGCCATGGCCTTGTCGTTGACGCCCGCAAAGCCCAATCCCGGTGGCAGCGCCAGGCATTTCTGGGATGAGGTCAGCAGCATGTCCACGCCCCAGGCATCCATCTCGATGCGTGCCCCGGAGAGCGAAGAGACGGCATCCACGCAAACCAGCGTGTCAGGGTCGGCGGCGTGTACAGCGGCGGCAATTTCTTTGATCGGGTTCATCATCCCGGTTGAGGTCTCGTTATGCACCACGGTGACGATGTCATATTTCTCTTTTTGCATGGCCTCGGCAACTTCATCCGGCGAGATGGGCTCATCCCATTCGGCGGTCAGCAGGTCGACATCTTTGCCGTTGGTCAGGGCGACGTCATGCCAGCGCTTGCCGAAAGCGCCATTCACGCACGAGAGCACCTTGTTGTGAGCGAGATTGCGCACGGCGGCTTCGTGCAGGCCAGTACCCGATGAGGCGGTAATAAATACGCGCGTTTCAGTATAGAATAACTTACGTAGTTTGGCTTCCGCGCCTCGGAACAAGGCTTCGAATTCGGCACTGCGGTGCGGCAGCATTTCTTTGGTTTGGGCGGCGGCTACTTCGGGATCGACGTTGACCGGCCCGGGGACGAATAAATGTGTCATGGCGGTTCTCCAATATACTCCTTAAGGTTTGTTTGATTCTACCAGGGATTGGAAATTGATGTTCCGGCCCTGGAAAATTGCGGGTTGTTCTTGTTGCCCAGCGGCGAAGAAAGCTGAAAACTTTCTTTCAGGCCGCGGCAATTAAAATATATTGCGAGCGACTTTAGTCGCCGCAACTCAGAAAGCAAAAATGTATGTACCCTTACTTCGGATTGATCTGGTAATTGGGCGCCTCCTTGGTGATAATGATGTCGTGTGGATGGCTCTCGATCAAACCGGCGTTGGTGATGCGGGTGAGCCTGGTATTGGCCTGCAAATCAGGGACGTTCGCTGCCCCGGCGTAGCCCATTGCCGAACGCAGCCCACCGATCAACTGGAAGACATAACCGTGCACCGGGCCTTTGTAGGGCACGCGTCCTTCGATGCCCTCCGGGACGAGCTTGATCCCCCCGCCTTGCCCGCTGCCATAGCGGTCACGGCCGTAACCTTGCATGGCGCCCATGCTGCCCATGCCGCGGTAATCCTTGAAGCGCCGCCCTTCATATAAGACCACATCGCCAGGGGATTCATCCAACCCGGCCAGCAGACTGCCGAGCATGACCACATCGGCTCCGGCTACCAAAGCCTTGGCAATGTCGCCACTGTACTTCACGCCGCCGTCGGCAATCACCGGCACGCCGAAAGGCTTGGCGGTTTGCACACATTCGTAGATGGCGCTCAATTGCGGCATGCCGGAACCGGCCACGATGCGCGTCGTGCAGATCGAACCGGCCCCCACCCCGACCTTGACTGCATCCGCCCCGGCTTTGATCAGTGCTTCGGTCCCGGCACACGTAACCACATTCCCGGCAACGATTGCCAGTTCAGGCCAGTTGGTGCGGATGCGGGCGATGGCATCGAGCACGCCCTGCGAATGCCCGTGAGCGGTGTCGATTACGACCACATCCAGCCCGGCTTTGACCATCAACTCGACGCGCGGCTCCAGGTCTGCGCCTACGCCGACCGCCGCTCCAACCAATAAACGGCCGCCGCAATCGACGGCCGCGTTGGGAAAATCGCGCGCTTTCTGGATGTCCTTTACCGTAATCAGCCCCTTGAGTTCGCCGTTGCCGTTCACCAACGGCAGCTTTTCGATGCGATGTTTGTGCAGCGTGTTCTTGGCTTCTTCCAGGGTTACACCCACGTGGGCGGTGATCAGTGGTTCGGTAGTCATGAAGGCCGAGATCGGCTGGGCATAGTCGCACTCGTCCACGAAGCGTACGTCGCGGTTGGTGAGAATACCGACCAATTTGCCGCCATTGTTGGTAATTGGTACGCCGCTGATGTGGTACTTGGACATGATGTCCTCGGCTTCACCCAGCGTGGCATCGGGTGGGAGGGTGATCGGCTCGACGATCATACCTGCTTGTGAACGCTTGACCTTATCTACTTCGTCGGCCTGGACTTCGGGCGGCATGTTGCGGTGGATGATACCCATGCCGCCTTCGCGCGCCAGCGCAATCGCCAGACGGGCTTCGGTTACTGTGTCCATGGCAGCTGAGAGCAGCGGGATATTGAGGGTGATGTCTTGGGTCAGGCGGGTGCGTACGTCGGTCTGGTCGGGCAGCACGGCGCTGAAACCGGGCACGATCAATACATCGTCGTAGGTGAGGGCTTCAGCACTTTGGAATAACTCCGTATTCATCAAATCTCTCCCAGGGTATTTGCAGTGAGGTGGTGGCTGCCGAGACAGAGCAGCCACCACCTCTTGGTAGTAGTCTAGACAACTAAATATTGGCGGCGATTATACTACAAGCCTGGGGGATTGGGAAAGTTTTGGGGATGGATTTAGTTAAATCTTGGTAAAAAATATTTGTTGTTGCAGCAGCTATTTTTTCTTGGGCAACCACGGATCATCATTCTAATGATGACGTCGCCCCTACACTGTTTGAGGAAAATGTGAAAATCTAGAAGTGCCAGATAAACGGTGAATGGATAGAAAGAGATATTTTATGTACAGGGGTTCTTTTGCACAAATTGCTGGATAAATGCTTCCCCCTTTTCAATCAATGCATCGTGGTCGATGGGGATTTTGGGGTTGCGCATCAATTCTAATGTGTGGGCGCGCAGTTGCTCCAGGGCTTTGGGCTGCCCCTTTTCCCGCCAGGCTTCCAGGCTCAGGCGCTCGAAGACTGCACTGCGGTACATCTGGCGGTAGTGTGCCAGGGTGGATTCACTGGTGAGGAAATTGCCGCCTGGCCCCACGGCTTCGATTTCATCAATGTCTACATCCAGCGCAAACCCTTCTGAAAAAGACCTGGCCGCGGCGATCACCTCGGCAACATAGGCCACCGTGAGCGGCGAGAAAACCAGCGAATCGAAGTTGCCGCCCACGAACGGCACCAAGCCCACTTTACCCGTGAAAGCGGTCAGGTGGTTGAGCCACTGCTCGCCCGCGGTGACCAGGTCGGTCTCCCAGCCGTTGCCGCTGCCCGAGGTCCCGGCGTGCGGCAGGCCGTAATGCGCCAGCATTTCGGCGCAGGCCAGGTTGAGCAGGAAGGTTTGCGGGGCGTAGAAACTGAGCATCTGACGCATGTCGAAATAGGCCGGTAACATGCCCAGGATGATGGGCGTGCCCGGCTGGATCAATTGGCTGAGTACCAGCCCGGCCAGCAGTTCGGCGGTGAGCAGTGCCAGCGTGCCTCCAGCGGTGACCGGCGTGGTCGCCCCGGCCATACCGTAACTGGAATAGATGAAGGGCAGGCCGCGTTCGATGGTGGCGAACATCTTGTCCACGGTGGCGGTGTTGATGATCAGGGGTGTAATTGGGTTGAAGTAGGGCACCACGAAAGGTTTGGGGGGTAGATCGCCGTGCAGATCTGTGAGCATATCCAGGACATGTGGGAAGTTGCTCTCTTCTGAAACCAGCAGCATCAACGGTTTGGTGGTGTTGGCGACCATTTCCAGCGTTTCGTAGAAGTCGGCTACTTCGGGCGGCACGTCGTTGATGATGCCGATTGTGGAGACTAGGTCGAAGGCGTTCAGGGTGTGGCCCAGGCGCACGGCGGCGGCCATGTGGGCGCGCGTGAAAGGCACGATCTCATCCGTCTGCGGTTCCTGGTAGTGTAGGTTGGTCACGCCGATGCCGAAATAAGGTTGCTGCTGGTCTTCGCCGTCCAGGTGGATTATTGATTTGCCGTTCCGGTCGTAGATGTCAACGCGAGACGGCGCGGATTCGATCGCCGCGGCTACGATCTGCGGCGAGAGCTTGACGGTGTGATCATCTTCGAGCTTTGCTCCGGCTTTCGCGAATAACTTGCGCGCCCGCTCCGAGTCAACGCGCACACCGACGCGCCCCAGGATGGCGAGCGCCTGGTAGTGCACTTGCTCGATCTGCGAGTCGGTCAAGGTTTGGAGGGTTGGTTTGATGTGGGTCATGTTCGGCACCTGTTTGGCGTTAGGTGTTATCAACGCCGGATTGCCTCATTATACTTTCAACCAACCTTAAAAATTGGGTTTCTCCTGCTTGCAAGTGCGCAAACTTCCGGTAAACTATGGTAAACGAGGAGTGCTGTTAATTTCTAATTCCGTACATGAGGAGGATCAAATGGAGCGCAGAGTATTAGTGATTGGGGCGACGGGGGTATTGGGGGAGCCGGTTGCCCGCCAGTTGCAAGCGGATGGATTTATGGTACGGGCGCTGGCGCGCCATCCTGAAAAAGCAGCGGCGCAGTTGGGTGAGGAGTTCGAGATCGTGCCCGGGGATGTAGCCGACCTGGAAAGTTTGCAAGCCGGGATGCAGGATTGCTGGGGCGTGCATATTACGGCCGGTGGCCCGGTCGAGCAGATCAGTGCCGAGAACGTCGCCAAGCTGGCTCCACAAATGGGCGTGGAACGTATCGGCTACGTGTCCGGTACTACGGTGGATGAACGCAATGCCTGGTTCCCGATGGTGCAGGAAAAGTTGAATGCCGAAAAGGCGATCAAGACATGCGGCGTTGCCCATTTGATCTTCCGCCCGACCTGGCCGATGGAAATGCTGGCGAAATTCGTGCGCGATGGCCGCGCCACCATGCTGGGCAAGAACCCGCACCCCTACCACTGGTTCGCCGCCGCTGACTATGGGCGCATGGTTTCGAACGCCTTCCAAAAGGAAGCTGACGCCAACCACACTTTCTTCGTCCACGGCCCGGAAGCGATCTACATGCAGGATGCGATGGAGCGTTATTGTAAGGCTTTCCACCCCGAGATTGAGAAGGTGGGCACGATGCCGGTTTGGATGGGCAAGCTGATGAGTCGACTGATCGGCAGCCCTGAACTCAAGTTTGCCGCTAACCTGATGGGCTATTTCGAAAAGGTTCCCGAACTGGGCGACCCGGCCGAGACCAATGCCTTGCTGGGCGCGCCGACCACTACGCTGGATGAATGGATCGTCCAACGGAAATAAAAGACGGGGCACACATTTGTGTGCCCCGCTCATTGAGGGCTTTAGTAATTGTATGGTTGCGTGCGACTTGGGAGAAAATTTTTAATTTTTCTTAAGAAATTGTAGAGCAATTTCCATTGTCGCCGGGCAGCAAGCATGAGCGTTCTTCTTACCGCGCTTCCTTCACGGTCACGGTTTCGGTGATCTGGAATTCGCGTTTGCTGAGTTCTTCCAGGAAGCGGTCGGGGGGCACGGCGACTTCTAGCGGGGTCGCGCCGGGTTCGATTTCGCCATGTGCCATCAGATAGCACACGATCGCCGGAGGCCAGCCGGTGGTGCGCTCCATCGCCCGGAAGCCGGTTTCCTTGTCGTGGAAGTCGATCAGTTCGACGACCACGCTTTTCTCTTTACCTTCGTCCAGTCCATCGACCTGCACGCGCAGCACGATCAAGTCCT
>JAFGRA010000413.1 GCA_016935415.1 Anaerolineales bacterium
ATCCAGCCGCCGGTGATGCGCCTGCTGACCACCGACGCCGAGCGCAAGGTGCGGATGCCGTATTCGACCCGCAAGGTTTCCAAGACCACCCGCATCCTGTTCCCTATCGTGGTGACGATCTTCGTTTCCTTGCTGGCCCCGGTGGCCTCCCCGCTGATTGCCACGATTATGTTCGGTAATCTGATGCGTGAGTCCGGCGTGGTTGACCGCCTGAGTGACGCTGCCCAGAACGAGATCGCCAACGTGACCACGATCTTTTTAGGACTAGCGGTGGGTTCACGGATGAGCGGCGATGCCTTCATCCGCGTGGAAACCTTCGCCATCCTGGGGTTGGGGCTGGTGGCGTTCGTGCTGGATATGGCCGGGGGGGTGCTGTACGGCAAACTGCTGTATGTGCTCTCCGGTAAGAAGTTCAATCCATTGATCGGGGCGGCAGGTATCAGTGCGTTCCCGATGTCGGCGCGCGTTGTGCAGCGCATTGGCCAAGAATACGACTACGAGAATTTCTTGCTGATGCACGCCATGGGCGCCAATACGGCCGGACAACTCGGCAGTGTGATTGCCGGAGGACTGGTGCTGGCGCTGATCACCGGATCGCTATAATTGTTTAGGTGGTAGGCTGATGACAACGGAATTCGACATCCTGATCCGGGCAGCGCGTTTGCGTGCCCAGCCCGATAAGCTGTTCCAGATCGGTATCCGTGATGGAAAAGTAGCAGTGATGGCCGAAACGCTTGACGGGCGTGGGGAAGTCGAGATCGACGCCGGCGGGGGATTGGTGACCGAATCGTTCGTCAACCCACATCTGCACCTGTGCAAAGTGTATACACTGCAAATGATGGATGAAATTGCCTTGCAGGATTATCACGGCGAAGGCATGGGTAAGGCGATGACGGCCATCGAGCAGGCGGCGCGCATCAAGGAACAGTACGATGCCGGTTGGATCATCGAGAATGTACGTAAGGCGCTGGCGTTGGCGGCGGTGTACGGCAACACGCACATCCGCGCTTTCGCCGATGTGGACAGCAAAGCCAAGTTAGAAGGTATCAAGGCGCTCTTGCAGGCCAAAGAAGAGTTCAAAGGCGTGGTCGATGTCCAGGTGGTGGCTTTTGCCCAGGATGGCATCGTGCGCGAACCGGGCACGGCCAACTTACTGGTGGAAGCCATGCAGATGGGGGCGGATGTAGCCGGGGGCATTCCCTGGATCGAATATACTGAGGCTGACATCGTCGAACACGTGCAGGTGGTCTTTGAGACTGCCGAACGTTTTGACGCCGATGTATCCATGCTGGTGGACGACGCTGGAGACCCCGGGTTGCGCTCGTTGGAGGTGATGGCTGTCGAGGCCATCCAACGTGGTTGGCAGGGGCGGGCGCTGGCCCACCATGCACGCGCCCAATCCATGTACCCCACGCCCTATTTACAGAAAGTGGCTGCGCTGTTAAAACAGGCCCAGATGGGCGTGGTCACCGACCCGCACACCGGTCCGCTGCACGCCCGGGTGAGCGAGTTGCTGGAAGAAGGCGTGCTGGTTTGTCTGGGACAGGATGACATTTCCGATGCCTATTATCCCTTTGGGCGCAATAACATGCTCGAAGTCGCTTTCCTGGCATCGCACTTACTATGGATGACGACTGCCGCTGAGAGGGAAACGCTCTATGACATGATTACCACCCGACCCGCCAAAGCGATGAACGTCGCGGATTTTGGGCTGGCTGAAGGTGCGGTGGCTAACCTGGTGGTGCTGCACGAAGACAATGTGGTCGATGCGCTGCGTTACCATCATGCCCCGGCGGCAGTGGTCAGTCATGGAAAACTGGTTGATGTGAAAAAATATAGACGAATGGCAAATTTGCCGTAAATTCTTGGAAAGATCGAGTTTCTTTGGAAAAATCGAAGATTTTTCTTAAGAGAAAATCGAAGATTTTCTCCATGAAAGGAGGATACATTTGACTGTCAAGACAGTTGTCAAGAAAAGCGAGTATCACGACTCGGTCAGCCTGATGCTGGTGGCGCGTGAACTCGCCAAATTGGATGGCGTGGAAGACGCCGCCGTAGTGATGGCAACCGAAGCCAATAAGTCGATCCTGGATGAAGCCGGGATGTTGACGGACGCGGCGCAAGCCGCCACGGCTAACGATCTGGTGATCGCCGTCAAGGCGGGCGACGCCGCCACAGCCGAAAAGGCGCTCAAACAGTCTGACGCCCTGTTTGAGAAGAAATCTGGAGGGGAAGATGAGGCCGAGTTCCGGCCTCGGACGATCCGCAGCGCGGTGAGCTCGTATCCGAATGCTAACGTGGCGGTGATTTCGGTGGCTGGACGCTATGCGGCCGATGAGGCCTGGGACGCCCTGGGGCGCGGCCTGCACGTACTGTTGTTCAGCGATAACGTTTCGCTGGAAGACGAAATTGCCCTGAAAAAATATGCCCGCGACCACGGCCTGCTGTTAATGGGGCCGGGAGCAGGGACGACGATTCTGAACAATGTCGCCTTGGGGTTTGCCAATGTGGTGCCGCCCGGCCCGGTGGGCATTGTTTCGGCGGCCGGAACCGGTTTGCAAGAAGTCAGTACGCTGGTTGCCAAGCGTGGCCTGGGTATTACCCAGGGTATCGGCACCGGCGGGCGCGACCTCAAAAAAGAGGTCGGCGGCATCATGATGTTGGAAGGTCTGAAAGCCTTGCAGGAAGATCCCGCTACCAAGGTGATTGCCTTAGTGAGCAAGCCGCCGTCCCCGGATGTGGTTGAATTGATCCTGGCCCAAGTTGCCAAGAGCGACAAACCCACCGTAGTGTGTTTCATGGGCGGCGATATGGCCGCGGTCGAGAAGGTGAAGAATGCCATCCCGGCGCGCACGCTGCAAGCCGGTGGCCTACTGGCTGCCAAAGCTGCTGGTGCAGAGATCGGTGACATCGAAGCGATGATCGCTGATGAGAACAAGCTGCTCCAGGTGGAAGCTAAAAGACTGCAAGCTAAATTGAAGCCCGAGCAGCGTTATCTGCGCGGCCTGTTCTCCGGCGGGACGCTGTGTTACGAAGCCCAGGTGATCTGGCGTGAGGCGCTGGATCAGCCGGTGTATTCGAACGCCCCTTTGCCGGGAGAACCGGCGCTGGAAGATTCGACCAAAA
>JAFGRA010000414.1 GCA_016935415.1 Anaerolineales bacterium
ACTTAGCCAAGGTCGAGCAGCTCAAACCGCTGGCGAATGGGCGCACGTTGGCACAGTTGGCCTTGCAGTTCGTGATGGCGCACCCCGCCGTCACGGTGGCAATCCCCGGGGCTAAGACCGTGCGCCAGTTGAACGACAACCTGCAATCGGCCTTGATGCCGGACTTTACGGGTGAAGAGCTGGCTGTGATCGATAGCGTCACTGAACCGGGCGGTGGGCGCAAGATCTGGCCGGCATAAGACCTGGTTGGTAATAAAGAGAAGGAGATTGCTACATGAACGATAAGGTGAAATTTGGTTTACGCATCCCGGCTTTCCCGCTCGATGGCACCAACGGCACAGCTTTCCGGGACCAGATCATGAATTTTGCTGGAGCATTGGAAGGTCAATATCACTCGTTATGGGTGGCCGACCACCTGGTGCCCTGGTTCACCAAGATCGACATCACCGCCGATACCTACGAAGCGCTGACCACGCTGACCTACCTGGCGGCGGCTTTCCCGCAGTACAAAGTGGGCAGCATTGTGCTTTCGCAGTCCTACCGGCCCCCGGCGCTATTGGCTAAGATGGCCGCCATCTTGCAGAACCTTTCGGGTGGGCGTTTCATCCTGGGGATTGGGGCAGGTTGGAAAGAGGATGAGTACCTGGCTTACGGCTACGAATATCCCGATACGGTCACGCGCATCTTGCAGATGGAAGAAGCCGTCAAGATTATCCGCCAGATGTGGACGCAGCCCAGGACCACTTTCCACGGTGAGTATTACCACGTTGAGGAAGCGATCTGCGAACCTAAGCCCGATCCGGTTCCGCCGATTTTGATTGGAGGTGGCGGGCGTAAGTACACGCTGCGCATCGCCGCCGAGCAGGCCGACTGGTGGAATTTCCCCGGTGGTACTGTCGAGCACTACGCTGAACTGCTGGACGTGCTGCGCGGCCACTGCGAAAATGTCGGTCGGGATTACGATGAGATCATCAAGTCCTGGGCGGTGGAGGTGGTGGCCGTGGCCGCCACACACGATGCGGCGGTGGAGATGGCTCAACGCAGCCCGCTTTATGATCCCGACGCTGCCATCGTAGGTACGCCGGAAGAGATCTACGCCCAATTCAAGCGTTTCACTGACCTGGGGGCGAGCTACTTCCAGATGCGCTTCGCCGACTTCCCCAAGACCGATGCGGCGGAGTTATTCGCCAAGGAAGTGATGCCGATGTTTGGATAGTCCGGCAGAGCGGTGATTTTTTACCGCAGGGGACGCAGAGAAGCGCAGAGGGGAGAGGGACTATTCCTTCAACCCACCAAAGCGCTTGAGCACATACAGCGCATCGGCGGATACCCACGGATTCCCTTTTCGTGGGTATTTTTTTAGTTCATAATTATCTATTCTTCCCGAAATGCTTGCCTTTCGGGTGCGCCCGCTTTACAATCCAAGCATGCTGAAGAAGAACCACACCATTGTGCTTGTCCTCACGCTGGTTTTGCTGGCTGGCTGCACGCCTGCCACCGTCCCCGATGCGCAAGGGCGTTTATACTACGATGACTTTTCCAGCCGGGAGACGCGCTGGCCGCAGAGCGAGGATGAACTCGGCCTGACCGATTACGAGGATGGTGCTTATCGTATCCGCGTCGATGAGCCTTCCTATTATTTGTGGGGCTTGACTGGCGAGGCGTTTGATGACGTGCGCCTGGAAGTGGATGTGGAAACCGTCAGCGCGGTCGAGGGTGGGGAGGCGGGGGTGATCTGCCGGTTCCAGGATGTTGATAATTATTACTTTTTCATCCTGCGCCCGGATGGCTCGTACGCGGCTTTGAAAATGCAAGCGGGTGAACTCCAGATCATGTACATGGATCAGGACGCGGCCATTCAAACCGGCGCAGCCGCTAACCACCTCAGCGTGACCTGCGTGGGGGAAGAACTGAGCTATTCCGTGAACGATGTGCAGTTGGTGGAGATCACCGATGCTGATTTCCCGGAAGGCGATGTGGGCCTGATCGCCGGGACGAATGCGGATGGGGGCATGGATGCGCGCTTCGACGAGTTCGAAGTCTACCCTGCGGTCCCCTAAGTAGGTGTTAATCCGCAGGCGTTTGCAATTTCAGGGGAATTGATGTAAAGTTGACCTGTTCAGATGTGCAGTCATGTACATTAAAGGAGAGTCCAGGAATGTCCAATTTGAGACACAAAAACTGGGGTGCGTTGATTGCGATTGTGTTGATGCTTGCCCTGGCAGCGTCAGCGTGCAGTGAAACCCCGGCTGCGGAAACCGAAGTCGTTACGGAAACTGAAGAAGCCATTCCGGCGGAAGCGGAAGTCGAGGAAGAAGAGGAAGCCCCGGAAGCCGAAAGCGAGCAGCCTGCGAATGAGGATGCCGCTCCCCTCATTCAAAGCGGCGATGAAGCTTACGCCGCCGCTGATTTCCCCAAGGCCATCGAGGCTTACTCCCAGGCGATCTCTGCTGCCCCGACCGCGGCTGAAGCCTATTTCAAGCGGGGGGTGGTCTATTTTGAAAGCGGCGAGATGGAAACCGCCATCAATGATTTCGACCAGGCTATTGAGATCGAACCGGAAGATGCCAAAGCGTTCTACCGGCGCGGGTTGGCCTACAACGCGATTGGCAAATACGAGGAAGCCCTGGCAGATTTCGACACGGCTATCGTGATTGCCCCTGACCTGCCGGAACTGTATTTCGAGCGCGGTTCGTTGAACCTGCTGTTCGGGGAAACTGAATTGGCGATCCAGGATTTTGAGAAATACGTCGAACTGGCTCCCGAAGCTGCCGACCGGGAAAGTGTCCAGGAATTGATCACCGACCTGGAAACCATGCTGGAAGAAGCGCAGCAGCCTGCGGACGGCGAGTAGGCGAGGAGCAGGAGCCGTGATGCGAAAAGTCCGTGAAGTGACCGGCAGTTTGCTGATCTTGACCGCGCTGATGCTGCTGGCTGCTTGTGCCCCGGCTGCTGTTCCTCAAGAAGCGACCGCCGAAACCAGCGCGGGCACAGAACCGCCTGCGGTTGAGGCTACTGCCACGCCGGAACCGGCCACTGCCACCCCAGAACCGACCGCGGTTCCTCCTACGCCGACAACAGCTCCCACGCTGACCGAATTCGAGCTGCTAGATCAAGGCAATGCCGCGCTGGAAGCTGACGATCCGCAGAACGCGGTCGGGTTTTACAACCAGGCGATTGCCCTCAACGGCAGCTACGGGGAAGCTTTCTTCAAGCGCGCCCAGGCGTATCAGGCACTGGGGAATTTCGAGCAGGCCATCCTGGATTATTCGCGGGCGATTGAGCTTGGGGCCGGAAATTATCAGGCGTACAACAGCCGCGGGGAACTTAACTACGCCACCGGGAAGATCGATTCGGCCCTGGATGATTTCAACGCCGCCATTGCCCTGGAACCGACCTTCGCCCAGGCCTATCGCAACCGGGCCGAACTGCAAAAGGGTGCCTGGCTGCCGCAGGCCGTGATCCTCGACCTGGAAGTGTACCTGGCCCTGGAACCGGAAGCCGAAGACCGCGCAGACGTGCTGGCGATGATCACGGAATTGGAAGACGAGATCCAACGCATCAAGGATGCCCAGGCCGGTTTGCCATTCCTGGATGATTTTTCGGATGCTACCGGAGGCTGGTTTGGCAATACACCGGAGGGCAGCACACAGATCATCGGTGGTTCATATTACTTCAAGGATGGCGGCCTGGGGATCGAAGTCACTACGCCGGATAACCTGGTGTGGACGCGGCCCGGACGCAGCTTCACGGATGTGGAGATCGAAGTCGATGCCCGTAAAGTGGCCGGGGCGAACAACAACGTCTACGGCGTGATTTGCCGCTATGTGAGCTATAATAATTTTTACGCTTTCCTGGTCACCAGTGATGGTTACGCCGGGATTGCCAAACCCGTTGATGGTGCCTTGGACGAGGACGTGCTTGGCGAGAGCAACCTGGTGTTGGAAGCCGCAGTGAATTTAGGCCAGGAGGTCAACCACATTCGGGCGATCTGCAAAGGAGAACTGCTGAAGTTATACGTCAACGACCAATTCGTGCTGCTGGTCTTGGACGAATCGATAGCTTATGGTGATGTTGGCCTGATCGTTGGTTCAATGGACCCGGCCAGCGGGACAGACGTACTGTTCGATAATTTTGAGGTGCGCTCTGCGCCGAAAGACCCCTAAGAATCAAGAAGCCCCGCAATTTGCGGGGCTTACTTTTTGGCTTTGTATTACTGGATTACGGTGACTTCTTTGGCCTGAGGGCCTTTGTCGCCCTCGCCAACGGCAAATTCGACGCGTTGCCCCTCTTCCAAAGAACGGTATCCGTCGGACAGGATGGCGCTGTAGTGGACGAAGATATCTTCGCCGTTATCCCGGGCGATGAAGCCATAGCCCTTGGTGTTGTTGAACCACTTTACGGTTCCGGTCTCTCGATCAGACATGGTGCTCAAGAACTCCTTTCAAAGGTTCTGCGGGAAGATCACTTTTTTCATGATCTTCCATTGTGACTGTTGGTGCGTAGTGTTCCGAAAACCCTGAAAAGGTAGTAAAAGAACACCTGCCAACTACAAATACATATAAAAATTGTATCCGATTCCTTTACCGTGTCAAGTGCCTATCAACACCGATAATTTGAGGGAAAATCCCATGATTTGTCATTTGAGAGGCGTGATTCAAGAATTGAATCGTGGTATTCTTTAGTCCATGCGTAAATTTATCGATCTGATTATTGCTCTGCTGCTGGTCTTTTTTTTGCTCGCGGCCTGTAATTTACCTGTCGAGCAGCCAGCTGCACCTACAGCCACCACCCCGGCCGACCCAAATGTGTCTGGAAATGCTGGCATCGAATGCACCACATTGGAATGTGACAACCAATTGACGGTAAAACTTTGGGAAAATATCCCTGATGATTATGTAATGGAGCTGATCACGGATAATGAGGAAACTGTACGCGTGCACTGCGTAGAAGGTGTCAATGTGGATGGTTCGGGGCAATATGGGGAACCAATCTGCGCCGCCTGGGGGGTGACGTTCCCGGCCGCTCCGGCGGTAGCCACCGTGAAACTGCTTTGGGGAAATTATCAATTGACCCAGGAGGTGAAACCGCGCTATGAGAAGGTGCAGCCGAACGGTCCCGACTGCGCCCCAATCTGTTTCTCGGCCGAAATTGGTATTACCGTGCCTGCTAATCCGTAGGGGAGTGGGTTGGTAGTGGCGTAGATTTGCTTTAAAATAGAATCCTTCACAGTCGAGCTTATCAAATATTAATCTTCTGGTAACGCCCACGAAATAAACGACCTGTAAGATGTATGCGAAGGTTCACGTCTTAACACAGGAATAACCGGAGACGAAATGCAAAATTGTGAAACCGAAAACCCTAAATCGATCAGCCGCCGAGATTTTCTCAGGTTGGGTGGCCTGACGCTGGGAGCCTTAGCCTTGCGCCCGTGGCGCAACTTTCCTTATCTGGTAGATTTCCCGGAAGCCAAGAAATTGGGGCGGGCTACGGCAACCATCAACCTGCGTGCCCGGCCTGACCTGGACGCTAATTTGATCGGCAAGGTGTATGAAGATACGGTCTTCCCTTGGATCCGGGAAGTGATCGGGCCGATGCCTTACCAACCCAACCAGCGTTGGGTGGAGACCCCCGATGGTTACATTTGGGCACCGAGCGTGCAGCCGGTGGCGAACACTCCCAACCCCAACCCGCCGGAAACCCTGCCGGACTCGAGCATGGGGCCGGGGTTCTGGGCCGAAGTTACCGTACCCTATGTGGACCTTTCACTGGCGAATCCCCCAGCGCGTTCGGAGTGGGCCAAAGAAGCCACCAACCCGCGCCTGTACTACAGCCAGGTGCTGTGGATCGATGCGATAGAACGCAATAGTAATGACGAATTAATCTACCGGGTGACCGAACCGTATGGCTCTTATGGTGATGTATTCTGGGCGGCAGCCGAGGCTTTTACGCCATTGACGCCGGAAGATATTGCCCCCATTCACCCGGATGTGGAAGATAAGCGCGTGGTGGTGGATGTCACGCACCAGACGCTGGCCTGTTATGAAGGCAATACCGAAGTCTATTTTTGCCAGATTTCTTCCGGGGCAAAGTTCGATGCTTATGGCGATCCCGTTGAGGAATGGGCAACCCCGCCCGGCTCGCATCCAACCTGGCGCAAATTGGTTTCCATCCACATGGCTGGCGGCACGACCGGCGGTGGTTGGGATTTGCCCGGTATTCCCTGGACGGCGTTGTTCGTCGGTACCGGGGTAGCGATCCACTCCACACACTGGCATAACAATTGGGGCGTACCCATGTCGCACGGTTGTGTGAACGCCCGCCCGGAAGACGCCAAATGGGTCTGGCGCTGGATGAATCCAATTGTTTCCTATGATCCTGGGGATATCAGCGTCACGATGGCCTCCCCAGGAACGTACGTGAACGTGATCGAAGCATAGCTATTAATGTTGTCAAAGGAGTTTATTGATGGATGGGTCTAACCTTACACTTGGTTTTGCATTCCTGGCCGGGTTGGCATCGTTCCTTTCTCCGTGCGTGTTCGCATTGGTACCCGCCTATATCGGTTATTTGAGCGGCCGCTCGGTGGCTGCTGGCAAAGAAGGTAAAGCGAGTAGTGTCGATACGCTTACGCATGGCGTGGCTTTCGTACTCGGTTTTAGCGTAGTTTTTGTTTTGCTCGGTGCGCTGGCTGCTGCCCTGGGAAGTGTGTTGGGTGATATTACCGATTGGCTGGTGCGCATCGGTGGTGTGGTGATCATTATCTTTGGTTTGCACATGACCCACATCATCCGTATTCCTTTCCTGGATTTCGACCTGCGGCCGCAATCCACCCCAGAGCGACGGCGCGGTTACCTTTCCTCGGCGCTGATGGGCGTGTTCTTCTCGGCCGGGTGGTCGCCCTGCGTTGGCCCGGTGTTGGGTGCTATCCTGACGTTAGCTTTTACCGGTACATCTGTCGGGCAGGC
>JAFGRA010000415.1 GCA_016935415.1 Anaerolineales bacterium
GTCATGAGTTTGCCTCCTATGGTCTCGTAACCTATAGTTTGGCTTGCTCATGACTTTTTGTCAACTAGCACCATTGGTTAATATGCAGTATGTAGTTGGCAGTATTGTGCAGAGAGTAGCGTGCGGGTGGCCAACAAGAAGTAAATAAGTAAACAGGTAGGAATGCTGATTTCCTCGGTGCCGAGTTACTTGTTCCTCATCACGAATTTCGATTCTCGGATCACGGCTTACGAATCTCCAATCTCGATTCTCGTTTTCCCTTTCTATCCCACAGGTACGAACGTGCCATCATCATCACTTGTGTCTTGGCACAGCATATGCTAAACTGGTTTACGGAAAAATCCTTGATTTTTCTGAAGCAAATCGTAAAGCGATTTGCTCTAGTAAGAGGTAAACCATGGCCGATGACAGAATGCTGCAAGAAGCGTTGGATGCGGCTCGCCAGGGACAACGTACACGGGCGCGTGATCTGCTGACCCGGCTGTTACGTACCAATCAGGGGGAGCCTAGTTACTGGTTGTATCTTAGCTCGGTTGTTGACACGCAGAAAGAACGCGTCTACTGCCTGCAAACCGCTCTGAAACTGGATCCCGAGAACCAGGCTGCCCGCCGCGGCCTGACCCTGATGGGCATCATGGCACTGGATGGGGGCATCAAGCCGGTCAAGCCGGAGCGCTCACGCCAATTCGATATCGGCGAAATCGCCAAAGCGCCTGGTTCGGTCGCCGAAAGCGAACGTGCCAAGTTGTCGATGACCCCGCGGCAGATTGCTATGCTGGTCGTCGTTGGTGTGGTCGCAGTTAGTTTGATCCTTTATGCGATCTTTGGCCGCCCCAAAGAACTCGTCTACACTTTCCCCACCGCCACGGTGGGCACTCGGCAGGCTGAATTGACCCTGACCGCCGAAGGCACCCCCATCGTGCCTACAGTCACCCCGACCTTCGAGGGTTCACCCACCCCAATTGCCGCCTTCCTGGAAGTTACTTTTACGCCCACTGCCATTTACGTCGCCACCCCCCATCCCGCCAGCGAAGATTACCGTATCGCTTTGGGTGCTTATGAGGGTGAGAACTGGGAACGTGCCATCGAATTTTTCGAGCGCGTGCTGGAAGATGAGCCCAACGCGGTGGATGTCCTTTACCTGATCGGGGAAAGTTACTACAATCTGGAAGATTATGATGCTGCCCGCAGGACGTTCAACGATGTGATTGCCAAGGACCCGGAGTTTGCCCCTGCCTATCTGGGCCGCGCACGCGTGAACAGCAAAGTTGATCCAGAAGCCAAGATTGCCACCGACCTAAACGATGCGATCCGCAACGACCCCGATTTTATCGCAGCCTACCTGGCGCGCGCCACCTACCGCATCGAGGTAGGAAATTACGAAGGCGCCATGGAAGACCTGGACATCCTGGAAGAGCGCGGCGAGGAAACGGCGCTGTATTACCTCTACCGCGCCCAGGCTTTGCTCAACCTGGGTGAACCGGAGCTTGCCATCGAAAATGCCGAGCAGTCCAATGAACTCGACCCGACCTTGTACGACACTTACCTCGCGCTAGGGCAGGCCTATTACCAGTTGGGAGAAATTGAAAAAGCGATTGGCGTGCTGCAAACCTATACCACCTTCGAAGCGGAAAGCGCTCAGGGATGGTACACGCTTGGCCTGGCGTACGTCGAGCACGAAGATTACGAAGAAGCGATCGAGGTGCTTGACAAGGCCAGAACATACCAGCCCAACCTGTACCGGGCGCGCTACTACCGTGGGGAGGCCTACCTGGGCCTGGAGCAATACGATCTGGCCATTGAGGATTTTGTGTATTCGAAAGGTGTATACCCCAACTGGTTCGAGCCGCAGATCTCGCATGGCATAGCTCTTTTCCTGTCCGGTGACGATTTCGAAGGCTATAAGCAGATCAACGCCTCGAAAGGCTATGCAGAAACTAATGCCCAATTCGCCCAAGTTTACTATTGGCGCGCCCAAGCATACGCTGCTTTGGGCGAAGAATATGTGGATGTAGAAGAGGCCGATTGGGAAGCATTACTAGACTTGCCGCCGGAAGCAGTGCCCGAAGACTGGATCAAGGAAGCACAAAAAGAGCTGGGCAGAGAGGCCAGCCCACCCTCACCAACACCGACTTCTGAGACCTCACCTACCCCAACGCCAGAGTCCTGACAATAATGGTTTGCTAGGATGGGCTTATCAATGGAAGTAATCAATAGTAAGGGAAAGACCATCCTTGTCTACCGCATCCTGGTTGCTGCGGTCGGCGTGGGATTGCTGGTGTATACCAGTCTGCGTTTCCCGTTGGCGTTTGTGGGCATCTGGGAAGCGGTGTTGGTCGCCTTTTTTGCCGCCTTCCTGGTCGGTTTCCCGATCCAATTATTCGGCTTCAATTTCAGCGCCATCCACCTGGTTGCCCTGACGGCCGGGATGCTGTACGGGGCGGCCTTTACCGGCATGTCCGTGTTTGCCGGAATGTTGATCGGGTTTGTATTCTGGGGATTGGCATACCACTGGCGCATCAGCAAGACCATCCCCCCAGTTCCCCCTGTTTCTGAAATTGCTTTCCGCATTGGGCTGCAACTCGTCCCCTTGATGGCAGTTGCCCTGGTTTCCAACTGGCAGCAGGCGATCAGCAGCGATCTGGCTTTGCTGCAAGATGTCGGACGGTTGATCTGGGTAGCGTTGGGGTATGCTGCTATCCATGCCGTCTTGTTGTTGGTCGATTTCTGGCGGCGTTCCCCGGTGACACTGGAAGCGCCCAGCCGGGACGTGTTCCTGTTCATTCTGATTGAATTCCTCTTGCTGCCTTTTGTGATCCTGGTGATGCAGGCCTTTATTGCCATCCAAATCGGTGCGATCGCGCTGTTGGGGGCCATCATTGGCATTTCTTCGATTTCCATCCACCTGGCCGCCAACGCCCGCAGCGACCTTTTACGGCGCGTGCAGGATATTTCAACCTTACAGGAAATCAGCCTGACCATGCGCTCGACGCTGGACGTGGACGAGTTGCTGGAAGTCATCCACGTACAGATCACTGAATTGCTCAAAGCGGATAGTTTTTATGTCGCCCTGTATGATGAACGCGACGACCGCTTGTGGTACCCGCTGGCGGTCAAGCGTGGCAAACGCCACCAATGGCCGCGCCGCCCGTTGATGGATCGCCTCACCGACCGGGTGATCCGGGAACAGCAGGCCTTTATGCTGCCGCGCAACGCTTACCAGGAGATCGAGCGCATTGGGCTGTCGCGCGGTGAAGAACTTTTGCAAACCTGGCTGGGTGTACCCTTGGCAACTCCCAACCGGGTGTTGGGTTGCTTGGCGGTTTTCTCCTTTACGCAAGACATGGAATTTACCCCGGCCGATCGCAACATGCTCACCATCCTCTCCAGCCAGGTCAGTGTGGCATTGGAGAATGCCCTACTCTATGAGCAGACCCAGCAGCGCGCTTCGCAACTGGAAAGTCTGAATAAGATTGCTGCCCAAATCTCGGCCAGCCTGGAACCGGAAGCGGTCTTAGAAGAGGTTTGCAAGGCTGTATTCGCCGTCAGCCAGGAACACCGCTGTGCGATCTTTCTGATGGAGACGGAGGACGACCACGTTTGTCTGGCGCATGCCTCCGGCCTTTCTGAACACTTCACTGAGCAAAACCTCTCTTTTCCAATTTCTTACGATGGCCGCACGCGCAGCCTGCGCACCGGCCGTCCGGAACTCTATCCCAATCTGGATAGTGTCGATCTGGAAAATAGCTACAAGGATCATTTGATCGCCGAGAATATCCAGGCCTTTGGCGAATTCCCAATGGGTACCCCCGATGGGTATATTGGTTTTCTAGCCGTCTTTTATGATGAACCGCATGACTTCCATGAAGAAGAGGTCGACCTGCTGAAAACACTGGCTTCTCAGGCCGGGCTGGCGGTATCTAACGCCCGCTTGCACGCCAGCACCGACCAGGCACTTTCGCAGCGTGCCCAGCAGTTGACTATCCTGGAGACGGTTGGCCGCCAGCTTTCCGCCGCTTTTCATTCCGAGCGTCTGTTCGAAATGATCCTGGAATATGCCCTCGATTTCACCGACTCGCCTTGCGGTGGTTTGACGATCTGGAACAAGGTCAAAGGGGCTTTCGAACTCAAGGCCAGCAAAGGCTATGTCGGCCCGCAGAAATTCTTCGATGAAAGCGAAGGCATCGCCGGGCGTGTCATCCGGGAAAAGGAACCCGCGATTATTGCGGATGTACGTCAGGACCCTGATTACATCGACCTGACCGACGGCATTACGCTTTCACAATTGGCCGTTCCGCTCATCCATGAAGAACGCGTCCTGGGTGTGCTCAACCTGGAAAGCTCGACGCCCAAAGCCTACACCGAATCCGATCTGGCCTTCATCAACCAGCTAGCCAACCAGGCCGCGGTGGCGGTGGTCAATGCTGAACTGTACACCGATGCCCAACGCTGGCTGCATGACCAGTCCAGCATGTACCTGGTGGGCACTCGCCTGGTCGGCGATCTCAGTTTGAAGAACGTGCTGGATACGGTTGTCCAGGCCGTGCGCGCTTCGATCAACAGCTTCCTGGCCGGGGTTTACCTGCGCCAGGATAATGGGCATAGATACCAATTACTGTCCACCTCGGAGACGCTGGATAACCCTGGTATTACGTTACCGGCCACCTTATTGGACAGCGACTTGGTGGTGGTGCGCGAGCAACCTACCGATACGCGCCCGCTGTACGTCGACCTGGAAGAATTGGAACTACGTTCCGATCTGGAACTCTCCCAGGAATGCCAGGTATGCCTGTTCCCCCTGCTGGCGGCCAAAAAACGCCTCGGCGTGGTGCTGGCGGCTTTGCCCGGCGACCTGGTGATTGGCGAGCGCGATTTGCAATTGCCCAAGGCGGTGACTTCGCAGGGTGCAATTGCTTTGCAGAACTCATTGCTGTTTTCGGACGTGACCCAGGGCCGTGATCGCCTGGAAACCGTGCTCAACTCGGTCGGTGAGGTGGTCTTGCTGTTGGAGGGCGACGGCCGCCTGACACTGGCCAATAAACCGCTCGAGAACATGAGTGATTACGCGGTGCGGGAAATGGTTGGCAAGGGTATTTTCGATCTGCCCAAGAAAGTGTTGCAGGTGCTGGGTTATTCTCGGGGAGAGGCCAAAGAATTGGAGCAGCTCTTGCAAGCTGGCGGCGGCCCGAAGCCCAAGGCAATCTATAACGTGGCCGATAAATTCCTGGAACGCGACGTTTCACCGGTGATGGGTTCTGGTCAGGCTGTGGTTGGCTGGCTGATCGTGATCCGCGACGTGACTGAGGAATACCACATCAATCAGACGCGCGAATTGATCACCGATACCCTCATCCACGACCTGCGTGCCCCAGTTGGGGCCGTGACCAGCGCCTTGATGTTGATGGACGAAGTTCTGCCCATCGAGGAGCGCGACCCACTCATCCAACAGTCCCTGGAAATCGCCCAACGCAGCACGCGCCGCGTGCTGACTTTGATCGAGTCGCTGCTGGATATTTCGCATTTCGAATCCGGTGGCATCGAACTCAAGCTGGAAGCCATTAACCTGAATGCTTTGGTTACCGAAACCGTGGCCGAATTCATCCCCCAGGCTGTCGAGGCGGGTATCATTATGCGCACCGAGATCGAGGTCAGCTTGCTGCAAGTCCAGGGCGACCGCACACTGCTCCAGCGCGTGATCGTCAACCTGTTGGATAATGCCCTGAAGTACACTCCTGAGGGCGGCCAGATCAGCGTGAGCGGGGAGCCGCTGCATGAAGATTCGATCTTGCTGTGTGTCAGCGATACCGGCCCGGGCGTGCCCGATGATTACCGCGAGGAAATTTTCCAGCGCTTTGCCCAGGTGCCCGGTTCGCAAGGACGGCGGCGCGGCTCCGGTTTGGGCCTGACCTTCTGCCGCCTGGCGGTGGAAGCGCATGGCGGCAAGATCTGGGTAGAACCGCGCCCCGGCGGCGGCAGCCGCTTTGTCTTCCGGCTGCCGATTGGCGGTCCGGTAGAAGCAGAAACGGTCGAAGCGCTTGAGGATGCGGTAGAAGATTGAAATGAGTGAAACCTATCATCCTCAAAAGGGGCCGTTTATTCGAGAACTCCAGGAGGGGGAACGTTTTATCGGCTATTACGTGCTGCGCAACAAGCAATTGGAACCCTTCCGCGACCCCTCGCGCGGCTATTTCCTGACCCTGATCCTGAGTGATCGCACCGGCCAGTTGATGGGGCGCGTCTGGGAAGGGGCGGAAGAGGCCAGTGAAGAATTGCAGCAGGGTGACGTGGTCAAGCTGGACGGGGAAGTGGAGACCTACCTCGACCGCATCCAAATTCGCGTGAACCGTGTGCGCGCCGCCAACAGCGGCGAATACGACCTGCGCGATATGCTGCCCAGCACGCGCCGTGACCCCGAGGCGATGCGCGAGCAACTGCGCTTTTTCATCGAAGGTGTCGAGAATCAGCATCTGAGTGCCCTGTTAGCAGCCTTCTTCGATGATGCCAAGTTCATGCAGTCTTTCTCACAATCCCCGGCGGCGCGGCGCATTCATCACGCCTACATCGGCGGCCTGTTGGAGCACACCCTGGAAACGCTGGCTATGGCGCAAACCGTGATCGAGCTGTACCCACAGATCGACACCGACCTGCTGCTCACCGGCTTGCTGCTGCACGACATCGGCAAGGTGCGCGAGTTTACCTGGGAAACGGATATCGATTACAGCGACGAGGGCCGCCTGATTGGCCACATTGTGATGACGGATGAGATGGTTGCCGCCGCACTATCACGCCTGCCGGACTTTCCGGCCGAGTTGGCGCTACGTCTACGCCATATGTTGCTGGCCCATCACGGGCGCTACGAGTGGGGTTCGCCGCGCCGCCCGAAAACGCTGGAAGCCATTGCCTTGCATCACATCGAAAATCTGAGCGTACAGATCAACCGCTTCCATTTGTTGCTGGAAGAGCGCCCGCCCGGCGAGAACTGGACCAACTACGACCGCATGTTGGGCCGCTACCTGTACGCCGGGGGCGATAGTGACCTGAATGTGGAAGAACAGGGCTGGACGGAATAACCGCTTGTGGGGATAAAGATTAGCCAGCATTCACCTGGAAAATTACCGGGAAAAATGAAAAGATTTTTGTGGCTGCTCGCCCTGCTCTGGCTGGCGATCCTGGCCTGCACGCTGGACACTCCGGCGGTCGCACCGACTCTGGCCGCGCCTTCGCTCACCCCGACACCCTTCCTCCCAGCCACGGTAACACCAGCCCCATCAACATCTACCCCCACCCTGCTTCCCAGCCCACCCTCTCCACCTACGGCCACGGCTACGCCGTTGACCGGCATCCGCTTCGCGGTGATTGGCGATTACGGCACGGCGGGGGATGGTTTGGCGCAGGTTGCCGCCCTGGTCAAAGTCTGGCAGCCCGATTTCATTATCACCACCGGGGACAATAATTATCCGCGTGGGACCTATGAAACCATCGACGAAAATATCGGCCAGTATTTCCACGAATACATCTATCCTTACCGGGGCGAGTATGGTGCCGGGGCCGAAACCAACCGTTTCTTCCCGGTGTTGGGCAACCACGACTGGATGACGGATAACGCCCAGCCCTACCTGGATTATTTCACCCTGCCCGGCAACGAGCGCTACTATGATTTCGAATGGGAGTTTGTGCATTTCTTTGCCCTGGATGCCGACTACGACGAACCGGACGGTATCGGTTTGTCATCAGCGCAGGCCGACTGGCTGGAGGCCGGCATGGCGGCTACGGATGCGCCCTGGCAGGTGGTCTACATGCACATCCCGCCTTACTCCTCCGGACATTACGGCCCAACCAAGGCGGTGCAATGGCCGTTCGCGGCCTGGGGCGCGGATGTCGTCATCGCCGGGCACGATCACGTCTACGAACGCTTGCAGGTCGAGGGTATTCCTTATATCATCAATGGCCTGGGCGGCGATTCGCGTTACGAATTCGAAGCGGTATTGCCCGAAAGCCAGGTGCGTTACAGCAGCAATTTCGGGGCCATGCTTGTGGAGGCCACCCGCACGCAGATGCACTTCCAATTCGTCAATATCAACGGCGAGGTGATCGATGATTACATCCTGGAGAAGTGATTTCAAAATTTCTAGTTAGCGTTGGTAAATCAATACAGCCATCTAATACGGCGGCCTGGAGAGGCAAACAACATCTGAACACAAGGGAAGAAATTGAAATGTATTGACTTTTTATTTCGCCCTCACCCCGTTGCCCTCAAAAAATGTTCGGCAACTTCCCCTCTCCCAGTGGGAGAGGGGTGGCGGCATAGCCGACGGGGTGAGGGCGAGCCAGGGGTAAAATTCAAAAAACAAATCTGTCTGTTTTATCGACAAGGGGATCTTTGTTGTAAAATATAAATCGTTCGATATTCTATAGTTTGTGGCTGTATATCCAGACGGAGCATTATGGAAATTCACCAACTCGAATATTTTGTTGCGGTTGCTGAAACGGGCAATTTCAGCCGGGCAGCCGAACGCTGCCAGATCGCCCAACCCTCCTTGAGCCAGCAGATCATCAAACTCGAGCAGGAGATCGGGCAGCCGCTCTTCGACCGGTTGGGGCGCAAGTCTGTGCTTACCCAAGCCGGGAAACAATTGCTGCCGCGCGCCCGCGCCATCCTGGCAGAACTACAGCACATCAAAGCCGAAATGCAGACCGAAGATGAAGAGGGACACGGCACCTTGACGGTTGGCTTCATTCCCACGATTGCCCCCTTTGTGCTGCCACGCGTAATCGAAAATTTCAGCCAGGCATTCCCGCTTGCTACGCTGGAAGTACACGAAGGTCTGACCGAAGAGTTGATCCAAAAGATCATCGCCGCCGAGTTGGACGTCGCCATCACCAGCCTGCCGATCGACAACAAATTGATCCACACCGATTTGCTGCTAACCGAGCCGCTCTGGGTGGCTTCCTCCAAACGCTATGATATTTCTACTCGCGCCTCGCTGCGTGTCAAGGAATTGGACGATTTCCCCTTTATCGCACTCAACGAAGTACACTGCCTGGGGGAACAGGTGCAATCTTTCTGTTATCAAAGGGATGTGGTATTGAACATTGTTTGCCACACCTCCCAGCTTTCCACCGTGCAAAATTGTATTTCCCTGGGTTTGGGGGTCTCTCTGGTTCCAGAGGCGATGATGGTAACCGATCCTTCGGAACAGATCGTCTACCGGGAAATCAGCGATGCCGTGCCGCAACGCAGGGTTGCCGCGGCGACACACGCCCGGCGGCACAAATCATTTTTAGCCAAACAGTTCATTGAGATGGTGCGCGCCGAGTATCCCCGCAGGTAAAGCTGCTGTATTGAGGTAAACAAAAAAGAGCAGGACACGGTTCCTGCTCTTTGTAAGGCTATGTTGGCGCCTATTCTATGTCGCCGCGTGGCTTTGATGGCAACCCGTAAAAATAGACGTGCAGGTTATCGTAGTTGGCAATCTGCCCGCTGCGCAGCAACGGCTCTAAGTCTTCATCGGTGACCGGATAGGTCAGGTCTTCGGTGTCGAGTTCGATGAATTCTTCCGTCAAAAAATCCAGGGCGGTGCCATCACTCCAGTCGATTACCATGCGGCCATCGATCAGCGTGATTACCCAATGTCGATTGACTGGCGTTCCCTCCGGCATGCTTGACCTCTTTCCTCAAATGTTGTGCTGCCTGTAGTGTATCATAAAATCTTACCTTGCCAAAGCATGGAGCGGGAATAGGTCTTGGGTCCTTCACTATTGTATGCCGAGTGCTCATCACGAAAATACCCCGAAATAGTTTCGGGGTATTTTCGGTGCTGGAATGCAGTCCGTGATGTTTTGTTTCTTATCCTTCGTTAGCAGGGTGTCGGATAGATCGGGGACGACAGAATTGCTGTTGCAAGATGTGACTCCCTGCCAGGTAAAGCTGTTCGATATGTTTTGCCGCTTGGCGGCAATTAGGCAGGCTCTAAGAACTTGTCGAAGGTGGTCGTGCGCAGGCGTTGGACCAGGTCGGATTGGGCGTCGCGCCATACCGATTGGATCGGGCAGTTCTCGATGGTGCAATCGTAACCGTCATGTACACACTCATTGAGCATGATCGGGCCGTCGATAGCTTCGACAACATCCAGGAGTGTGATCTCTTCCGGCGGGACCGCAAGGGTAACGCCACCACGCGCGCCACGCATCGTTTGCAGGATACCGGCAACCGATAATTGGGCGATAATTTTCGCCAGGAAGGAGAGGGGGATATCGCGTTCTTCAGCGATCTGGCTGGTTGCGGCTTTTTCATCTGGGCCTAAAGAAGCCAGGTGTAGAACTGCTCGGACTGCGTAATCAGCTTGTCGTGTAATTTGCATAATGCACTCTCTCTTTTGTGTTTTGATGTTTTTTTGCCGTTAAAGTAAACCATCAAAACAAGATAATAAAACTCTGAATATTCTCCCTATATTTTAGATGTCAATTCAGATAAATCAAGGGACGATTGTCCTGTTTACGAGGGGACGTTTTGCCTAGAGGGGAATTTGGTGTTATCATATGGCGCGCAATAAAAACATGATTTGGAGATATTCCGCTTAATAAAGAGGAATCCCAATAACGCAGGTATTCTTGAATGCACTTTAGTCGGTTAGATACTCTAACCGGCGCTTACCAACCTGCACAAATTGAAAATTGGAGGCTAGTAAAACAATGAAGCAAATCTGTGTTGTTGGTGTCGGGTATGTCGGTTTGGTCACTGCGGCTTGTTTCAGTGATCTGGGAAACCGCGTGATTGCCCTGGACATCAGCGAAGAAAAGATCGAGGGGTTGAAGAATGGCGATATGCCGATCTATGAACCGGGCTTGAAGGAATTGGTTGCCCGCAATGTAGCCGCCGGACGGATCGAATTTACAACTTCTTATGCCGATGCTTTGAAAGGCAGCGAGTTCGCCTTCATTTGTGTGGGCACACCCTCTGGTGTGGACGGCGAGGCCGACCTGAAATACGTTGAGGCCGCGGCCACCTCGATTGCCGAGGTCATGACCGAACCCCTGATCGTGATCAACAAATCGACCGTGCCGGTTGGTACCGGTGACTGGGTAGCGGACATCGTCACCCGCAACCAGAAGGAAGCCATCGACTTTGCGGTGGTGTCTTGCCCTGAATTCCTGCGCGAAGGTTCGGCGATTGCCGACTTCATGAACCCGCACCGCACCGTGCTCGGTTCATTGGATACCGAAGCGGCCGACAAAGTCGCCCAACTGCACCTGCCGCTGCGCGCCCCAATCGTGATCACCGACCTGCGTACGGCCGAGATGATCAAGTACGCTTCCAACGCTTTCCTGGCGACAAAGATTTCGTTCATCAATGAAATTGCCAACATTTGCGAGGCGCTGGGCGCAGACGTGAGTGAAGTGGCCGCCGGGATGGGTTTCGACCAACGTATCGGTCACCCCTTCCTGAACGCCGGGCTGGGCTATGGCGGCTCGTGTTTCCCCAAGGACGTCAAGGCACTGGCTTACATGGCGGATGGCATGGGTACCGATCCCAAGATCCTGCACTCGGTGATGCAGACCAACGACGAGCGCCGCCCGATGGCGGTCGAGCGTCTGGAGGAACTGGTCGGCGATTTCAAGGGCAAGACCATCGGCCTGCTTGGTCTGGCCTTCAAACCCAACACCGACGACATGCGCGATGCGCCCTCGATCGACATTGCCGAGGCACTCTTGAAGGCAGGGGCAAATGTGCGCGGCTATGACCCAGTTTCCATGCTGGTGGCCGGGCCGCTCATGCCGGGCGTGACCATGTCCCCCAATCCTTACAGCCTGGCCGAAGGCGCTGATGCTTTGATCGTGGTGACTGAATGGAACGAGTTCAAGCAGCTCGACTTGGAACGCGTCAAACGCATCATGAACGCGGCGGTAATCTTCGACGGCCGCAATATCTACGACCCCGCCAAGATGAAGGAATATGGCTTCACCTACCGGGGCGTGGGCCGCGGCTACGACAGCGATTCGGCGCCCACCACAAAGATCGGTATGCATGCCTGATCCCGTCAGCGTTAGCCCGCCGGTCATCGACTACGAAGGCTCCGACTACCAGACCAGTTTTTGGGACACCGGAGAACGCGTCTACGAAGACGGTGCTGAGGCGGTCGCCTTGCAGCGCCTGCTGCCTTCCGGCGGGAAACTCCTGCTCGAAATCGGCGCGGGGGCGGGGCGCAACACGCCCCGCTACCGCGGCTTCGAACGCGTGGTGGTGATGGACTACTCGCGCACGCAGTTGCAGCAGGCCCAGCAACGCCTGGGGGTAAGCGAGCGCTACATCTACGTGGCCGCCAACGTCTACAGCCTGCCGTTCGTACCCGGCCTGTTCGACGCCGCCACCATGATCCGCGTCATCCATCACCTGGCGGATGCTCCGCTGGGGCTGGCGCAGATCCGCGCAAGCTTGCAGCCGGGGGCGACCTTCATCCTGGAGTATGCCAACAAGCAGAACCTGAAAGCCATCGTCCGCTGGCTGCTGCGCCGCCAGGACTGGAACCCGTTCGAGCAGCAGCCGGTCGAGTTTGTGGAATTGAACTTCGACTTCCATCCGGCCTACATCCGCCGCGAACTGGCGCAGGCCGGTTTCGAGGTGCAGCGCCAACTGACCGTTTCGCACTTCCGCATGGCATTGCTCAAGCGTACCCTGCCGACTGGTTTGTTGGTCTGGCTGGATTCGCTGGCGCAACTGACCGGCGACCTGTGGCAGCTCAGCCCGAGCGTGTTCGTCAAATCCCAGGCGGCGGGCGACACCCCCGGGGCGGAAGCGGGCGCGTTCTTCCGCTGCCCGCAATGCGGCACGCCCCTGCCGGAGGAAAACGAGCACGGCTTCGACTGCAGGCAGTGCAAGCTGCGCTGGCCAGTGCGCGACGGCATCTACGATTTCAAAGAACCGGTTCAATTAAACTAAAATGCAACCAGGGTCTGGTACTCCCAGGCCCTGGTTTTTATTTGGGGAATGTTTATAATGTGGGACAGACGAGGAGGTCTTCATGGCGGAATTACTTGGTTTTTTTTCGTTCTTTTACATCATTGCCGGTATTGCTTGCCTTGGTACCATCTTTGGGGCAGTTACTATCGGCTTGTATGTTTTGCGTATGGTTAGAAGCCATTCATCCAATCACACCTTATCATTGTCCACCGAAATTCCGGCGGAGGGTGTTACAGTTCCTTTGGTAGCCGCGACTGTGACCATCAGTCAAACTTCTAGCGTGATGTTTGGACAAAATAATATCAACCCCCTGTTGATTTTGTATCCGGACCGCATCGCTTACCGCTATCTCGTCAAAAAGGAGATGCCTTATTCCCAGATTGACAGTGTGGCCGTTTACCCCAACCTGCGCCTGTGGGCGCGCCTGCGCTTCACCTTCAATGATGATTCGCGGCCTTTCATCGCCTGGCTGGCGAGCCAGCGTGATTTGGATCAGATCAGCGCATTCTTAGAATCTAAAGGTGTGCGCGTCGACGCCAATACCTGGTAGCCGTGTTACGGGGTTAAAGGAGGCGAAAGTTGACGGAACAAGCTTATATCCCGCCGTTTCCCTATTACTGGTCTATCGCCGGTGGCCGGCTGGTGGCTTTCACCGAAAGCGCCGTGGGTGGAGAACAAGAATTCATCCTGGATTATGAAGAACTGCAATTCAGCGCCCCGCCGAAGCTCGATCAATGCAACGGCCAACCCTGCGAACACATCCGCGGCCATTACCACCCCAAACGGCTGCGCTTCAATGACATCTATTGGATCAAAATCTCCGGGCTTTACGATGACCTGGACACCCTCCCCATGGATCATGCCGCCCGCAGCTTGCGGGGGATGCTGCACTGGCGCAAGTCCGACAAGGAACCGCTCTACGTGCTGGCCAACGGCTCGGTCGAGCCTGCCGCGCTGGTGATCTCTGCCGATAGCTGTATGCAGGAAGACCGTCCCGGCCCGGTCGAAGCAGTGGCCTATACGCGCAACTGGTCGCCGGCTCCGCCGCTGCCGGCCGGGGCAATGCCCGATATGGACTTCTTCCGCCAGCGCTACGGCGGTGACCCTGTCAGCATCCATTTGCACAACCGCGAACATCCCGAGCGCCTGTTCATCGGCGGCATCGATATCCAGGAAGAGGCGCGCCCGCTGGTGGATGCCGTGCTCAATTTGAGTGAAAATCCCAGCCGCTGGGTGGTGGATGAGCAGATTGATGGGCGCGACCGCTGGGCCACTAAAGGCGAAGGACCAATTGGGATGACAGTGGAAGACATCCGCGCCGAAGCTGAGTGGGTCGTCGAACGCCTGCGCGCCGGGCAGCGCGTGCTGGTGCATTGTTCGGCCGGGATGAACCGTTCAGTCACGATCGGCTGCGCGGCGCTGATGATGCTGGAAGGCTTGAGCGCCGAAGACGCCCTGGCGCGCATCCACCAGAACCGCCCCTGGGCGCGCCCGGATTCGCACCACTGGCTGGCCCTGCGCTGGTTGGCGGAGGAGATGGGATAATGCTCCGAAATTCGCCCTGTATCGCTAATGCAACGCAGAAATTGGCTGATGGAGGATAATGTATGGTGGATTCTCATTAGTTGGCAAAGGTGATCTAATGTCTAGCAGAATTCTAACTATAATCATATGCGGTATTTCACCAATAATCCTAGTGGTAGGAATGGCAATTATAGGGACTCTCAATCGCATAAGATTAGCAAATCGCATTTTCACAGGGATTAGCAAAGGAAAATTCCGGGATCTGTCTGAATCGCAGAATAAAAAGAAGATTAGATTGCATCTAATTCTTGCAATGCTCTCTATCTTTGGCGTACTCGCCATAACCATTATTGCAATTAGCGGTATTTTGACACACCTTTCTGGCTTTGTGGTGGCTGCTTATATCGGCTTGGCATTTATAGGCATTTTATCGAGCGCGACTTTGTACAACGAAGTAATTAAGAGGATTAAATAAATCAATTTTTGATAGGTAACGATTGACTAGCGAAATAGTCCTCATTTTTCCCTGCTTACATTGTGTAGTTTTGGTAACCTCGGATTCATAGGATGGATGATTTTTCTCATAATCTCGGACCAGTTGATGGGAACAGCCACAAGTCTGGGCCCCTGGGCGCCCCCCGATTCACACCATTGGCTGGCCCTGCGCTGGCTGGCGAGGGAGATAAATTAAACGATATTGATCTTGGTGGGTGTCATTACGAATTGCTCGATTCGAATAGAACCGATGAAACCACGATGGTTATATGATGAGTGATCTTGAGAGAGGAATTGATGCATATGAAATTAAGGTTTGATCAGCTGATTCTAATAATGTTTCTCTTTCTAACTTCTATCTCAGCCCTTCGAAGAGGTATCCGCATTCTTAGAAACGGTGAATATGATTTGGATCCTCCTTCAAAAATCAAATACTGGTTCATTGAGACTATGCAAGGGAGGAAAAGGGCGCAGAGATTCTTAGTAGAATTAAAAGAGAATCGAAACTGGACGTTATTTGGATGGAATGCGATTGCATATAGTGTAATTGCTTTCTTGTTGGGTATCGCGGCTATCGTGTTATTGCTTATTGGGATTTGATAATTCAGTTACCCGTATTTTCTCGGTGAATAGATGACTTTTCCTATGTAGAAGCAATCGAATTGTCTTTCGAAGGGCGCATGCAATGCGCCCCTACAAAATCCTCGTTAAATACAAGCGTCTGCCATGAACTCGATGGCAGACGCTTTTTCAATCTTGAGAAAATGACTACCGTCCCAAGAACTTCTCCAGGAACTTGATCTGGCGTTCGATCACCTTGGGGGCGGCCTCGCGCAGGTCGCGGTCGTTGCTGTGCCCGGCCACCCACAGTGTGTTGATCAACAAGCGCCCGGCCACGAAGGGGATGATTAAGTTTTCGTGTGTGGTCGAAAGCTGGCGCACCTGGCGATAGCCGCGCACCAGGGCGTTCTTCAATTCGGCCAGGTCGCGGCGCTGCAAGAGCGTGGACAGGGTCACGGCCAGGTCGTACACGTAATAACCCCAGCCGCAGGTGTCGAAGTCGATGGCGCCCACCGTGCCGTAAGGCGTGAAGATGTAATTCTTCTCGTGCAGGTCGGCGTGGATCAGGCCGAAGACTTCCGGCCCACTGCCCAGGCTTTGCATGACTTCCTCGACCTTGCGGGAGGTGTCAGCCAGCACGTCGAGTTGGGCGGGGGTGAGCGCATCTTCTGCCTGTTCGAGCGGTACGTCCAGGTTTTCACCGGTCAGCCCGGCCAGGTCCCAACTGCGGCGGGTGAAGCCGGGCGGGGGATCGTAGACCGCGGCCTGCTTGTGCAGCTTGGCCATCA
>JAFGRA010000416.1 GCA_016935415.1 Anaerolineales bacterium
CGCAAACAAACGATTGCCGAGGTGGCCGCCCTGCCCTACACGTTGATCTTCCTGGAATCGCCCCACCGCCTGCTGGACGCGCTGCGCGACCTGCAAGCCGAATTAGGTGAGCGCCAGGTGGCCGTCGCCAGCGAATTGACAAAAATGTATGAGGAAGTCTTCCGCGGCTCGTTGAACGACGCGGTGGCGTACTTCGAGCAGTACCCGGCGCGCGGTGAGTTTACGCTGGTGGTTGAAGGCGCAACCAAAGAAGTCGAGGTGTGGAGTGCGGCCGAGTTGGAAAAGCTGCTGCGCAAACGCCTGCAAGGCGGCGAACCGCTCTCGGCCATCGCCAAAGACGTCGCTGCCCAAACCAGTTGGCCGCGGCGCGAGATTTACCAAAAACTAACCGAAATCCAATCAGAAAAAGAATAAAATTATGCCGATACCGAAAGGTCAAAGACCTTTCCATTTATTGAGAGGATGCATCATGATTACAGATATCGACAACCTGGAAAGCATCAAAGCTCTGGACACCCAGGGCATGTTGGAACGCATCAATAACCTGCCCGATCAATTAGCCCTGGCCTGGGAATTGGGCCTCAAGCAAGACCTGCCTGCATGGGAAGGCATTCAGCAGGTGGTGGTCTGTGGGATGGGCGGCTCGGCCATCGGCGGCGACCTGGTAGCGGCCTACGTGGCATCTTCGTGCCGCGTGCCGATCAGCGTGTATCGCGATTACGGCCTGCCCGCCAGTGCCAAAGGCTCCAGCACACTGGTGATCTGCTCGTCACACTCCGGCAACACCGAAGAAACCCTATCGGCCTTCGAAGCGGCGCGCGCCAACGGCTGCCGCGTGCTGGCAATGTGCACCGGCGGTAAACTGGCGCAGGCAGCCAAACAAGCCGCCGTGCCCGCCTTCACCTTCGAAGACGATTTCCAGCCGCGCGCCGCGGTCGGCTATTCCTTCGGCCTGCTGCTGGCGGCGATCTTCCGCCTGGGACTAATCCCTGACCCGAGCGCAGACCTGAAAGCTGCCGTGACGGCCATGAAGGCCCAGATGGAAAGCATCGTGCCGCAAGTGCCCGCCACCCAGAATCTGGCAAAGCGCCTGGCCGGGCAATTGGTCGACCGCTGGATCGTGATCTTTGGAGCTGATTTCCTGGGGCCGATTGCCCGCCGCTGGAAGACACAGATCAATGAAATTGCCAAAGCCCCAGCCAACTTCGAGGTACTGCCCGAGGCCGACCACAACACGCTGCAAGGGTCAGACGAGCCCGAAAGGTTGTTTGGCACGATCATGGAATTGTTCCTGCGCTCGAGCTTCAACCACCCCCGCAACCAACTGCGCATCGAGCATACCAAGACCGGTATGATGCTGCAGGGTCTGAACACCGATTTCGTAGACGGCAGCGGCGAGAACTTACTGGCCGATATGTGGACGCTGCTGCACCTGGGCGACTACGTGTCTTTCTACCTGGCTGTGTTCTACAGCGTAGACCCCACCCCGGTGCCCATGCTGGTCGACCTGAAAGGCAGGATGGCGAGCGCGGCATAAACGCGCCCCAGCGATTGCATCGAAAAGTTATCGAAATCGCAAGTCCACGAGCAGCATGTATCCGGTATAATCAGATAAGGCTGGAACAAACTCCCTGAGTTTTCCACTTTATCTGTATTTTCACATTTATCGGTATCACCTGCCAGGAGCAGGAAGCTTATCATTGTGGAGGTAGCGATGCCCATCACGCAAATAGAACTAAAAAAAATCGTCTCCCAACGCGGCAAAGACCTGTCTGGCCTGGACTTGCGCGGTATCAATTTAGAAGGCGTCAACCTGTCCGATTTTAATTTTTCGCGCGCCAACCTGGAAGGCGCTAATCTATATCGGGCGACATTGATGCGCGCCAATTTTTCCAAGGCGTTCATGAAAGACGTTGACCTGCGCGAAGCCAACCTGGCCCAAGCCGACTTAAGTTGGGCCAGGCTGCTCAATGCCAACTTAAAGGCCAGCAACTTGCAGTATGCTAACCTGGAAGACGCCGACCTGCGCGATACAAACCTGGAAGGCGCTAATTTCCATAATGCCACCATCGAGCGCACCAACCTGGTAGGCGCTAACTTGAAGAACATCACTGAGCCTGACGGCACGAAACGATAATTACCCCCCTCCACAATCACGCTGTACTCCATCGCAGGCACTATATGTAAATTGTGTTTTCGTTTTAAAAAAGGAGAAAGAAAATGTCTGGGGAGAGCCGGATCAAAGGAATCGGAAGACTTTATACCGGGAAAGAGTTTCTGGATGAAGTACTTTATGATTTAAATATCTCGGCGGGGGATATTCCAGGAATGATGTATGCCAAAGGTGAGATCTGCTGCCTGAAGAAAAATCAAGTCCACACCCTGGGTCGCTCAAAGCTGCTGCGCCTGGACAACGGCAAAGTCTTTGAAGTCACGCTGAGTACCGGCGATGCCCTCAAAGGCAAATACAAGTGCAAAGGCAACGAATGCACGACCAGGGGGAATTTCCTACCCTAAGCCACCCTGATCGAATAAATAAATCTACGCTCTATATAATGCATAATATTTTGCGATTACAATTATTATGCAAGATATTTATCTTTACGCTCTCTCCCCAAAAAGCGACATTACTCGAATAACTCGTGGCAGCGGTTGGGATAGATCAACAAACCGATTGCCACCAGCACAGCCAAAACCTGCGGCCCATAGATTTGCGGCGGATACGGCGGCCCGGCCTGGAACATTTCAACGAAGATCTCCACCGAAGCGTAGATGTAAAACCCGGCCACAAATTGCGAAGCTACATAGCCAAAGCGTTTCAGTCGCCACAGACCGATTGCGGCGATCACCACGGCGGGCACGTGGATCAACAAATCCGTTACCGGGTATGTCAGGTCAACGCCCTCGGGGAAAGAGAACAAGAAACCTTCACCCCATAAAAACAAGGAACCAAAGAAGGCCAACAGGCCAAACAAGACAAGAAAGATCACAAGCACTTTGATACTGGCTGGAATTTTTTTAGCCTTCATCGCGCCTCCTCCTCATTACAAAACGCTAAACACAAAAAAAGAACCGGATGCATCCGGTTCTGATTGTTTGGTAGTTGGGCTAACCCAGCGAAGCGATCTCCCGCAGCAGACCTAAAACCAGCATCCCCAGGCGAAAGCCTTCTCCGGTGTTCAGGGTCAACTCATTGCCGGATTTTTCAGAGCGGCGCACGAGCAAGAAGGCAGCCATCAAGCCAGATAACAGCCCCACGACCGCGCCAACAATCAGCGTATTGGTTTTCCAATCTTTGGTGATCTTCATAAATCTACCCTTCCTCCTACCAATCGTAGGTTATTGTCGTTTGAATTTATCGAAGAGCGTATCGACAACCGCCAGCCCGCTGCGCGCCTTTAGAAACGGCTCCGTCAGCAGATTGGCGCCGCGTTTGACATACTGCAAACCCAGGTCAAAATAATTCTGTACCAGACGGGCATACGGCGGGATGATGCCAAGCAACTTAGTCACACCATAAGCCACGGCAACAATCAGCACCAGGGGAATGATCGAAACGATCAGCACCGGCACGATCAGGAAGATCGTCGAGATTTCCGCCCAGGTACCCACCTGCCCAACCTCGAACACGGTAAAGATCACCGCCAGCACTACAAGCAGCAGCACAAAAGCCAGGAACGGCAGTATGATCTGCAAGCGCACCTCGCGCTTGTGGCGTTCCCGCGTCACCGGGTTTGGTGGCGGCAGTTCGATCGACGGCTTTTCGGCTTCGGCCGGGATTTCGACGGGTGGTGTGGGTTGTTCGCTCATAACGATCCTATTTTAACATGAATTGCGGATGTGGTTATAGAAGAAAAGTACTGTCAACCGTTATTTTTCAGCAATCATAATTAAATTGAAGATAGCGTAGGGTCTTCAGGAAATTCAAGAAGCATGAATAGCGAACTTCAATATGATCATGACCTTATAAAGAAAAACGGGCTGCATCCATTTCAGGAACAGCCCGCGGTTGAAATAAATCAGGATTTAGTGTACTTTGACGATCTTGACCTTGAAAGAACCGGCCGGTGCCATGACCTCAACCTCGTCGCCGGACTCATGACCGAGCAAGGCCCGCCCCAAAGGGGACTCGTCGGAAATCTTGCGCTCACGGTTGTTGGCTTCGGCAGTCCCGACGATGATATAGGTCTCCATATCGCGGCCATCTTTCACAACCACGGTGCTGCCCAACTGCACCTGCCCATTAGATTTCCCGGATTCGATCACTTCGACGCGCGCCAGCATATTCTCAATCGTGCGGATACGCCCCTCGACGAACGACTGCTCGTCTTTAGCAAAATGGAATTCGGTACTATCTTCCATGTCGTAGTCTTCGATGGCTTCTTTCAAACGGTCAGCGACTTCCGCCCTTTTCACCGTTCGAAGATGTTCTAACTCTTCCTCTAAATCCTTTAATCCCTGTTTTGTCAGATAGATGACCTTCTCCACGATAAGCCTCCACGTATAAGCGTTATATTCTACACGCCTAGTTATACACAAATTTTGGGGGAGAAAGAATAATCATTGTGTATCAATAGCGCACAAAACGCGGCTATTATATACCAATTAGCTAACATTGCAAGGTCAATAATCATTACATTAGTACCCCCTCATTTATCCACTTTTTCCAAGCAGACACCGAACGATTTGTTTATTTCGCAAATACCCAGAGCGCTACATCCACGACCGCCGCCGCATCCACAACAACATAACCATCGGCAGGGTCACCATAATGAAAAGTACCCCGTAAAAAACCAATTTATCGGTCCAACCTGCGCTCGCGAAGGCGGGCTGGAAGAAATTCATACCGAAGAAACCGGTCAGGAAAGAGATCGGCATGAACAACGTCGTGATCACGGTCAGGGTTTTCATGACGTCGTTCATGCGGTTATTGACCACCGAAAGATACATATCCAACGTGCTGGAAATCAGGTCACGCAGGCTCTCGATAATATCGTGGATGCGGACGTAATGATCGTAAACATCGCGGAAGAAGATACGCTCGCTGGCCCCGATCATGGCGTAATCGCCGCGTGCCAGTTTATTCAGCACCTCGCGCTGCGGAGCAATGATGCGGCGCATGCCCAGCAGCATACGCTTGATTCGGATGATCTCTTCCAGGGAAGCCGGTTTGGGTTCGACAAAGATCTGGTCTTCAACGTCTTCCATCTCATCATCGATTTCGTCGATCAACTGCATGTAATCGTCGGCCATTTCATCGGTGACGTGGTACAGCAGATTGTCCACACCTTTCTCCAGATAACGCGGGTCGCGCTGGCAAGCCACCCACAAACGCTCCAACGCTTTGATCGAAACGGGATGGTAGGTGACCAGGTATTGTTTGCCGAGGAACACATCCAACTCAATGGTTTCAGCTAGCTCCTCACCGGGGACTTGTTCGGCAGCGGCATGCAGCGCCAGGTAAATGTACGTGCCCCAGTCATCGACCTTGGGCACATGGTCTTCATACAGGGCGTCATCGACCGCCAGCGGGTGGAAACCAAAGATATCCAACAAAAGGGGTTCCGTTTCCTTTTGTTGTGCATCAATAATATCCACCCACAGCACACCATCGGCCGCCTGAACGGCAGCCTCGATTTCATCCCGACTCAGGCCAACGCGCAGCCCCTCACCTGGTTTCAGATACAAGCAGCGGATCATAGCCCCTCCAGGCTTCCGATTTGTCTATTCCAGGGGAACATCCAGCAGCAACTGCCAGGCCACTTCGAGATCGTTGGCGGCAATCAAGGGGGCAGCTTCTAAATTTTCGCGCACCATTTCAAGGCGTTCGACGACCGCCACAATCTGGTTTATCTCTTCCTCCGGGGCATCCGCCGCAGCCTGTTCCAGGATGGATAGGGCTGCGTCCACATTTTGAGCCGCAGCAAAGGCATTACCTTCACTCAAATCCAGGCGGGCACGTCCAATTACCTGCAGGGCTTTGACCTTTTGCAAGTCGCGCGCCAACACCAACAAGGGCTGATCGTCGGTGTTTACCTGGACAGTCAGTGCATCCAATAATGAGGCGTTCGCTCCGGAGATTTCCATCAAATCATCGATGTCGGCCTGCATGGCATCTAATTGTTCCTGGATGGCATCCTGCTGCTCGAGGGCCAGCGCCAGGGTATCCTGCCGGGCTTCCAATTCAGCGAACGTTTCTCCATTTTCGGTGTCAGCCGTTTCCAGAGCAGCGAGGCGTGCTTGCAAGTCATCCAGCCGCTCGGTCAATTGGGTAGTATCCTGTTCCTGCCGAGCGCTCAGGTCGGCGATCTGTTCGCCATGTACCTGCACGGGTTCAATGAACTGGTTATACAACGCCGGGACACCGAAATACAGCCCGGCCCCCAGGCCAATGCCCAGCAGCAAAATGACCAGCACTCGTAGGAATATTTTTATAAATTTAACAAAGAAGTCGGCCAGGCGGTCGCCAAAGCTGGGTTCTTCGACAATCTCAAGTTCTTGATTATTCTCCATCGGGTCCTCCGGATGTTTTCGTGGTTTCAAGCAGCAACTCGGTCAGACCTTGCAAGAAGGCATCGAAACGCGTCGCAGCAGCGTGTACTTCCGCGACGTCAACAGATAGTTCGTCCAATTCCGTCTGAATGGCATCGACCTGGGAGGCGGTTGTGTCCAGACCTTCCTGCAAACTGGAGGTCTCGGTTTCGAGCGTGTTCACCCGCCCCGAAAGCGCTTCGACTGCGTCCAGGCGCGTGCGCAGATCTTCCAGATCTTGCTGCAAGGTATCGACCTCGGTAGTGAGGCCATCCACCTGGCGGTTCAGGTCGGCGAAATCCGCCGGGGAGACATAGCGCAGCCCCTGGTTGATCCCGGCCAGTATAGCCAGCACCACAACCACCGCCAGCAAGAAGCTCAACAGGCTGCTGCCGAAAGCAATCCACATCACCTGACCACGCGAAACCCCACTGGGCTTCATTTTCGGTACGGCTATGCGGGACAGGGCAGGAATGGTTTCCGCCGGGGTCTCTGCTTCCGGACCGGGATCGGGCTGGGGAATGTCTGTGAAGTCCAGGTCGGGGATGGGATGTGGTTCAAGTTCATCCATCAACTCATCAGCAGCGACAAAATCATCTTCTTCAAGTTCGACTGCTTCCAGCTCTTGCTCTGCTGGAAAATCCAGGTATGGATGCAGGCGCTCAAGTAGCGCCGGGCCAATCCCCGGAACTTGCGTTAAATCTTCCGGGGTGCTGTACGGCCGGGCGGCGATGATGCGTTCCGCCATCGCCCCACCCACACCGGGCAATTGGGTCAATTCGTCTTTCTCGGCCGTGTTTACATCTACACGCAATGATAAATCGGCTACCATCTTTACCTCCTATCGTATCTCTTCATCACGATCTGAATCGGTTTCATGACGATGCGAGGCATCGTTTAAGAATTGCTTTTCAACTTCATCACGATGCGAAGCATTGCTGTCAGCATTACTCGGCAATCCCATTTCTTGGAAACGCGCTTCCAGGATTGCCAGGCGGTCTTCCAAAGCGCGCTGCCTGCCAGAGATCATGCCAATCCCCTGCACTACCGCGCTGGTCTGGGATACCAATACCAGCAGCAATAACAGCACCACCACCAACTTACCGATAAAGAACCAGCGGGCGATCTTTTCCTGCGTACGCAGCAGGTTTGCCTCAACGCCATCTAACCGGGTGCGCATTTCGGCGGTGGAATCCTGAGCGGATTCCAGGTTGGCTTGCAACTCAGATAATTGGGTACTCAGGCCGGTCACGGAATTGGGGATTTCGCCGATATTTTCGGACAGGGTGGCCACACTTTCCGTCAAGGGGACTTCGGGCGAGTAATTCAGCACCCCGAAGCTGATCGAACTAAGGCCGTACAACGTAGTTTCCAAAACACTCACCCCTTCCTCAGCGGCCGCCAGGGATTGTTCGGTGGTGTCCAACACGATCAGCAGGTCGTCGTCGAGTACATCGGTCAACGATGCCAACGAGTCCCCCGCCTCGGAAAGCGAATCGTCTACCAGCAGCAGGGTTGCGCCGGTAGTATCGACCGCATCCAGCCCAACCTGCACGGCATTCTCCACCCCGGCCTGCATGCGCGCGGCAACTTTGAAGGTCTGCACAATGCCTACCAGGCAAAGCACGATCCCCAAACTGGAAATGATGGTCAGCAGCACGCCCGCCAAACGACCGAATCCGCCGGCCGGTTTGGGTGCTTCAACCGGTAAATCTTGCATATTGCTCCTTCTTTCTGTATCGCTTTTTTACCTAGTAAATACCCAAAAGAGCTTGCGAAAAATTACTTCCAGGGACATTTACCAGGAGAGCTGACCGTTTCTAACCGTTGAAAAAATTCTAAGCCGAAATGGTCAGTCATCTACCTACATACCCGTATTGTACAGCAAGTCTTTCGGAAGCATATCTAATAAGATGGTTACAGAATTTAATAAGGAAAAGCGATTGGGGGTTACTGACCGCCAATCGCTTTCTTCCCACCCACTTAGGTTCCGGTAACATTGACCAATATACACCTTTGGTCAATATTGATCGATAACGGTTTATCGATCAAAAATCCGGATCTACATCGTAGTTATAATCGTAATCGTAGTCCTCTTCGAAATCTTCATCGAAAGCCCAATCCAGGGAAAGCGGATCGAGCCAGACGACTTCGATGTCGGCATTACAATGCTGGCAATTGAAGCGATGGCCTAAATCCGGCTGCTTGGAAAAATTGATCTTACCTTCACATTCGGGACATTCAGCAGTAATCATATACGTACTCCTACATCTAATCACTTCGCCCTTTTCGAATAAGGGCTTTTCATCATTACGTTTAGTGTAATGATCCCAAGTGCAAATGATATGGAGTGGATGTTGAAAAGCAATACCAAACCCCGCTTTTTAGTTGCAATATTTGGACAGGCACAAATCATCTAAAAATTGATTATTATCATTAGCATGACTGCTAATTAGAACTGGGAAAGGTAATCAAGCAATGTTCTGGGAAAAACTATTTCTCGATAAAGTCGATTTCTGGGTTCCTCCTGAAATTGCGGAAGATGACCGCAATGTAATTTATGGCAGGCCGATAAAACCATAGGATCTGGACGGCCCCTGGTTTTACTTTGCTCTCTTGCACGATGATGATACACAAGATGCATTTTGCTTCCATGCATTTGACATTATCCCTGAAGCTCTTGAGGTAGAAGATTTCTGTCCTTTGGATTCTAAAGGTGGGTACATCAACATCACTTCAGAAGAATTGTTAGCCCTCATCCAAATCCTTACCCAATACAAAAAGGATTATTTTTGAAAAATCCGCTTCTTCCAAAGTAAAAGGTGAAGAAGATCATGCGACCATATTAAGGTTTTCAATGAATGAAAAGAATCGTACCGGTAAAGTCCTCCTAAATGCTGCCCATTTTGAGACAAGGCGGTTAGGTGACCCCACCTTCCGTTTTGATGAACACGCCATCGCGAAAATGTATCTGCGTTACGATGATTTGAGCGCTTTCATCGATCTCTTGAATTGGATTTACATCCAGGTTTAGCCCATATAGCACATCAAACTTGCGCTCAATCCCAGGGATACTCGTCCGGGTGAGCACGGTTGATACGGAAATTCCCTTAAAAATAGTATAGCCGATTTTTCTCGAAGCAGGTCTTTAAAAGAAAACAGGCAGTACCCGCTTAGGCTCTGCCTGTTATTTTGCGCAATGTACTTAGAATCGATCCCGGTATATTTCTTCCGGGTAGTTATTTGGGGCGTAGTAATAGGGCGAGCGCGGGATTTCGGGCGGGGGTGTGCG
>JAFGRA010000417.1 GCA_016935415.1 Anaerolineales bacterium
ATCATGACAATTGGCTTCACAACATGCTCATTTCTACTTCAATTGCAGGTGCAAAATGATGACCACAAAAAACGTTAGAAGCAGGAAAAAAGTATCCACTTTCCAGAAGGGCATTTACCAGTCTGAATAATTATACAAGCATAATGTTGAAAACAACCCCATAAATACGGTTTTAGGAGCTCAATATTGCTCCCTCTATCAAATTTCGCTATACTGGTAAAAAATTCATTTTGCGGGTTGCGCAGATGCGCTATCTTCCAAAAGTTTGGTTTCTTCTAACACTTATCATCATTGCGCTGTTCGCCGCCTGCAGTGATAATGAGGGAATGCTTCCATCTGAAGCAACACCTCAATCACAAGTGGCTATGCGCATATTCCCGGCGACTTTCACGCCTGATCCGGCGCGTCCAGCCTCCGCCACACCTACACCTAATCAACAAGCCCACCCTCTATCAACAGATACACCGCAGCCGGAACAGGCAGAAACACTTGCCTTCATTCTCACCGTGAATGCCGGGAATCCCACCCTGCTTGCCAAAACAGAAACAGCTGTCAACGCCCTAACATCCTCTCCCACCAATCCCTTTCCACCTACAGCCACCAGCACGCCGCAACCACCACTGAAAGCCCATACTTGGGAGCCGGAACCGATCCTTGTCAATATCGAAAAACGTACTATGTTCCTCGATTATCCTCCTGATCTTGCACTGTATGGTGATGGTTTATTGATCTTATCGGGAGAATCTGAAGGGTTTCAATTCCAACCCGTATACACCCACCTCAACAGAAAAAAAAACTGTAAACTGCTCAATACCATCGACCAGCTCGGTTACCTGGATTACGATCCATCCACCTATAATCCCCGCATAGATGTCCATGCCAGCGTAAAACTCGACGTAAATGCCTGGAATTCAACGCAAGGAGAATATCTGATTTTATGGGATTTCATTGACGCCATTCCCGGCGTGGTGGCGTGCGATGATTGCCCACCTAATCCGCAGGTGCTTCCCGCCCTAAAGGATACCTATCATCTTCTGATGAATTACACTCCCGGGGGAATGAAAACTTACCAACCGGATGATTTACTGATATTTGGTTGGGAGCACAGCTACGATGAGCCTGACTTACCTGTTCGGGACTGGCCGCTTGCTGACCTTCCTTTAGAGGAAATCCTGAAAACCTATCAAGTTATCTATCCACTCGATTCCGCTACCTTATCGACTTCCGAACTGGAAGTATTGTTAGAAAACCTGAGCAGTGGCTTTTACCAGCAAGGCGACCGCATTGTAGAGGTATTTATCCGCCCCCTCTGGCCGCACGAAGCCAACAATTGGAACCCTGACATCCCCGACACCTTGGAATGTAAAATCATCGACGGTACCCTGACGTCGATGCCATAAGCCAATTTTCCCTACTCCTCCGGTACCACATTCGCCAGGGTATTTTCTACCAAAATATTACTCAACATCGGACGCGTTAACGCCAGCAAAACCTCCCCCATGATTTCAGGCGGGTAAGGCATACCCTTACGAATCCATTGATCGACCACCGCGTAGGAAGCCCCCGCCATACTGGCGATCGCAAAATCATACACGTTTGGGTTCAAGTTCGGAGCCGCCTGCTTGACGTTATCGCGCACAAACAGATGCAGCACTTCATGGATATAATCCTGGAATCGTTCCAGCACAATAAATGAGGTTTCCGTTTTGGAAAGCAAATGAATGAATTCGGCGTTGTTCTGCACCTGCTCGAAGAGTTTCTGGGTCAGCAAAGTGGGGTCTGCCTGCCCTACAAAGGGGGCAATCTGTTCCATGTAATCCTCGAACATACTATCCATGTAGCCCAGCAATAGCTCATCCTTAGAGCTGTAATGCAGGTAAAAAGTCGGGCGCGCCAGTCCGGCCCGATCGGCAATCTCGGAAATGGAAATCTTCTGATAATCCTTTTCAGACATCAATCCTATTAACGCTTTTTGTAAGGCAGCGCGTGTCCGCCGCACCCGTGGATCCAAGCGGTCATTCATTGACATTTTCCTTTGTTCTGTCAATTAGTTTACAGTGAACCAAAATTCTTATTGACAAGCATCTCGCATTATTATACTATACATCCGTTAATTAGATTACAAATGTAAATAAAATATTAAAGCCAGTTAAGAGAACACAAATTCTCCTATATCTTATTGTCGAACGTTCAAGCTGACTACCCCATTGGCTTTTGAAACTGATAGGTACACAATATCGTGAGTACGACACAACACACTTTCATTGAGCTAAAGAACGTCACCAAGATTTATCGCACCCCTGCCGGGGATGTGCCAGCCCTAAAGAATATCAATGCTACATTTAACAAAGGGGAATTCGTTGGCATTATAGGGAAATCCGGCGCCGGAAAATCCACCCTGGTCAATATGCTTACCGGCGTAGACGGCCTGACCGAAGGAGAAATCTGGATCGACGGTGTCAACGTGCACGCCCAAAACCAGAACCAGATGGCCTTGTGGCGCGGCAAGCACATTGGCGTGGTCTACCAGTCCTTCGAGCTGCTCAACCAGCTTTCCTTGCTGGATAACGTCATGCTGCCAATGGATTTTTGCGGGCTGTGGCGGCCCGGGAAAAGCCAACAGCGCGCCATGCAATTGCTGGAAGATGTGGAAATTGCCGAGCACGCCTACAAATCCCCTTCCCGTATTTCCGGCGGCCAGCAGCAGCGCGTGGCGATTGCCCGCGCACTGGTCAACGACCCCATCGTCATTGTTGGCGATGAGCCAACCGGCAGCCTCGATTCGGCCACCAGCAATACGATCATAAATTTATTTGAGGGATTGGTGGCCCAGGGGCGCACGGTGGTGATGGTCACCCACGACCACAGCCTGGAACCGCGCTTCACCCACCTGCTGCACATCACCGATGGAGAAATCGTCAAAGATGAACGGCGGGAGGTGGTCGCATGATCAACGGCGATTTCATTTCCCTGCACGATATCAACAAGGTCTACCATACCACGGCCGGTGACTTCGTCGCCTTGCAAGATGTCAATGTTTGTTTCCAACGCGGCGAGTTTGTCAGCGTGGTGGGCAAATCCGGCAGCGGCAAGTCTACGCTGATGAACATGATCACCGGCATCGACAAGCCCTCTTCCGGTGAAGTCATCATCGCCGACCAGCCCGTGCATAAATTCTCCGAAACCGCCATGGCAAAATGGCGCGGCAAGAATCTGGGCATCATCTTCCAGTTCTATCAATTGCTGCCCGTACTCACCTTGCTGGAAAACGTAATGCTGCCCATGCAGATCGCTGGGGTTTTTCCGCCCGAAGAACACGAAGTGCGCGCTCACGAATTGCTCGCACGCGTTGGCTTGGCAGATTATGCCCACAAACGCCCGCACAGCGTATCTGGCGGCCAACAGCAAAGCACCGCCATCGCGCGCGCCCTGGCAAACGATCCTCCCATCCTGATCGCCGACGAACCCACCGGCAACCTGGGTACACTCGAAGGTGAAAACATCATCAAAATTTTCGAGCAGCTCTCCGAACAAGACAAGACCATCATCATGGTCACCCATGACAATGAACTGGCCGACCGCGCCCAACGCGTGCTCATGCTCAAGGACGGCATTCTGACAAAAGAATCGCACAACGGCAAAGTCAACGGGGGTTGCAAATGAGACCACGCTGGCGAAAAGTATTGGCCGACTTGTGGGAAAACAAAGCCCGCACCCTGCTGGTGATCGCTTCGATTACTATCGGTGTCTTTGCCGTGGGTATGAACTCAGTCGCCTTTACGGTCCTGGGCGAGAGCATGGATGTAACCTATCAGAGTTCTATCCCTGCCAACATCGAGATAACTACCAGCCCGTTCGATGACGATTTTATTAAAGGCGTCGAATATATCCCGGGCGTCGCCGCTGTCCAAGGTCGCCGCACAGTAACTGTACGGGCGCGCGTCGCCGGCTCGGATATGGGATGGAAAAACCTGAACCTGACCGTGATCGACGACTTCACCAAGCAAGACGTAAAGCAATTGACCACTTTGAGCGGCAAATCAGTCCCGAACGACAAAGAGGTGATCTTACTGGCGGATGCCCTCCCGGAACTAGAGGCCAGCCTGGGTAACATGCTGGAAATCCAATTGGAGGACAATAGTGTCCGTCAGATGCCGGTCGTGGGCATTGCCAAGGATTACACCGCCGGGATCGAACTATCCATGAACAGTAAGGTTGGTTTCATCAGCTATGACACGCTGGAAGCACTGCACGAAACCCCTTACTACAACACCCTGGTCGCTACCGTGACGGGAGACCGCGACGATCTGGCTCATGTCCAGGCAGTTGCCAATCAAGTCACCGGCCAGGTCGAAGACAGCGGGCGCGTGGTTTACAACAGCAAGGCAAAACGTGCCAGCACCCACCCATACGAGAATTACACGGCCGCCATCACCAATATCCTGGGCCTGATCGGCATCATGGTGCTGGCTCTAAGCGGCTCACTGGTAATCAACACCATGAATGCCGTCATGGCCCAACAAATGCGTCAGATCGGGGTGATGAAACTGATCGGGGCACGGCGACGGCAAGTGATTGCTATGTACATCACCCTGGTGCTGTTCTTCGGCTTGCTTTCGTTGGTGATCGCCGTTCCTGCCAGTGCATATGCTGCCTACCAGATTTGCGCCAGTGTGGTCGAGATCATGAACAGTAAGCTGACGGTAGCCTCCCAGGTGCCGCTGATCCCTTCCGTGATCCTTTTGCAGGCTTTTGTCTCGCTGCTGGTGCCCGTCGTAGCTGCCTTCTTCCCCATCCTGAAAGGTTCACGCGTCAGCGTTGAACAAGCGCTGAGCGGCGACCTGATCTCGCAGTCCGACAAACAAACCATCTTCGATCGCTGGCTCGATAAGTTGCAGGCCATCAAAGGCATTTTGCTGCTATCGCTGCGCAATACATTCCGGCAGCCACAGCGCCTGTTCCTGACCATCTTTACACTGGCATTAGGTGGAGCAATTTTCATCGCCGTGTTCAACGTTGAAGTCTCGCTGGACGAGCAGATTGACCGCATCCTCAACTATAGCTCCGCCGATATCTACCTGGACCTCGAACGCGATTACAATATCGAAGAAATCGAACGCCTGCTGAGTACTGTGCCCGGGATCACCTACGTGGAATATTGGCTAGGTGTCAATGCCCAGGTAGACCTGAACGGGCAGCCAGAAACCGTTTCATTGCTAGGTCCCCCGAATGATTCCCAACTCGTTGATCCTATCGTCCAATATGGGCGTTGGGTGCAACCAGAAGAACGCAATGCTGTGGTCGTCAATGATGCTTTTTGGAACATCTACCCCGACCTGGCTCCCGGTGACCAGATTGAACTTACCATCAACGATCAGGAGGATACCTGGACGGTGGTCGGCATCTTTCATTATTCCGGCCTGGACACCAAGGTAGGCTATACCAACCTGGCGACATTGGAATCCCATTTAAACGAATACACACGCGCCACCAACTTCCGGATTGTCACCGAGCAGCACGATCTGGCCTACCAACTTGCTAAAGCCGAGGAGATCGACAGCCAATTCCGAGATCAGGGTTTTGCAGTAGCAGCGGTAACGGCAGTAGAAGACCGCTTGCAGAACCTGACCGAGAAACTGGATATTGTGATTTACGTGCTGCTGGTGCTGGCGGTGCTCACCGGCCTGGTTGGAAGCATCGGCTTGAGTGGCATGCTGGGCTTGAACGTGCTCGAACGCACCAGTGAGATCGGCATCCTGCGGGCAATTGGCGGCTACAATCAAGTGGTCGCCCGGCTGGTCTTGTTCGAGGGCATAGTTGTCGGCGTAGTCAGCTATATCATCGGCGCGCTGATTTCGTTCCCGATCACCAAAGTGCTGGCCGATGTGATCAACCTGGCGATCTTCAAAGCGCCAGCTGAGTACACGATTACGCCGCGCGGCTTCCTGATTTGGCTGCTGACCGTGTTGGTGATGTCACTTTTCGCCAGTCTGTTTCCCGCCCGCAATGCCACCCGCCTGACCATCCGCGAGGTGCTGGCGTACGAGTAAGGCAAACTCAGTCTCTGTTCCCGATTATTACAAGTAACAAATGGTACAATATCCATCCAAGTAGGCTTATTTATTGAGGCGGCCAATCGGCCACCCGATTTCACAAAAGGAGCGTGGAAATGTACCAAACTGACATGTATGAAGGTATGCTGGCCGAAACGATCACCATGCCCGGCAACAACGGCGAATTGATCAACGCCTATTACGCCCGGCCGCTCGGCCCCGGCCCCTTTCCCGGCATTATCATCATTCACCACATGCCCGGCTGGGACGAATGGTATCGCGAGTCTACGCGCAAGTTCGCTCAACACGGCTACGCCGCCCTCTCCCCCAACTTGTATTTTCGCTTCGGGCACGGCACCCCGGAAGACGTGGCCGCCAAGGTGCGCGCTGACGGCGGCGTTCCCGATAATGAGGCCGTGGGCGACATTGCCGGGTCGATGCAGTACCTACGTTCGCTGCCCAATAACAATGGCAAGGTCGGTGTGTTCGGCACCTGCTCCGGTGGGCGGCATGCTTATCTGGCCGCCTGCCTTGCCCCTGGCTTCGATGCCGTGGTGGATTGCTGGGGCGGCGGCGTGGTGATGTCTGCAGAAGATTTGACTCCCCAACGCCCGGTCGCGCCCATCGATTTCACCGCCGACCTGCCCTGCCCCGTCCTTGGTCTGTTCGGTGAAGACGACCAACACCCCACCCCAGAACAGGTCGCCATCCACGAAGCGGCACTGAAAAAGCACGGCAAGCAATATGAATTCCACATGTACCCGAACGCCGGGCACGGCTTCTTTTACCACAACCGCCCCGCCTACCGCCAGGAACAGGCTACCGACGGCTGGGAGAAGATCTGGACATTCCTGGGCAAGCATCTCGCCAGTTAATAATTATAGAAAGGCAAACCAACATGTGCACGATGATCGTCAAAAAAGTAAAACTCGAAGGCAGCGGCAAAGGCCGGGAAGGCTGGTTCACCGTAAACCAGGCTAACGTCTCCTACGACCACCCCTTTCACAACCCCACCGAGCACGCCCTCAATATCGATTTCGTCAACGAAAGCCTGGGGCCGGGGGCGCGCGTCGCCGTGGAACTCGATGAGGCCGCGGCGCGTTCGCTGGTAGATACCATCCTGGATGTACTCGGCCAGGCCGAGGCAGGCGGTCATTTGGAGTGACCGCTCAGACAGACGTTGCCGCCGTGCTGGCGACCGAGTCGCGTTGGGTGCAGGCCCATCTGGATATGGACCTGGAAGCCATCGCCAATATCCTCTCGGACGCGTACCGCCAGTTGCAGCCAGACGGCTCGACGATCAACAAAGCGCAACTGCTGGCCTCGTACAGCTCGGGAGAACGCCACTGGGAAATCGCGGCCAGTTCAGAGCACGACATCCGGATCATTAATGATGTCGCCATCATGCTGGCGCGCTGGCGTGGCAAGGGCGTCAACGCCGGGGAAGCCTTCGATTACACTGCCCCCTTCTTATGCATCTACGTCCGAGAGGCCGGGGCATGGAAACAGTATCTCGATGCCTCCATGCCCGCCCAAGCTCCCACTGATAATATGGTATGATGGAAAAATCAAGGATTTTTCTTAAGCGAAAATCGCTTTGCGATTTTCGCCATTGTATCCATGCCAAACAACCCTGAAATCCCGATCTACACCTACCGCTTCACCATCCCGGAATCCGCCGTGGATGAGAACGGCCATGTCAATAACGTCATGTACGTGCAGTGGATGCAGGATATTGCCGTCAAACATTACACCTTCATCGGCGGCACCGCCCTGATCCAGGAACTGGGCTGCACCTGGGTGGTGCGCGAGCACAAGATCGAATACCTGCTCCCCGCCTTTGCAGATGAAGAGATCGAAGTACAGACCTGGGTGGCAGACATCCGGCGGGTGCGCTCGCTGCGCAAATACCGCTTCGTGCGCCTGGTCGACGAACAAACTTTGGTGCGCGGCGAAACCGATTGGGTATTGGTCGATATCAAGACCGGCCACCCCCACCGCATTCCCCCCGAAGCCGCCAATATATTCCGGCTCAAGCCGTAACCAAGTTCAACCTGATGTAAGCAAAAAGCCGCCGGTATGCCCGGCGGCTTCTTTTTTTATCTCAGGTGCTTACTCGGTAAACATCAGCAAGCCCGTGCGGGTCAGGTTAAGGTAGGTCTGGTGAGTGGGATCGTTCCAGGTGACCACGCTGTCGCGCGCCCCGTCGCCGTCCTCGTCATTGTTGACCTGGAAATCATAGCCGATAATCATGCCGGGTTCGGGCGTGATCGCGTCCAGGTGGATGGCAAGCTCGACCACATAGCCCGTATCGGTGATGCGCGTGGCGCTGGTGATGCGTTCTTCCGAACCGAAGCCGCCAAAGCTGTGCACGTTCTCATAGCTAATGCGGTACTGGCCGTCGTCCGGCTCGTAGCTGGTGGTCTTGCCGTTGTTCTGGTCGACGTAGACCTCCAGGCTGTCCTGCTCATACTCGTTGGCCGAAGCATTGCTCAACAACGCGTCGGTGACCTCGGCGTACACGTAGAGGTTGTCACTGTCCCACAACGTGCGCACCTCGGCGATGGAACCACTCCCCCCCAGCACCCACACCGTGGTAGTCTCCACATTAGCATCCGCCCAGATTTCATCTTCTTCAGCGTCGATGACCGGCGTTCCGGGCAGCGCAAAAGTGATCCTGGCGGCCGGAGCCATGCGCAGGATTCCGTACCCGGCGGAGTCGGCATCCTGGTTGTGGGTCTTATCATTCCACGAAACCGGCCCACCCAGCGCGGCGGTAGTGTAGCGGATATCGAAGCCGACCTGGTCGTAGGTTTCGACCGCTGTGGCCAGCGGAATGGCGGCTTCCAGGTAGCTGTATTCGCCATCGCTGGACGTCGCATAGGTCAGCGCGCCGCAGTCGGCACAGGTGATGCCCTGGAAGACATAAACCTGGTCGGCCGGGCCGATTTTGTCGTTGCCCTCATCCAGGTAAACGGCGATCATATCGTCCGCCGCCGGGATTCCGGCGGTGCGCACCAGCAGGTAGAGGTTATCCGCGTCCCAGCGCGTCTGGAAATCGACCCCAATTGTGACTGGCTGCCAAGGCTGCGTAATCCACAGCGTCTCGATCTCGCCGTCGATCTGCGGCGTACTTTCGGCAATGCTCACCCGCTGGGTGAAGACCGGCAGCTGCTCGGGATCGACCACGCCCCAGAAAGCGGGCTTGGCCTGCAATTGCTCGTCGAACAGTAGCGGCAGGTTCAGGCGCACCACCGGGGAGTATTTCAGCCAGGTATAGTCATCCGCCATGCCCCACATCGTCACCGAGCCGATCTTATCAGCCATCCGGGTAAAGACCTCGAAAAGCTCCTTATAGCGGTAGCCCTGCGCCACCAGCACATCTTCGGGCACGGTTTCATAATCGTCGTTGTCGTTGTTGTACAGGCTCATGTCCATCTCGGTGATGTGCACTTCGCCAAACTGGGCGTAGGCTTCAATCGATTCTTCCACCTCGGCCGCTGAAGGCACCACTACGTTGACGTGCATCTGCATGCCAATACCGTCGACCGGCACGCCCTGCGCTTGCAGGTCACTCACCAACGCCACCATGCAGGCGCGCTTGTCCGGGTTGGTGAGATAGTAATCGTTGATGATCAGCACCGCGTCCGGGTCCACTTCGCGGGCGACCTCAAAAGCGGTGGTGATATAGTCCATGCCGGTCAGTTCGAACCACGGCGTGCGCCGCATACAATCATCCTGCTGCTGGTCGATGGCCTCATTGACCACATCCCACACGTTGACGTCGTCCTTGTAGCGCTCGACGACGGCGCGGATGTGCGTTTCCAGGCGTTCGAGCACCAGCGCCTTGTTCTCTTCCGTCGGTTCGAGCGGGTTGCCGGCGCTGTCCCGGAACATCCATTCGGCGGCCTGGTTGTGCCACACCAGCGTGTGCCCGTGCACGGCCATGCCGTGTTCGCGCGCATATTCCACCAGGCGGTCGGCGGCCTTAAAGGTGAACTCGCCTTCGCGTGGCTGGATGGAGACCGGCTTCATCACGTTTTCGGCGGTGATGCTGTTGAAATGTTTTTCCAGCAGTTGGGCATGGTATTCGCTGTCCAGTTGGAAGGGTTCCAGCGCCGTGCCGATCAAGAACTGCCCTGCAAAAGTTTCCGCCAGGGAGGGCAGGTCGGCTTCCGGTTCGCGCGGCGGTTTGACCAGCGTTTCCAACTCGGTGATGCGCACGTCGTCAATGTAGAAATCGACCAGTTCATCGTCCGGGCTTTCGACGTACAGGTAGAGCGACTCGGCTTCGCCGCGGTAGGAGTATTCGGCGTTCAGCAGTGTCCACTGCCCGTTGTTCACACCGTCATCGGCGCTGGGCGCCAGCCGCTCGAACAGCGGGTCACCACCCACCGGGGTGCGCTCCATGCTCAAGATCACCTTGCTGGACGGCATGCCCTTCCCCAGGCGCACGTAGGCGCTGATCGCATACATCGTATTCGGTTTGAGGATGTGCTTGACATCGACCATCGCCCCGTTCCAATCCTCGGCCCGGTCGGTGACCAGCAGGCTGCTATCGTCCTTGCGGCCGACATCGGTTGCCAACGATACGCGGGCCGCGCCGCGCGGCTCCCAGCCTTGCAGGGAACCATCATCGAAGTGGTAACCTTCGGCGGCCTGCTCGGCGGTAAAAGCGACCGCGGCGGCAGTTTCGGGAGTGGGTTCTTCAGCAGGCGGCGCAGTCGTGGCCGTTGCCGGGGCAGTCATGGTGGTTTCCACCCCTATGCAGCCCGACAGCAGCAAAGCCACCAGGATCAAAATCGATAAGCTCGCTTGAATACGTGGTCTGTGCTTAGTCACGATACATCCTCCTTTGAATTTGTTGGTATTCGCAACAAACTCTATTGTAATTTTTTTTGGGTGAAAATGCAACCTTACAATCAAGTGGGATCAAATATAAAAAAAAGGGGGGAAATGGAGATGTAATTGATTTTATTCTATTCTCCCCTCACCCCGTTGCCCTCAAGAAGCGTTCGGGCAACTTCCCCTCTCCCGGCGGGAGAGGGGTGGCGGCACAGCCGACGGGGTGAGGGGAAGCCGAAAACAAAATTCAAAAATATATTTCCTAAATTATGAGATTTATAGCGGAAGGGGAATCTTTACATTATTCTCTGGAATCGATTCTTCAACATTCGATCGTACCCACCCGACTGCTGGTGGTTCGCTCCCGGATATAATTTGGTAAGATTAAGCCATCATTTTTCCGGCTTTAGCCATCGGGGAGCATGAACCATGCACGTAACCAACCGCCCTTTCGAACTCGCGGGCAGTGATTTCGAGAAAATGTGGCGCTTGCTGCAGCAGGATTACGCCCAAAAACAAGATCACTTCATCTGGCTCTGCTCGCGCCTGGGCGAATGGAAATTCGACCTGTGGAACGAGAAGAAATATATCCCCTCCTTTTTTCAAGATCACGCCCAACTGTGGGTCAACGACTTCGACCAATTGCTCGGTTTCGTGCTTTCCGAGGATGGCGAAAATATCTTTTTCATCCTCACCCTGCCCGGTTACGACTACCTGTATAGCGACATTTTGGATTGGACAATTCAGAATTGGGGGCAGCGCTACGCCGCCCTGAAAACTGAGGTACACGAATACCAGGTAGAGGCGCTCAAGCTGCTGGAAGACCGCGGTTTTCGCTCGCTGGGCGCGGCTGCCACCACGCGCCAATACGACCTGTCGGCAAAAAGGGATGCGGCCATAAACCTGGCCGCCGGTCACCGCATTGTGGACCTTGGTGAGAACGGCGATTATCAGGCCAAGGCTTTGTTGAACGTCAACGCCAACGACAACCGCAACCAGGTCAGCGAGTTCGACCTGCTGCGCTTCGCATATTCGCGCCAAAACCCGGCCTACGATCCTGCTTTCGATCTGTCCGTCATCAACGCGGATGGGCTGCACGTGGCCTCCTGCGTGGGCTTCAAAGACCCCGCCTACCGCGTGGCCGAGATCGAGAAGGTGTGCACCCACCAGGACTACCGCCGCCAGGGGCTGGCCGGAGCCGTGATCCGGACCTGCTTCCAGCGCCTGGCCGCCATCGGCATCGAAACCGCCTATATCACCGGCTACAGCGGCGCAGCCAACGGCCTATATGAGAAACTCGGTCCATGCAAGCACAAACAATGGTTTCATTATGAGTTGGTGGGGTAGAGGATCGGGAACATCCCCCAAAATTGAGAAAAGATATTTTGCATTTCACGTTTCACTGCATGGCATAATTCAGACCATATTGTAATGTTATTTTTTGGTAAGAAGCAACTGTTGGAAGATAAGAAGTGACGCTTCTCAAATAATGATAAAATCCTAAACACCAATATAGGGAAAGAATTATGACAAAATACTATTCGGGTTTAGAAGTTTATGAATATCATTCTTATCCTCCTATGCCATATACGGGGAAAAATTGGCGGATATTATTGGAAAAACCTATACATGGTTCATTCGGATCAACATTCATCTTAAACGATCAAAAATATCCAGTTATGGAGGTCGTTATTGAAGCTGATTCAGTTAATATTGCAACTCAAGTTCTCGATTTGATAAAAGCAGCATTATGTCTTATAAATAGTTTTGACGGAGATTATAATTTTATACCCCTTACCAAGGAACAATTAATCGATTCTCAACATAAAGAATATATCGGCCGGAGTAAAACCACACAACCTTATATATTATTTGCTTGCCAAATTGCGGTAAAGAGTTCTTTTCGTAAGCATTATCAGCATGCACTATTTAAACACTATGTAAGCCACATAAACTTTCCAACCGATCCCCACATACTTGACCCATATCATTGGAGACATGAAAAGTATGCAAATTCATCATCATTTATTCTTCCATCAAGACTTGATCAAGTTAAGGCGGCTTCAGCTATAATCTTATGCTATTCAGCAATAGAAGAATTAGGATTAGAAATTAGAGCTAGTTCAAGCAATCCAAGCACCATAAACGGAGAATGGAATCCAAAAATATATGACGAATTAGTAGACAGGTTGACCAGAAAGAATATAAATGTTTTAGACAAATATATTTGGGTGATTCGAGATACCCCAACAAAAATTGAGAAAACTAGAAAAAATCCCAAAGGTGAAAAAGCGCCATGGAGCAGCTACAATATAAGAGATAGGAATGTATCAGTTGCAGATGCAATTCTTTATGCTAGTTTTTTAAGAAGCAAAGTTGCTTCTCACAAATTAAAAGATATTGCAAATTCCCTAAACTATTATCATGTGCATAATGTTCAAGACCTAGCTAGGAGATTAATTTTAGAAACATTTGGATATTGGAAAAATTTCCCAGAAGTCATATCACCAGAAGCAGTATATTATTTTTAATTTTTCCTCTCCCCTCCCTACACAAAAGAGGAGCGAGGCTATACATGACCGGAGCGGAAGAAGTCATCAAGCTATACCAACTGCTCGAAAGCCATCATATTCCCATCTGGTTGACCGGCGGCTGGGGCATTGACGCTTTGCTTGGAAAGCAAACCCGCCCTCACAAAGACCTCGATGTGATTATGCTGTTGGATGATGTCAAACGAATGTGCGATCTGCTGGCAAAACACGGCTATACGTTGGAAATGCTGTGGGAGGAAAATCGCTTTGCGGTCGATTCGATGGGCAATCAAGTCGCCACCGCATTCGTCCTCCAGCATGCCAATGGCTGCCAACTCGATGCCCACGCCATGACGCTCGATGCGCACGGCAACGGTATCCCGGCCTGGGAGGAAGCGGAAGATTTTATTTTCACGCAAGCCGAATTGTCCGGACAAGGGGTTATTACTGAACTGAACGTGCCGTGCATCACCCCGGAGAGCCAAATCAAGTGCCATACCGGCTATGAACTGCCCGAAAAGCAAAAGACCGATTTAGCATTATTGCAAGCGAAATTTGGCAACAAATCGGCTTGAGCGCCCCCTCCAATGCTCCCCTACCCCTCACTCCACGCGATGAAACGTCTCCACCGGGCGCACTTTATCCCCCGAACAGGACAGCGGAAGCTCGAAATCAGAATAGCTGCGCTGCACGGGGATGGTTTCGCTCCGGCCGTCCGCCAACCCCTTGATCGTCACCCGCCACTCGTTTTCATTCAGCGTTTCTACGTTTTCGACAGTCAGGCCGGATAAATCCAGCACACCGCTCTGCGCCCGCCAGAAATGCTCGGCGGCCTGCACCGGCGGGGCGTAGCACACCCGGCCGCGGTAGTTCTCCAGCACGACCTTGCCCGCCCGGTAAGCGCGCATCAACGCGCCAATGTCCTCCGGGGTAGCCTGCCCATAGTGTACGCCATGCGGGAAGAACAAATTGACCGGGGCTTTGTTGTGCCCGCCAATGTGCGCGGACTGCCAGGTCGCCGCCTCATCCACACTCACCATTGAACGGTAGATTTCCGGCCCGTAGCGCGCACAGCACTGGTCGCGGCGGCCGTTAGTGCACACCAGGTAGAGCGGTTCGCGGCGCAAGTGAGCGAGGTCGCCGGGTTCACCAGCCGCGTAAGCCGCCAGGTCGATCTCGCGCAGGTCGAGGTAATCCTTCAGATGATACTCATACAGGCGCGGCTGCTGGGG
>JAFGRA010000418.1 GCA_016935415.1 Anaerolineales bacterium
ATTTACAGCATTTTAGCTTGTTTCACGAGGCAGAATCGTTAGGTTTGTGGCGATCATTATCTTCACGTTATTATGTATTGCTACCTAAAAAGCCCATTCACTACAAAATGGGCTTCTTTTCCTCAAAAAAGTCGGGGTGGGCGGATTTGAACCGCCATAACGATGCTTGCATCGTCACTCTCGGACGGGGATCTAACCCCTGAAATTCACGATTGTAATAAATGGCAATTCCTCAAAATTCCAATCCCCGCAGCAAGCTGCGTCGTATTCTGGAGGAAGGAATAAAAGTGCTTTTACGCCACTGATAAGGGTGGGCCCAGCAATTCCATATCATGGGCTTGCCACAGTGCCGGGTCTTGTGGCGGCATCGCGTTAGCTTTCGTCACTTCACGAAAAAAAGACTCCATCTTGCCTGCGGGCATAAAGGCAATCAGGATTCTGCCTTGTATACCCCCTACGAAAGCCCACACATGCGGGATATTGCGCGGCGCAAGTAACGAATCTCCGGGTGCTAAATTGAATCTTTCTTTCCCCACTTCAAAGATAAATTCACCTTCAACCGCGTAGAACCACTCATCCTGATTGTAATGCAAATGCTTTGCAGGGCCACCCTTCTCTTGGAAAGTGTTTTCAATGATAAGGGTATCGTTACTATCTTGTGGGGTCACTTTGAAAGAGATAGAACTAATCCCAAGGCCGCGCTGCTCTTTAAAGCGGTCTTCACCTGCGGTGACGAGGACGGCCTGCGGATTATTCGTCTGCGGATCAAAAGTTTCAACCATTACAATCTCCATTGCCTGTCGGCAAACGATCAAATTTTTGAAAGAAAAAAGCCGGGGCGGGCGGATTTGAACCACCAACTGATGCTCGCGCCGTCACTCTCGGATCGGGGCTAAATCCAGGAATGCCGCCAAATGATTATCGAATACCTTCCAACTCAATGATCGAAATAATATCACTGCCAATACGATGCGTTTTTTGTGATCCCATTAATTTGTAGAATTTCATTAGTTTTTCTTGATCATAATCCCATAAGAAATGTTTTTCGATATTATTGATTCCGTCATAATCCCCAAACAATCTGTGAAGCAAATGGATAATTGATCGATAAATTTTAGCAGGTCTATGATTTCTGGCAGGTTCAGAGATGATTACTTTTGTTGCCTTTTCTTTCGCTAAGGAAATAAGTCTTTCGTGATCTGGCATAATATGGTGCAGCACATCACAAATAACGATTACATCATAATGACTGTTTTCATATTCGATATCGAATATATTCTTATCAATAACATTAATGCCATTTTGATTACAATGTTTGACAAACACCTTGTTAAGATCCCAACCTTCATAACTGCAACCGGCTTCAAGATATGGGACTAATAGAGCAGTTCCACATCCAAGCTCTAAAACTTTCGCATGAGCACCAATTTCTGAAGAAATTTTTAAATATCTTTTCTCCAGAGATTCTCTGTGAATTCTTCCCACAATGAAATTATAAATTTTCGGATACCGATACATTAGACTCATCGTATTTCCTCGCGCAAGTATTGACAATTATTCCTATAAAACATAAAAAGGCCGAATTTCGGACTATGGTTCCGCAAATTGGCCTTTTTTGATGTCGATTTAGTCGGGGCGGGCGGATTTGAACCGCCGACCTCACGGACCCGAACCGTGCGCTCTAGCCGGGCTGAGCCACGCCCCGAACAGGATGTGATTATATCCCACCCACGGGGGTTTGACAAGGAGGACTATTCTTCCAGCACGCGTTTGACGGCGTCGACCTGGGCGGCCGAAGTGGGCAGGAAGATGGTGAACTTGCTGCCGCGCCCTTCCACACTCTCCACGCTGATCTTGCCGCCGTGCATTTCCACCATACCCTTGGTGATCGCCAGGCCCAGGCCCATGCCGCCGTGTTTGCGGGTCATGTGTGAAGCCACCTGGTAAAAGCGGTCGAAGATGCGGTCGAGGTCCTTGCGCGGGATACCGATCCCAGTATCGCCCACGGAGAGTTTGACCATGCCAGGCACTTCTTCCGCCGAAATCATCACAATCCCGCCTTCGTCCGTGAAGGTGACCGCATTGCGCACCAGATGGTCGAGGGCGACGGACAGTTTCTCCGGGTCGCCTTCCACCGTGACCTGGGTATTGGGCAAGATGGTCTTGAAACGCACGCCCTTTTGCTTGGCCTGGATGGCGTAGGTGTTCGCCATGTCGATGATCAGGCTGTTGACGATCACCGGGCGGCGGCGCAGCGAGGCCTGGTCGGTTTGCAGGTTATCAATCTTGGAAAGGTCTTCGATGATCTCTTTCAGGCGCATGGCGCTGCGCACGATCACATCGATCTGCGAGCGGTAATCTTCGGACAGGTTTTCCCGCAAGAAGGTAGCATGCCCCAGGATCAGGCCCAGTGGGGTGCGCAGTTCATGCGAGGTGATCGCCACGAAATCGGTCTTCATCTGGTCGAACTCGGCCAGCTCGGCGTAGGCTTCCTGGGATTCTTTGAGCAGGCTGGCATTCTTGATCGCAATCGCGGCCTGAGAAGCCAGCGTTTCTAGGATGCGCACATCGTCTTCGGTGTAGTCCAGGTCACCGAGTTTGTTGACCGCCGAGAGCACGCCGGTGGTCTTGCCCTGATAGATCAACGGCACCGAAACCATCGAGCGCGTCTGGAAGCTGGCCGACTCGTCCACCAGGCGATACAGGCGGTTATCTTGCTGAGCGTTGCGCACCAACACCGGCTGCCCGTGGGTGAAGACTTCGCCCGAAATGCTGCCCTTGAGCGGCACGCGGATCTCGCGCATCAGGTCGCGCTTGAACCAGGGCGCGGCTACGAATTCGAGCTGCTTGGTCTTTTTGTCGTAGAGCAGAATGGAAGATTCCTCGCTGTAGGTCAAATCGGCCGCGACTTCGGTAATCGATTGCAGCAAGGGGGCGAGGTCGAGCATCCCGCTCAACGTGCGGCTGACCTCAAGCAAGCGTTCTAATTGTTGAATGCGATTTTGTAACGGTTCAAGCGACATCGGCTACCTACCACGTACGGATATGCAAATTATAGCACGGTGAGAATTGGGCATACGATACAATTACGTTAGAATGGATTATATCTTGAAAGGATCGCATGATGAAAGCTTTTCAATTGAACGGGACAGCTCAGGCGGAAGAGAAACCGCTGGAACTGGTCGATCTGCCGGTGCCCGAACCCGGCCCGGGACAGGTGCGCCTGAAGATCAAACTGTGCGGCGTGTGCCATACCGACCTGCACACCATTGAGGGTGACATCCACCCGCCCCATATGCCGGTGGTGCCCGGCCACCAGGTGGTCGCCACGATCGACAAGCTTGGTGAAGGCGTGGAACAGGTAAAGGTTGGCGACCGGGTGGGTGTGCCCTGGCTGTACGATGCCGACGGCACCTGCGAGTACTGCCGGCGCGGCTTGGAGAACCTGTGCCCGAATGCGCGTTTCACCGGCTTCCACATGGATGGAGGCTACGCCGAATACATGCTGGCCGAGGCCGCTTACGTACTGCCGCTGCCGGACTCGCTCACTGACGGACAGGCCGCCCCGCTGCTGTGCGCCGGAATCATCGGCTACCGCTCGCTGCGCCAGGCCGACCTGCAAAAGGGCGAACGCCTGGGCTTGTTCGGCTTTGGGGCCAGTGCGCATCTGGCGATCCAGGTAGCGCGCCACTGGGACTGCGAAGTATACGCCTTCACCCGCTCGCAAGCGCACCGCGATCTGGCAATGGATCTGGGCGCAGCCTGGGCAGGCGGCTCTGAGGATAAACCACCAAAGCCACTCGACCGGGCAGTGATTTTCGCCCCGGTAGGCGAGATCGTGCCGCAGGCGCTGGCGAAACTACGCCCAGCCGGCACGCTGGCGATCAATGCCATCCATATGAGCGCCATCCCGCAGATGCCCTACGAATTGGTCTACGGCGAGCGCACGCTGCGCAGCGTAGCCAACGCCACCTACCAGGACGGCGTCGAGTTCCTGGAGTTGGGGGCCGAAATCCCGATTGTGTCCACGGTGCAAATGTACGCCTTCGAAGATGCCTCCCAGGCGCTGATCGACCTCAAGCACAGCCGTATCAACGGCGAAGCCGTGTTACAGATTGAAAAGCAATAAACAAGGATAACCTCGAAGACACCAAGTTGTTAATTCTCTGTGGCGAATAATTACAGGAACCTTTCCAGCGCCGCCCGGATTTCCCCCAAAACCTCCGCATCTTGTTCGGTCTGGTGCGCCTTCTGCAAGGCGGCTTTGGCGGTCTCCCCGCCAAGCTGTCCCAGGGCATAGGCAGCGTGGGCGCGCACCAAGGGTTCGATATCTTCCCGTAAGGCGCGTACGAGGCTGACGACCGCCTCCGCCCCACCCCGATTACCCAACGCCAGCGCCACGTTGCGCAGGTAGCCGCGCCGCTTGGTACGCTTGAGCGGGCTGCCCTTGAACTTGCGGTTGAAGGCCTGGGGCGTTAGCTCAAGTTCTGCTTGCAGATCGACGTAGGGCACTTCCAAGCGCGGGGCGAAAGCCGCATTGCCCTGTGGTGGGGCAAAACGCTGGTTCCAGGGGCACACTTCCTGGCATACGTCGCAGCCGAAGACCCACTCACCGAGTTGGCCGCGCAGTTCGCCGGGAACGGCGGTCTTCAATTCGATGGTCAAGTAGGAAATACAGCGCCGGGCATCGACGGTGCGTTCGGGGGTGATGCAGCTTGTGGGACAGGCATCGATGCAGCGCGTGCAGGTGCCACAGTGATCGCTCTCAAAGGGCGCATCGGCCTGCAATTCGATTCCCAGCAGGATCTCGGCCAGGAAGAAATACGACCCCACCTGCGGGTTGATGAGCATGCTGTTCTTGCCCGCCCAACCCAACCCGGCGCGCTGCGCCAGGTCGCGTTCCAGGAGCGGGCCGGTGTCCGTGTACCAGCGGTTGGGCACGGCGCAGCCGACCTGATCTTCGATGTAAGCCACCAATGCCCGCAATTTCTCCGGGATGACGTCGTGGTAATCAGCTCCCCAAGCATAGGCCGCCACCCGACCAATTCCGACATCTTCCAGGGGCAAGACAGAAGCCGGGTTGTCATAAGGCATGCCCAACACCAGGATGCTCTGGCATTCCAGCAAGATCAAGCGCGGGTCGGCACGCCTTTCCAGGTTGCGCTCGGTCGCCAGATAGCCCATCTCGCCATGATAGCCATGCTCCAGCCAACGCTCGTAGGCGGCATAGTGTGGCGGCGGGTCGGGCGTGGTCACCCCCACCAGGGGGAATCCAAGCCGGCGGGCGTGCGCCTTGATTTTTTCGGTGAGCGTTTGGGTTTCGCTGGTAACCATTATTTTGAATTTTCTTTGCTGAGTCCTGAGTCGTAGCCCAATTATACAAAAAGGGGCGCAGTATGCTGCGCCCCTTGGGCTCCAAATCACTTGCTGGGTTTACGGCTCGGCATACTCGACCGTGATCTTGACCGTACCAAAACGCACCATATCCGAGTCGCCGTCACCGTCTGTCTCACTTTCACTGAACTGTAAGCGTAGCTGGTAGGTCGAACTGCCGACTGCACTTTGCAGGCTTGCTACCATGCCGCTGGCCACGCTTGGGTTGCTAAGTTCAAACTCATCGCACCAACGGGCAACAGCCCCACTGGGCGAACTTACGTAATCCCCACTATCCAGTGGAAAGAAATTCCCCGCGTAGGCCCGCAGACAGCCCAGACCACCAAAGGGATTATCCAAAGTATCGTATGCGCTAAAATTCACACTCACTGCAGTGATCGTTGATCCCGAAGGTATACTGGATATATCGAATGAAAAGAAAGCCTGTGCGCCAAGATCGCCATCTGTGTCGCCCACATTCGGCGGCGCGCTGACCGAACCATCCTTACGCACCGAACCGGAATTAACCGCCGTCAGGGTCACCTCGTCCGTAGAAGCGGGGACGGTCACGGTGACCGTGGGCGTAGAACCATCTTCCTCGCCGTCTAGCACTTCGATCTCTACCCAGAAAGCGTTGTTACCGGAAACACCAAAGTTCACACCGGAAGCATTGCGCAGTCTCCAAAAGCCTTTATACGTACCGGCTTCATCGGGGGCAGTCAACTCGACAGACACATCTACCGTTGCGCCGGGAGCGACTGAGCCGCTGGTCAATTGTTGGGCAGCCGGGCCACCCATGGCGTCGCCGCTGGCAAAGATCAGGTCGTAGCCCGACGTCCATGTGCAGGAGCCGTTGTTCTTCAGCCGCCAGGTCTTGGTGAAGGTTTCACCAGGATCATAATCGGTGCCATCGGGCACAGTTACGTCCGTTACAAACAGCGCCACGTCACAAGACGCTTGCCCCTGAGTAGCAGCTGGCTGCTGGGTCGGCGCAGGGGTATTGGAAGCCACCGTAACCGCCTGGGTATTGGTCGGGAGTGGCGTCCAGGTGGCCGTAGGTTGCCCGGAAGCGATCTCGGTGCGCTGCGCTTCGACAGTCTGGGCGGCAGCGGTCAACACCATATCCGCTTCCGACACCGTCGGGGTGGTATCGGCGTCCGGCAGGTTGCAGGCCGAGAGCACCAACACGGCAATCAACAAGATCGCCAGGATTTGCATTCGTTTCATCGATTTTCTCTCCTTGAGTATCGTTTTCTGAAAATCGGATTGGGCGTCATATAAGAGTGCGTTGCGATTATACAGCAATGGAGATTAAAATGTTAAGCTACTTTTATGAATAATAGATGAGTTTTTCGTGCCATCCGACCGATTTTCAGGGGGCAAGCACTTGAATGGTGATCTTGGCAAGGTTATTGTTCTCATTCACTTCAGCCAGATCGTTGAGCGCATCGGCCACGACGATGGTCTCCAATTCGGCGTCTGGCTGTGGGTAACCGGCGTAGGTGCAAGTCAGCACCTGATTTTCGCCGGGTTGTAAAAGGGCGATGTCCCAGGTACAGGTTGGTGTGGGCAAGTCTTGCTCCGCCCACCAGGCAACCTGGAAGGCCGCCGCGGCCACCGCACCTTGATTTTCGACCAACGCGACGACTTTGACAGCTTCACCCTGACGCGGCGAGATCGGCTCCAACGAAAAGCCGGTCACGACCAGGTCGGGCTGCGGACCGGTAGTGGCCGTTGCCGGGGGTGTAACGGGAACGACGGTATCCGTGGGCGTAGGTCCGGGCACCACTTTGATCTCCACATAAAACGCCTCGCCGTACTGCAAGCCGAAGCGTTCGCCATCCCCATTTTCCAGCATCCAGCCGCCCAGATAGATTCCAGTCTCATCCGGGGCCACCAGATCGAGCGAAAGGTCGACGCTGCCGCCCGGCGGGATGGTGCTGCTGGTCAGGCGTTGGGATTCGGGACCATCCATTTGGAAACCTTCCACAAATACCAGGCTGTAGCCTGAGTTCCACACACAAGTACCATCGTTGCGCACGCGCCAGGTCTTGGTGAACACCGCGCCAGATTGCACCTCGGTGCCGTCGGGGATGGTCACATCGGCCACGAACCCGGCCAGGTCGCAGGGTTCACCGGAAGCAGTGTCGAATTCGGGGGTCGCACTGCCATCGACGGCGGCTTCGGCAGTTGGAGTGCGGGTGGCCGTTGGCCGCGGGGTAAGCGTGAGCTGGGCTTCGATGGTTTGCGCCGCGGCAGTGAGTTGCAGGTTGGGGTTTTCGTTAGCGGGAGCGTCGCAGGCGGTGAACAGCAGCGCACAACCAACCCCAATCATAATCAATTTTCGCCAGAGTTTTTTCTGCATATCGGCGATTCTATCATTGCCTGAAGTTATCGGGAATCGATTGATATGAAGAGAATTCAAGCAATAGATTTACGGGGCGGTCCTTATCTTAGTTTGGATTTCACTATCTGGGAATTGATTTGGTCTTTTCCTTCACCCCATACTAATTTGTTTTACCATTTGCTTCGAGGGGTGAGCGAAATAAGAGCGTAAGAATTATTTAAGAAATTACTGTAGGAAAGCAATATGGACACTAACGTACGCGGCGTTTCCATTCCTCTTTGAGCTGCAATTGACGCGGGCTTTCCCCCGATTCGAGCGCCAGGAAATCGGCCAGCAGGCGGTTGAACTTGCTCGGCTGGTCGAGCATTGGGAAATGGGCCGATTCTTCGAACACGATGCGGTGGGCATTGCTGGGCAGCGAACCGTTGACTTCTCCCAGGGAAGGCTTTACGGCAGGGTCGTTCTGGCCGTGCACCAGCAGCGTGGCTGTTGTAGTCGTATTGGTCAGCCCCGCCAGGTCGAGGGCTTGCAGGTTTTCCAGGGAGGTCTTGATCGCCTCTGTATCAGCTTTGGGGGCTTCGGCGCGCGCCGCTTCCATGGCCGGATCTTGCGCCAGCAGCCAGGTTGCCAGTTCGGTGGGAGATTCGCTTTGCAGGCGTTCGCTGAGGTCTTCCTGTTTGACGGGTAAGCCAACCACCATCACCCGGTCAACGACGAAAGAAAGCTTCTGGGCATACAGCAAGGCCACCACCGCGCCCAGGCCGTGCCCCACCAGCGCCACCTTGCCGATCCCCATTTCGCTCAAGAAGCTATCCAGTAAATCGGTTTGCGATTCGAGTGAATAGCGATTGGGCGATTTGGCCGTATCCCCAAAACCCCACAGGTCGAGCGCGTAAGCACGATAGGCAGTCGAAGTCGCCTGCATCGACGGAATCCAGTAACGCCACGAACCTACCCAGCCATGCAGAAAGATGACCGGGCGGCCGCGTCCCAGGACTTCGTAATGGACGATATCGCCTTCGAGAATGATCGCGCTCATACGCTTACCAGATGTTTCCTATTTACCGTATTTTTCCAATAGTTTTGCAACCCGATTGGTCAGTTGATCGGGCGCAAAGGGCTTGAGGATATATTCGACAGCACCCGCTTCCAGGCCGGCCTGCACTTCGGATTCCTGCCCCTTGGCGGAGAGGAAAACCACCGGTACTTCCTTCAAGTGCTCCATCTCTTTCATTTTCTTGCAGGCCTCATACCCGGTCATGCGCGGCATGCGCACATCCATCATGATCAGGTCAGGAGTCATCTCTTTGGATTTCAAATAGGCCTCTTCGCCATTCGGCGCAGCGATCACTTCGTGACCCGCGAAGGTCAAGGTAAAAGTGATCAAATCACGAATATCACGTTCATCTTCTGCAATCAATATTGTTGCCATGCTTTAGCCCTCTTCCACAATTTCTTTTTCAGGATCATAGATCGGTAAGGTAAAGGAGAAAGTACTGCCGTCTCCCGGGACGCCACTACTTTCTACCCAGATTTCGCCGTTGTGCATTTCAACCAACTGCCGGACGATGGCCAATCCCAGGCCGGTCCCGGCCGTCGCCATCACCAGCGGGTTCTCGCCGCGGTAGAAGCGGTCGAAGACGCGTTCCTGGTCTTCGGGGAAGATGCCGATGCCATTGTCTTGCACATCGATCCGCACATTCTCGTTTTCCCGGAAGATGCGCACCACGATGCGGCCGCCCTCCGAGGTGTAATTGTAAGCATTGGTCACCAGGTTACGCACGATCTGGCGGATGCGTTCCATGTCACCATTCACCAGTGGCAAGTCCGGCGCTGGAACGAGTTCGATCGTCATCGGCTTTTCTTCTTCCTGCGATTGCTGCAAGAGATCGCCTACGATGTCTTCGATCACTTCCTGCATATCGACCGGCTGGAAGGAGAAAGCCACTTTACCGGCCTCGATGCGGGACACGTCCAGCAGGTCGTTGACCAGAATGCTCAGGCGGTCGGTATTGGACTTGATGATGCCCAGGAACTGCTTCTGCTGGTCGTTCAGGTCGCCTGCCCCACCCATCAATAAGAACTCGACGTAGCCTTTGATCGGCGTCATTGGGGTGCGCAGTTCGTGGCTGACGGTGGCAACGAATTCTGACTTCAGCCGATCGACCTCGACCTGATGAGTGATGTCCCGGAAAATCGAAACCGTGCCCAGGAATTCGCCGCGTGAGCTTACCGGGGCAAGGTGGACGGAAACCACGCGCCCGTCTTCCAAGGTGATGCGTTCAGCATAATCTTCTCCGGCGTGGTCGGAGGTGTCGACGTCGATCCAGGCTCGGATGGCATCCATCCAGGTTTGGGCGGCAGCGCCGAACAGGCCGGTAAAGTTTTCCAGGGTCTTACCAACCACCTGGTCGCTGGACATATGCAGGATCTCTTCGGCCGATTGGTTGAAGAGCGTAATCGTCCCGGCGGTATCGGTGACCAGCACGCCGTCCGCCACGCCTTCCAGCATGGCAGTCGAGCGGCTGGCTTCCACCTGCTGGGAGCGCAGCATCGTACCCAGGTCTTCGGCCTGGTCGCGGATCAGGCGGTAGAGTTCGCCGTTGTTGATCGCCACCGCGAACTGGTTGGCGGCAGCTTGCATCAAATCGACCTGATCTCTGGAAAAATGATCGGGTTGGCGATGGTACTGCAAGAGCACCCCCAAGGCATCCTCACCCACAGTCAGCGGAACAGCCAGGGCGCTGCGGAACACATCGGTCTCGGTTTCCATCATCACCCAGCGGTCGTCTTCGGCCAGATCAGGAATAATGACCGGCCTGCGGTTCGCGATCACCCAACCACCCAGGCCTTCGCCTGGATCGAATGAGGTCGGACGGCCACCGGTCGGCGGCTGCGGCAGGATACCAATCCCCGCCCGGTAGAACAGCTTGGGCTGGTCGATGCGGTGCAGAATAATGGAGCTTTGCTCGGCGCGCGTGTTCTCGTTGAGCAGTTCCAACGAGCGGTTAATCACGTGATCGAGGTCAAGACTAGCAGATAGCTCATTACTGATCTGCAAAAGCGTGCGGGCCCGCTGGTGCTCGACCTGCACCTCGGTCGTGCGTTCGGCCACACGCTGTTCCAATTCTTCGGTGAAGCGGCGCGTCTCTTCAAAGAGCAGGGCGCGCTCGATGGCAACTGCAACCTGGTCAGCCAGGGCCTGCGCCAGACGGATGTCGGTACCGGAGAAATAACGCTCATCCTGGTGCTCGTCCAATTCCACCAGTCCGATCACGCGCTCGCCGACTGCCAGTGGCAGCATCAGCATGCTCTTGACGCCTTTGCGCTGCATAATGGACTGTTCAATGATGTCCAGTTTCGAGTCGTCTGCCAGGGCGGTGTGCGGCTCAATGGTTTCGACCACAGTACGCACGATGGGCAAATCATCCAGGGCATAACGTTGGTCCACTTGCTCGCTGTCCGGCAAGCCCGCCTTGCGCCATTCGATCCAGGTCACAATCGCGTCCGCGTCGTGATCCAGACGATAAAGCGTGCAGCCGTCCACATTCACGGCCTTGACCATCTGCTCGGCGATCAGGCGCAGCACTTCTTCCAACTCCAGCGTGGAGGAAGCCGCGCGCGCCGTCTCCAGCATGGTGGACAATTCCACCGCACGCTGCTCAGCCTGGCGGTAGAAAATAGCGTTCTCGACCGCCACAGCCGCCTGGTTACTGATCGTCAGCGCCAGTTCGGTTTCCTCGGATGTGAAGTGATAATTCTCATCAATGAAAATCATGAAAACGCCGTGCAGGTCATTGGCCGTGGCAATCGGTACCGCCAGCAGGGATTGGGCGTTGTAATGTGCGATCAGGTCTTGCAATGGCGCGATGCGCGGGTCGTTGGCGAGATTGGCGCTGGAATACACGCCGTGGGTCTGGCGGATGTGTTCAAAAGCCGGCGAGTCGGCCAGGACCTGCGGGATGCGGATTCCGGTATTGGGCATCTCACTGCGCAAACTGGGCACCTGCTCTTCGTCGAATAAGACAGCAGCAACTGCTGAACAACGCACCGCGTGGAATAATTCTTTAGTGGTGAATACCAGCACGTGCTCGGGGTCGAGTGAAGAACTCAATTCGGTCGAGATCAGGTTGAGCTGGGCCAGGCGCTGCGAACGGCGGTCCAACTCCTGGGCACGCTGGAAGCTCTCTTCGAACAGGCGGGCGTTTTCCAGGGCGACAGCAGCCTGACTGGCAAAAGTCGTTGTAGCCTGAATGTGCTCGAAGGTGTAGAAGTTGATTTCTTCTTTTTCCAACGCAATCACGCCGACCACCTCACCTTTGCTGATCAGCGGAATACCCAGCCAGGAATGATACTGGCGCTTGAACAACGTTGGGAAGCGCGGGTCATCGTTCACATTACCAATCGAAAGCGGTTGGCCGGAGCGGATCATGGCATTGAGCAGGGCGCTATCTTCCATCGCTGCAGTCAGGCCAACGCGTTGTTCGCTGTCGTCAAAGCCACGCGCCGCCTTCACAGTAAGTTGGTCTTCTGTACGCAACCACAAAGTACCGGTATTGAAGGGGATCACGTCGGCAAGTTGGTCCAGCAAGGTTGCGGTGAGCGCATCGCTATCCAGGCTGGAGGTGATCGTGGTAGACACTTCGGTCAGAGCTTGCAATTGAGCAGCGCGCTGGTCGGCAGCCTGGAAGAGGCGCGCGTTTTCGAGTGTCAGGGCGGTCTGCTGCGTCAGTGAGGTAATCAGCGCTTCGTCCTCTACCGAGAATGCCCCCGGGGTATTGAAATTATCCAGGATGATGACGCCCAGAGCAGTATCGCCGGTCTGGATCGGGATAATCATCGCCGAAACCGGCACGCGCCCGCCGGTGCCTTCGCGGTAGAGCAGCAGGTTGTGCGAGGAAAGATTGTAATGGTTGGCAAAATCAATCTCATCCACACGCCGCGGGCTGCGCTGGGCAAATACCTGGCCGGGCAATGCTTCGCCAGACTTGTAGGAAATCTGCTGGATGACTTCATTGTTGGTATACCCGGTAGCACTGCTGGGCACCAAAGCCCCATACTCGGGGTCCCACAACAGGACCACCCCGGCGTGGGCGTTGGACATCACCCGCAGGGCGCTCTCGATCAATGTGGACAGGATCTGGTCGGGATCGAGCGTACCCAACTGGCGGCTGAAGTCCAGCAACATATTGACTTCGCGCAGGCGGCGGCGGGTTTCGGTCAGCAGGTTCAGGTTCTGCAAGGCAATCGCCACCTGGTTACCAATCAATTCGTAAATCTGCTCGTCTTCCTTGGAGAAGGCCGAAATCACGGTCTGCGAGACGGCCAGCAGGGCGGCTTCCACAGTGCCGTTGGACGAAATTGGGATGGTGATGAAACCTTTGGCGTCCAGGTTACGCAACAGCGGCGAGCTTTCCCATTCCGGCGTGGTCTCCATATTGGGGACGAAGATGATCTCGCCGGTTTGCAGCGAGGTACGCAGCGGGTTGCGCTGGCCGAGCAATGCTTCCGGCTTGGCGTTGGGCGGCATCGAACCCAGGTTATGCACCAAACGCGGCCCCCCGCTGGATGGTTCGGCGATCAGGGCTACGTCCAACTCCATCTGGGTGAGCATCTGGTGGCCCAATGCCATCAGCACAGCCGAACGGTCGGGCTGGCGGTTGACGATCTCGGCAATATCCAGGCCAATGCGAATGCGCCGCGAGCGGTCGTGCAAGCGCTGGATGGCAATGGTCTGTTCCAGGTCTTTGTGCAGCAATACGGCCAGGTGGCCCTGGGCAGTGCGCGAGGCTTCTTCGGCGCGCACGAATTCTTGCTGGATGTGCCCGACCTGGCCCTTCAATTCGCGCACTTTCTGGGCACTTTCGATCACCAGTACCGCTTCGGTGGCGAAGATTTCCAGCGTCTCCAATGTGATCTTGTCGGGGCGCAGACCATCACGCGGGGCATCAACGGCGATCACGCCCAGCGGCTGACCGGCCGCGCTAACCAACGGGGAAATCAATGTATCGCCCAACTGCCAGGCTCGTTGGGTCGAAGGCGGCGTGGTGTAAGAGAACAGGGCCGACATCGGGATCAAACGCGGCACGTCGGGCAGTTCCTCGCCGGGGATGAAGTACGAGTGCTGCACGCGGTATTCCGGCTGCGTCAGGCTCTCAACTGTCTCCCACTCATGGGTCAGGCCACGAATCTCATCCATACGGTCGAGCGGCAATCCGGCGCCGCTTTCACCGTACAGCAGTTGGCTCTGCGGGCTGTATACGTAGACCAGCACAACTTCGAACGGCGTGGATTCCTGGATACCGTAAGCAATCGCTTCGAGCGATTCGACCAGGGGTTGCTCGAGATGCAGGGTTTGGGCGGTCTCGAAGAGCTTGGCGAGTGCTTCCACGCGCCGCCCCAGCATCTCGCCGCGGTGCACCTGATCCTGGTAGCGTTGGGCATTGCCTAGGGCAATTGCGGCCTGCATCGCCAACGACTGGGTGATCTCCAACGAAACAGCATCGAAACGCTCCGGCCCCCGGGCGTGCAGGTGAATGAGACCGGCGACATCATCCTGGAAGGCGACCGGCACGATCATCGCCGAACGCATGCCCTCATGGCAGGGTTCGAAGCCGCTGATCATAAAGTCTTCGATCACGACCGGCTCACCGGTTTCCAGCACTTGCTGCTCGATCGAGCTGAGTTCCACGTCAGGAATCTCGCCCACACTCAACATCACGTTGTCCATACGCCTGCCGTGGTCATCCATTTCGAACATCGTGATGCTGCCGGAATGCGCCCCGGTGGTGCGCACCATCTCGGCGTGCACGCGTTCGAGCAAATGCTCCAGGTTCAGCGTGGTGTTCAATTCCCGGCTGATGCGGGTCAGGGAGGTGAGGTGGTCGACCCGGCGCTGGAGGGTTTCATCGGTCTGGGAATAGAGCGAGGAACGCTCGATGGCGCTGGCCAACTGGCTGGCGGCCGTGGCCACCGACTGGATATCGCTGCGATTGAAGAAATCGGTCTGCACGCTGACCAGGATGACCTCACCCACACCGCGGTCGCGGATCACCAGCGGCACGGAAAGCATCGACATGGCATCCGCAAAGCAACGCAGCAATGGGCGGTAAACTTCGGGCAGGTCTTCGTCGATATCGACTGCGCCACTAGCGAGCGGATGGAGTGATTCGGTCACCGTGCGATGATACGCTGGAGTGTTAATAGGAATATGGCCGTTGCGGTCGGCTACCTCACGGGGCACACCCATCAGCGAGTCCAGGTGCAGGCGCAGTTCGCCACGCGTATCATCGAGCAGCATTATTCCGGCCGAATCGGCCTGCAGGAAACTGACCAATTCCTGCAAAGAGAATTTCAGAATTTCATCCAGGGTGGCTGAAGAACCGGCCAGACTGGCAACCCGGCGCAAGGCTTCTGCGCGCTGGGTGCGCTGGCGAGTTTCCTTGACCAGTGCCGCGTTCTCAATGATCGGGGCGGCCTGTCCGGCAATGATCTTCATGAAGCGCAGGTCGGCCTCGTCAATAACCGAATTATCGGGTTTATTAGCAACCTGCATATACCCCAACATGCGCCCGCCGGAGGTCAGCGGGATCAGGGCGGTGTTGCGAATCCCGGCGGCCTGAGTAAGGTGGCTGAGGCCCAATGCTTGCAGGTTCTGGTCTTCGTGGTCGTTGGCACGGATCACTTCCTGGTCAGACCACAGCTTGAAAGCCGGGCCGCTGAACGGAACCTCGGTCTGGTAGAGTTCGACGAATTGCGGCGGCATGCCCTGGAACGGCACCTGGCCGCGCAACATGCGGTGGGTTTCATCATAGATCAAGAAACCCAGAATTTCCACATCCAGCAGCGGGGCAATCGTTTCCACCAGGCGCTGGAACAATTCCTGCGGGTCTTGCAGCGAGCCGCCCACCTGAGCAAGCTGGGCCAGCCCGGCAAGTTCGTTGGCGCGTTCCTGCTCCTGGCGGTGCACGATGGCGTTGTGCAGTGCCACCGCAGCCTGCCCGGAGATCACCCGCAAAATCTGCAAATCACTCTCATCAAAGGCTTCCGGTTCCAACGCCGCCAATTCCAGGGTGCCCACCAATTCCCCGGCGATCAAGAGCGGCAATCCCAAGTAAGACCGGAAGGGGTAACGTTCCTTATCGACACCCGGCATGGCTTCGTGCTGCGTCTCCACATTCTGGACCAGCAAATGCTGATGCGTAGAGATCAGATAGCGCGAATAGCCGCTGTCGGCCAGGGGGCGTTCGGTGGTTCTTTCAACGTGATAATCTGTGCCAGAGTCAGCCACAAAGCGGTAAGGGGTCAGCGTCTGGCGGTCTTCATTCCAAAGATCGATCTCTGCCAGGTCGGATTGCACCAGCCGACCGACACTCTCCAAAACAGACCTGAGCGTGATCTCAAGGTCCAGGCTGGAGGACATCGATTGAGACAGTTCGGTAAAGATAGTCAAGGCCTGACCGGATGGTTGGGAGGTGTCGGATTCCAAACCGGCCAGTTGGGGCCGCCGCAGGCTAACCAGCATGATCTGGCCTTCCTCATGCGGGATGACAAAGGAAGTGCCCTCGACCATGGTCTTCTGTACATTGAAACGCGCCTGCCCCTCCGTAACGCACAGGCTGAGGAAAGCTTCGCCGGGGCGCGTGCTGCGTGCCAGCCGTTCCAGGTTGGGCTGCTCATCGGCTTCCATGCCAAACAATGCCCGGGCGCGCGGGTTGGCGTAGATCACCCGTCCACCGGGGCGGACGAGCAAAACGGCATCTTCGTGCTGGGAGATAGAAACTTGAATGGCGGGAGTGTTGGGATCAGACTGGACGATTGGCCGCAAGTGGCTTAATGCGCGCAATAAGACCGGCACCACGAGTATGGATGCCAATCCAATCGTAAAGAGCACAAGCCCTAGGACAATCGGGTCCAGTTTAAACATCGTAAACGCGCCTTAAGCCGCGCTAAGAACTGAGGACGTCCTGGCGGCGAGCTTCGGCGGCGAGTTCGGTGATCTCGCGGATGTCAGCAAACTGGTGCTCCGATTGCGAGACCACGCCGATCGAAATGCTCATCAATGGAGTTTGCTGTTGGTTGCCGCTGTCATCAGTTGTGATGATAAAGCCCTGGTCACGATCCATGAAGTTATAGTGTGAGAGCACCTGGTCGGCAAAACGCGCCTTGATCTGTTCCTCGATCGCAGCACCTTTGGCTTCCTCGGTGATGACGATGAAATTGTCACCACCGGGGTGGCCGATGAAATCATCATCGCCGCCCCGCTCATCGACAACCTCACCCAGCAGCATGGCCGCGAAGCGCAGGACATCATCCCCGGCCACAAAGCCGTACACTTCTTTGAAACCCTCGAAGTGATTGATGCGGATGTCCATGAACGTCCAGCTTTCCTGGCGGATGATGCGGCGCAACTGCTCCTCGATCAAACGCCCGGAGGGTAAACCGGAACGCGGATCGGTGAGGCTTTCACGCTCGGAGCGTGAAATCGCGTTCTGCACACGCAGCTTCAATTCCTCGATGTCGAACGGCTTGGTGATGTAGTCGTCCGCGCCCAACTCCAGGCCTTGCAGCTTGTCACTGCGTTCATCCTTCTGGGTCAGGAAAATGACCGGGATGTGGCTGGTGCGGGTGTTGGTGCGCAGCCGCCGGCAGACTTCATAGCCGTCGATGTCCGGCAGCATGATGTCGAGCACGATCAGGCGGGGCATCAACTGGCGGGTTTTTTCCAGGGCATCGGAACCACGCGGCGCTACGTCCACGTCGTAGCCCTGCCCTGCAAAATAGATGCGCAACATGTTGGAGATGTCGAAATCATCTTCAACAATCAATATTCGCGCTTTGCTCATAAGAACCTCCCAAGAATCTTAATGGCGACGGCCGGTGCGGGCCATCTGTCGCACATGTTCGATTTGTTGTGGGCTGACCGCTTTTTCGAAGGAACGGAACCCACTGAGTTTGAATCCATGTCGGTTTGCAATTTCACTAATCTCTTTCACCTGTTCAGGTTTGATCTCTTTTCCTAAAGTGTAATCCTCAAAACGGCCCTCCAAGGTCAGAGCCATGGTCTCCGCCATGCAGGCGTAGGCTTTCCCAGGCGGAAAGCCGAAATCGAAATGGAAGTCTACCGGCCCAGGCACTTCGACCATCCCGCCATCGATCACCAGAATATCATCGCGGGC
>JAFGRA010000419.1 GCA_016935415.1 Anaerolineales bacterium
CCAGGATCGGGTCGCCGTCGCGGACGGCGTCGGAGAGGCGTTTGAGTACCAGCATACCGCAGCCCTCGCCGCGCACGTAACCGTCGGCGTCGGCGTCGAAGGTCTTGCAGCGCCCGTCGGCGGCCATCATACGTGCCTGCGAGAAGGTGATGTTCAATTCTGGCGTGAGGATCAAGTTAACGCCCCCGGCCAGGGCCAGATCGGTTTCGCCGGTATGCAGTCCTTGGCAAGCCTGGTGGATGGTGACCAGGGAAGAAGAGCAGGCCGTATCGATCGCCATGCTGGGGCCGCGCAAGTCGAGCACGTATGAGAGCCGGTTAGCGGCTACGCTGTGGGCGTTGCCGGTTCCGGCGTAGGCGTCGATCAGGTCGGGGTCTTGGTATTGGAAACGGGCGTAGTCGTAGCTGGAAATGCCGACGTACACGCCGGTTGGGCTGCCCGCCAGGGTGCTAGGGACAACCCCGGCGTTTTCGAGTGCTTCCCAGGCTACTTCCAGCAGCAAACGCTGTTGCGGATCCATGCGCGAGGCCTCACGTGGTGAAATGCCGAAGAAACCAGGGTCGAACTGGTCGATGCCGTCCAGGAAGCCGCCCCAACGCGTGATCATCTTGCCGCGCGCATGACTATCCTGGTAATAAGCGTCCACGTCCCAGCGCCCGGTCGGGACTTCGGAGATGGCGTCGACGCCGTCCCGCAGCAGTTCCCAGAAGGCTTCCGGGCTGTCCGCGCCAGGGAAACGGCAGCTCATGCCGATCACGGCAATCGGTTCGTCTAATGTAGCTTTAGTGTGTTCCGCTTTTACGGTAGAAACGTCTTCACCCACCAGATGAGCGGCCAGGATTTCAATGTTGGGGTAATCCCAGGCCATGGTCGGTGGCACCGGGCGTCCCAGGTAGGTTTCCAATTCCCCGGCCAGGCTGACGGCCTGCACCGAATCCAGGCCGTATTCGACGAAGGGTACGCGCACGTTGATTTTGGCGGGATCAAGTTTTAGTTCGGTGGCAATCTGCGCCACCAGCCAGGCTTCGATCTGCAATGCCTGTGGGGATTTACGGCTGGTGAAAAGCGACAGGTCAGGAAGGTCTTGTTTTGCAGGTGCTGGACTGGATACAGTTGTTTCTGCGGCGGCTTCCCAGGTCGCATTAACCAATAACTCTCCGGCCAGATATTCGCGTTTTACAGCGTGGCGCTGGATTTTGCCGCTGGAAGTCTTGGCAATGCTCATTGGCCGCACCAACACCAGGGCGTGCAGTTGGATTTCGTGCTGTTTGGCAATCGCCAGGCGCACAGCCTCGGCGACTTCTTCGATATCGGCGTTGCGGTGCGAGCGTAGCACTTCGTGAACGATGACCAATTTCTCGTCATCGTCGACCTCAATGGAAAAGGCCGCCCCACCATCCGGGGCCAGCGCCTCGTGCGCCAACTCGACGGTATGCTCGATATCCTGGGGATAATGGTTGCGGCCGCGGATGATGATAAGGTCTTTCAAGCGCCCGGCGATGTAGAGTTCATCAGCTAAAAGGAAACCCAGGTCGCCGGTGCGCAGGTAAGTCTTGGCGGGATCGTCCGGGAGCGAAGCGCCAAAGGTAGCGGCGCTTTCCTCGGGGCGGTTCCAATAACCTTGGGCGACGTTGTCCCCATGCACCCAAATCTCACCAATCGAACCTTCGGGCAGGCGGATACCTTTTTCTTGGTCGACGATGACGATTTCTTCGTTGATCATGTGTTGACCCGCTCCGATAATGACCTGCGAATCGCTGTTGAGTTCATCGACAACGACGGCCTTGTTTTGCTCGAAGGCACGCTTATCGATAATGACCGACTTGGGTAGTTGTGGCCCCTCTGCGCCGGAAACGATCAACGTAGCTTCAGCCAGGCCGTAACAGGTGTAATACGCTTCCGGGTTGAAGCCGCAGGAGGCAAAAGCTTCGGTGAAAGCATCCAACGTGGCGCGGCGGATGGGTTCTGCGCCCAGGAAGGCTAACTCCCAACTGCTCAGGTCCAGAGTTTCTTTTTGTTCGGGGGTGATCTTATCGACACAAAGCTGGTAGGCGAAGTTTGGCCCACCGCTGATCGTGCCTTTGTATTTACTGATCGCATGCAGCCAGCGATAAGGCTTTTGGATAAAAGATACCGGCGGCATGATGATGGACGGCCCGCTGACGTACATGGGTTCGAGCAGCCCGCCGATCAGGCCCATATCGTGGTAGCTGGGCAGCCAGAATACGCCGGTTCCGGTGGTGATCTGGAAACCATTCTTGATCATGGCGAGATTGCTCATCAGGTTGGCGTGCGACAGGATCACACCCTTCGGCGCGCTGGTCGAGCCGGAGGTGTATTGTAAGAAGGCAAATTGCTCGGGAGGGATGCTTTCGTCCTTCCAGGACGTGTGGCCGTCGGCGGGGATGTCCGCTGAAGACAGCCAGCGTACTTTCTTTAGATCGGGTTCCTGCTCAAAGCGCTTTTCGATATTTTCTAGGATGTTGGGCGTGGTCAAAGCCACGGCCGCCTGGGAATCGTTGAGAATCGAGATCAGGCGCGGCATCGGCTTATTGACGCGTGGTGGGTAGGCGGGGACGGTAATTACACCGGCGTATAGGCAACCGAAAAAAGCAGCAATGTAATCGGCGCTTTGGGGGTAAAGCAGTAGGGCGCGTTCGCCTTGCAGGCCCATGGATTGCAGCCAGCCGCCAATGTCGCGGGCTTTTTTGTCCAGTTCGCCGTAAGTGATTGGGATTTCTTGCTCTTCCCCATCATCCAAATAGAGGTATGCCAGTTTATCGGGGGTTTCTTCGGCCCGCAGTTGGAGCAATTCGACTAATGTCAGCGGAATAGAATCAGAAAGAATCTTCTTGTTTTGTGGCATGGAATAATTCCTAATCAATCAATTTTCTGGGAATAATCGGATAAATAGATTTGTGGTATTTATAACACACTTTTGATAAATATGATATGATTAGTCTGTAATTCGAATTGACTGCAACTTTGTGTAGATTCTGGGCCAAAGTTCGGCTCGGTTTTATGTAGGCTAAACCACTTTTTTTGTTTTTAAATCGGATAAATAAGACCAAAAATTGTTTGTTCTTGTAAAAACCCAAATCAACCAACATCTGAAATACTTAGGATCAACATTCTCAGGTTGAGAAGCTAATTTTTGCTTGTGATTGAGATGGTATTTTATAGGAGGATTGCATGGAGCAAGAAACGCAACACAAGTTGATCGTCCAGGAAGGACCATCGCCGGGGGAAGAATATGTGCTTGAAAAGATTGTAACCACGATTGGTCGCGGCCCAAGCAATGATTTTGTGGTGGAATTTAATGCGGTGTCATCAACGCATGCACAGATCACCAAAGTTGGTGATAACTACCACCTCGAAGATCTGGGGAGTAGCAATGGTACTTTCGTAAATGACGAACAGATCTCCGGACGTTATCTGCTCAGTTCCGGGGATGTGATTGGGTTGGGGTTCTCTGTGAAAATCGTTTACCAAGGTGCACACACAGCCGCCGCGCCGGACGTGCCCGTGGAAAAAACGATGATGCAGAGCCAACCGGTAGCAGCCGGGAATGCCGAATTCGCCGCGACTGCGATTGGTGATGTTTTGCCTGAGTTCCAGTCCGCCACCCCGCCGGAATTGTCGGTTGGTGTGGCCGGTTCCGTGCCAATGGTCTATACGCTCACTAAAGACCGGATTACCTTTGGGCGGGCGGGTGACAATGACATTGTGATCGGTTCCCCGATCGTTTCGCGCAAGCACGGCTATTTCGAGCGCACTGCTGATGGTGGTTATAATCTGGTGGTTTTGCCGGAAGCTGGCAACCCGGTTGTGTTGGACGGCAAACTGGTTCCGAAGCCGACCCGCCTGCGCCATGATGCCAAGATGCGTATCGGTGGTCAAGACCCGGGCGTGATGGTTTCGATGCTCTACACCTCTCCGGCCGAAGCCGAGATGGTAGCCGAAGAGATCAGCTTCGGCACCAAGAATGTGATCCAGATCGGACGCGACTCGACCAATGATGTGGTACTTGATGTGCCTCAGGTTTCACGTTTCCACACTCAAATTGAAAAGATCGGGCAGCGCTTCAAGGTCGTCGACCTGGGCAGCACCAATGGTACCTTTGTCAATGATGAACGCATTACCGGGGAAACCTGGCTCGACCAGGACGACTCGATCCGCATTGGGCCATACCGCTACGTTATGGGCGCCGAATCCCTGGCGCAGTACGACGACTCGATGGATTTGCGGGTAGAAGCGATTGGCCTCAATAAATGGGTGCATCCCGATCTGAACATTTTGCAGAATATCTCCCTGGCGCTCAACCCGCGCGAGTTCATCGTTGTGGTTGGACAGAGTGGTGGCGGTAAGTCTACGTTGGTAGATGCCATCGCCGGCTATCGTCCGGCCACGCACGGCGATGTCTTCGTGAACGAAACCAACGTGTATGAGAATTTTGACTCGATTCGTAACATCATTGGTTTCGTCCCACAGAAAGACATCATCCACATGGAATTGACGGTGTACGACGCGCTGGATTACACCGCCCAACTGCGTTTGCCGCCAGATACGACCAAAGCCGAGCGCCACAAGCGCATTATGGAAGTGCTGGAA
>JAFGRA010000420.1 GCA_016935415.1 Anaerolineales bacterium
CATGGTCACATAGGCCATCACATCCAGCGGATTGGTGAGCACCACGTAACGCGCATCGGGGGAATATTTCAAGGTCTGTTCAGTAGCTTCGCTGACTATTTTGGTGTTGATATTCAACAAGTCATCGCGGCTCATACCCGGCTTGCGGGCAACACCGGCTGTGATCACCACCACATCTGAACCTTCGGTGGCCTGGTAATCGTTAGAGCCACTCACGCACACGTCCACACCAATCACCGGCAGGGCCTCCACCAGATCCAATGCCTTTCCTTGCGGCATGCCTTCGACGACATCAATCATCACAATGTCGGCGATATCCATCTGGGCCAGCCAGTGGGCAGAAGTGGCACCGGTCATCCCAGCGCCAATAATTGAAACTTTGTTCGGCATTTCTATACTCCTAGTCTGATAGTTTCGTACAGCACAGTAGTTTTCGCACCATCAAAAAACTTTCTCTACTCTTGCCTGATTTGTCCAATATGATTATACGATATTAATAGAACGAGTGCCGCAGCTTGGAAAAACTTCCTTAACTGCGACAAAAAAGCTCTCTTCTGGATATCCAGAAGAGAGCTTAAAATATTATGCTAACTATTTTCCTCAAGAAAATGAGTGGCTTGAATGGCGGCTGCCGCGCCCATTCCTGCTGAGGTAATCACCTGACGGAAATGCGGATCAGCGATTTCGCCCGCCGCATACACACCCGGTACGCTGGTTTCCATGTGCATATTGGTCTTGATGTATCCAGCGTCATCCATTTCGAGCTTTCCTTTGAACATGCCCGAATTGGGGAGATGGCCGATAAAAATGAAGACGCCGTCGGTATCGAACTTGGTTTTTTCGCCGGTCTTCGTGTTTTTCAATTCGACGTGTTCGACTACGCCGCTGCCATTCTCGGCCGCAATCTCATTAACAACCGTATCCCAGACAAAATCCATCTTGGGATTTTCAAAAGCCCGGTTCTGTAAGATCGCCCCCGCCCGCAATTCATCGCGGCGGTGTACGACGGTAACTTTGGTGGCAAAGCGGGTCAGGAAGAGGCCTTCTTCCAGAGCGCTGTCACCACCACCCACTACAACAACCTCTTTATCTTTGAAGAAGAAGCCGTCACAGGTTCCACAGTAGGAGACGCCCTTGCCAGTATATTCGACTTCACCAGGTACTTCAAGATGGCGCGGCGTGGCCCCGGTAGCGATAATGACCGCTGCGGCTTTGTAAACAGCGCCGCCCGCCGTCTTTACCGTAAACGGACGCTCCGAGAAATCGACTTCCGTTGCCAGGTCCATGACCATCCGCGCCCCAAAGCGCTCGGCTTGCTGCTTGAACAATTCGCCCAATTCCGGGCCGGATAAACCTTCCGGGAAGCCCGGGTAATTCTCGATAATGTGGGTCAATGCAGCCTGCCCACCCAATTCCATACCGGTCAGGACGACCGGCTGCAACTCGGCGCGCGCGGCGTATAAGGCAGCCGAAAGTCCGGCCGGGCCACCCCCGATGATCAAAACGGGTACATCCTGGGGTTCACTTGACCCTCCGCTGCCTGACATACTACTCAAATTCAATTCCATTGTTTTCCTCGTTAGATAAGTTTTGTGCTTTGTATAATAGCTCACAAATACTGACGTGGTTAGGCTATTGAATTTTACCCGATCATGAAAAGTTTATAAAACGCATACATTGCTTTATAAGCTTCCAGCAGTCAGCGATCAGCTTTCATTTGTAATGTTAAAACAAACTGGCCGCTGGTATTCTGCACCAACGGCCAGTGTAAATTTTCCTCAATCAGGGGATCAGACAACGATCTTCCCGTCTTTGTAGAACAGGTCACCGTCGATGGTCACTTCGCTGTCAGCCATGTCGCAAAGCATATCCCAATGGATGGCCGATTTGTTCTTGCCGCCCACTTCGGGGAAACCACCACCTACGGCGAGGTGGATCGTGCCGCCGATCTTCTCATCGAAAAGCATGTTCTTGGTGAACTTCTGGATGTTGTAGTTGGTACCAATGCCCCATTCACCCAGGTAGCGCGAACCTTCGTCAGAGTCGAGCATGGTGCTCAGGAATTCCTGGCCCTTGCCCGCTTTTTCCTTGACGATCTTGCCATTCTCGAACCACAATTCAATATCCTCTACCTCGCGCCCGCCGAAAATAGCCGGATAGCCAAAACGCACCCAGCCATTAACCGAATCTTCAATTGGAGAAGTATAGATTTCACCATCCGGGAAGTTCAACTTACCGCTGGCCTCCTGGAATTTGCGCCCGTCGAGCGAGAGGGTCAAATCAATGTTCGCACCTTTGAGCACCGCGGATTTACGCCCGTCCAGCCAGGCGATCACCCCACGCTGGCGTTGGCCTTCTTCCCGCCAGGCCTGCACCGGGTCATCCAGGTCCAACAAACCCGCTCCATATACGAAATTCTCGTATTCGGTCAGGCTCATGTCGGCTTCCTGGGCGGAGGCATTAGTGGGATAGACCGTCATCGCCCATTTGAGTTCACGCGTCGCCATACGCTGCATGAAGGTTTCAATGACTTCTTTATTCGCCTGCTGCGAACGCCGCATTTTCTGGGGATCGACGCCGGATAAGGCGCGCGTATTCGTCTGGGCTTCAATGTTGAGCAAGGCGTCGAATTTCTCGTAATAATACCGACTGATCGGCGACACGTAATCAAGCTGGGCGTTGCTGGCGTTCTTGTAGTAAACCTCATTTGAACCGCTGATGCTGATCCGGGAATGCACGTGGGCACCGGCCAGGACAGCCTGTTCATATACGGCTAAACTCAATTCATCTGCCGCCGCGCTGGTCGAGATCACAAAAGTTTCTCCTGGTTTCAATTCCAGGGAATATTTGACAAGCACTTCGGCTAATTTTTTTACGCGCGGGTCGGGCATGAAGTTCTCCTTATCTTGAGGGTGATTGGTCGTTTATAACTGTGCCAGCCCTTCGTCGACGGATTTTTCACCATTTTCGAGTTGCTTGAGCAAGTCGATGCGGTTCGGGCGCGGCACTACCTTCAAATACGGTTCCACGGCGTGCTGGTTTTCCGGCGTAACCAACTGGCAATTACCCGATACAGTCTTCATGATAACCTCCGCGCCACCTCCACCAATCTCCACATTCCAGTGCCGCTTGGAGGTATGCAAGGACGTGGCCGGGAGTGCGGTCAAGAAACGCCCGCTGACGGATTTGCCACTGACCGAACAGCGAGTTCCAGCCGGTACACGCAGCGTTATTTTACCTGACACGGTGGTGAGCACATACGGCCCAGCACCAATCGGCGTGCCCGCCTCAATATTTCCACTGACATTCTTCACTGCCAACTCGGGAAAATCGCCGTCCGGCAACTGGATCACACCGGATACATTGTCGATATCGACCGGCCCGGAGATGCGTTCACCCAGGATGCGACCGCTGACGGATTTCAAGTAAACGTCACCACTCAAGTCCCGAGCAGTCAAGGAACCACTGACGGTCTTTAGCTTGAAGTTCCCCTCCAGAGATTGCACATCCAGCGAACTGCTGACACATTTCGCATTGATCGACACACTGCGGGGCGTCTCGATCACAAAATGCACCTTGCAGGGCTTGGCGAAAAGCAGTGGAACCAGATAGGGTTTATCGTAGCGCGCTTCGGCAATCACGCCGCCGTCATCAGCCTGCGAAATATTGACCAGAGTCAGTTCGGGGGCACCGCTCAAATTATCCCGAACAGCATGGACTTTGATCTTGTCATCCTCCCCCGGCTTGATCTCAACACTGCCGCGCACGTTATGCACGGTCAGCCTTGCAGGCGCATCGACAACAAATACCTGCTCGAAAACTTCTTGCTCTGACATAGCCATATCCTTTATTCAATAAAGATTTCAACGTGCTCGCCGTCTTCTTCGTCAATCACATCCACGATCTTGCCGGTCACACCGGCCGAGATCGCGTCGGAGAGGTCTTCAATGCCCATCTCCGGGACGAAGTTCGAGGCGATATTCATCCCCGCACCCACCAAACCCAACGGCAGGTTTACGCTGACCTTGGTCTTACCGGTCACCATATCCGTGACGCGCACGCGCATATAGCGCGCTTCCGTCTGGCGGCTGATCGGACGCTGGCGGCGGCCACCTTCGGTGAGTGCGGCCAGCAGTTTGGCACCATCCTCGGCAGTGATTTTCCCATCCTGGATCATCTGGAGGATTTTCAATCTTTCTTCACTGGTTGCCATCATTGTTATGCTCCTTGTATCTAGGTAACTGACCGTCTGTTTTTAGAATACTTCCAAAGGTCATGAACGGTCAGTTCCTCACTAAATTACGTAATAATACCTGCGGTTTTTTCATCTTATAGCAAACGTTTTTTATCATCCAATAAATACTTCAACGTGCTCGCCGTCATCATCGTCGTCGACCTCGATGTAGATCGGCTGTTTACTGGCGGCATACAGATCGATGGCGGTGATAATTTCATCCACACTGGTATTGTCCAGGCCGGAGATATTGCCACCAAATGTCCGCAAGGCCCAGGCAGAAAAGCGCAGCGGGATCGGAAAACTAACGGCCACATTTTCAGGGCCGTCGCCGGATTGTTTGACGCGCACGTGCAGCCAGGGAGCCGTACGCGAAGCCCAGGCCAGGGCGATCACCGTAATTCCAAGGATCAGTGGCAGCCAGGAAAAATAGAACCAGAAGCCAAAGTTATTTTTCTGCAAGAGGCTGTTCATCCACAGACCGGACAAGACGGTGATTCCCACGCCGATCCACAACGGGATCATCCACCATTGCTGCCATTTCTCGATTTTCTCCGGTTCAGCAGCGGTAAATCGATCCGGGCCAGGCCCTGAAATCACTTCAACCTTAGCAGATTCCGCGGTTGGGTCGGCGGTGCCGTCCTCCGCCGGGGCTGCCGCCTGTGCGGCTTCACCATTTTGCAGCAGATCGGCACCTTCTTCGGGACTGATTTCACCGGCGTCGATCATTTCCAGGATGTTCATCGGAGTCAGTGCTTCTTCTTCGGGGGCAACTGCTGCTTCAGCTTCTACTTCCATGAGCAGTTTGGCACCTTCTTCCGGGGTGATCTCGCCGTTCTCAATTCTTTCCAGGATACGTAAACGTTCGTTCGTCATTGTCGGTACTCCATAATCCTACACTTACTCCAAAGGCTCTTCACTGTCCATTGGCGGCTCAGGCGGTTCGGGTGCCATAGGCGGTTCTGGCGGTTCCGGTGGCTGCGGAAAATCTTCCGGGGGGCGGCCCTCAAGGGCCGCCAGCAAAGATTCAGCCTCATCAATAGAAATCTTCTTATCTTGCACCATTTGCAAGACCATCTGGCGTTCGGCATCCGTAACCGGATCGCTCTTGGGTTTCATTTTGTCGGTATCGAATGAGAACGAGAAATTACGCCCCTTCCCCTTTGTATGCCGCCGCGCCCGCTGGGCAGCCAAACGAGCCTGATGCTCGGCGCGCCGTTTGGTCGCTTCGATCTTGCGTTCGATTTGGCGCTGCACGTCGTAGACACGGCGTTCGGCATTGCGGGCGGCGGCCTCGGTACTGAATGTTGTAGTATTAAAATGTTCGGTCAATTCGTTGAGCTGCTCGTTCAGGGCTTCCATTTGTTCTTCTAATTGTTCGGAAACCTGTACGCTGATCTCTTCGGCCAGGTTGGCAATATCTTCGCCGAAATCAAAATCGAAGTCGAAGTCATCATCTTCGGCCTTGTCCATTGCCTTGAAACGAATGTCACCGCTCGCCTGTAAACTCAATCGGGCATCCGCGTTACCCAACGCAAACTCAAAACTACCGCCCTGGACGATCTTACTCATTTCCGGGGTTTGGATATCGATATTCCCACGCGCCTGGAATTCGGCTTGAAGGTCGCTGGCCGCCGACACCCGGCAGTCAATATTGCCTTTGGCTTCCATCTCATAGGTCGCGCCCGGCTCCGGCTCGATGCGCAGTTCAATATTACCGCGCGCCACAGCCCTGGCACTGTCGGCCACTTGGCGGGCTTTCAAATTACCCTTGACTTCCTCCACGCTGAACTGGCCTTCGACATCCCGCACAGTCAGGTTGCCATTCACCCGGCTGATTGCCAGGTCTTCCTCAACCTGAGTGATGGATGCGTTGCCGTTCACTTGCCCAATTTCAACCCCGCCTTCGACCTGTTTGGCGTTCAAATTACCGCGCACGGTCCCCACGGTGAAATGGCCGATGTTCTTTACGACCAAATTGCCGGTGACTTCGGTAAAGCTTACCTCACCTTCCACAGACTTGACGGTCGCATCGCTGCTCACTTTGCCAACGCTCAAATTGCTGCCGGTCGGGATGCGCATCAGCAAGCCCGACTTGCTGGAAATCTCAAAACTGTCACCCTCGGCCTGGGCAACAACCGCATCGTCAGCGTCGGCATCGATGCGGATCTCAGTTTGATCCCAGCCCCGAACGCGCAGCGGGCCACTCGACTGCTTCACAACGATTTCAGGGGTATACGAAGTTTGATATTGTAAGCGTTCCATTATTCTTTTACCTCACTATCTTGCAAAAGGCGCATCGCTTCTTCGGAATCGATCTTGCCCTCATTCAGGTCACTCAGGATTTGACTGCGCTCTTCTTCCGTCAAGCCACGCGCATCCTCCTCACCGGGTTCGTAACCCAACGTGCGGATGAGTTCGTGCAGCCGGTTGCGGATCGTCGGGTAAGACAGTCCAAGTTCCGCTTCCATGCGTGTGATCTTGCCCTCATTGCGAATGAAAATCTCAGCGAACGCCAACTGCTCGGGAGAGAGTTGGGCGAACGGGCTGGCGATGAAGCGCCCCTGAATAAGGGTATCGCAGTCCCGGCATTGCAGATGGGTAACCAGCAGTTCCCCACCACAAATCGGGCACTCACTAAAAACCGGATGCATAGCTTAGTTTGCTCCTTCTTGCAAATTAGCATTCTCCGTTTTGCTACTACCGGAAAACGGATTGGCCATTTTCTTAAAAATGGTCTGAAGCTGTCGCGGAACCAGCGATTGAGCCGTAAAGCTGGAACCTTTTTCTGGCGATTGCTTTTCGAGCTTCGGTTTTTGATCCTCGGGGCCAAAAATTCTAAAGTCCACTTCAGATATCCTTAACTCTGGTTTATTATTATAGACAAAAAGTTCAATATGTCAAGCAATATCTTTAGAAAAACACATATTATTATTCATTTTATTGAAGTTTATGTGGAGAAATAGAAAAACAGGCCTATTTCTATTCAAAAAAGCCGCGAATTTGTAAATTCGCGGCTTTCGTAATCCGAACTATGCACTTCTTATTAAAACAAGAAAGGTTGTGGTTAGAATAGCTTTCGTAAACGCTCTGCATTTTTCGGCCACATCTCATTTTCTTTGAGGGCCTTGATTTCAGTGCTGATGAACGTTTTAGCATGCAACTGGACATCATCCAGGGAACTCTTCAAGTTCAGCAACTGCTGATGCAATTCAAGCAAGCTGGCCGCGTAGAGTTCGAGCGGCGGAATACACTTCATGTGATCTTCGAAAGCATGTTTCTTGGACAGATTGATCGCTTTCATTTGTGCAAACTTACATTGAAACTCCTCCACCAGCCAATCTTCGATCGAATACTCATGTGGCAGGCTCATTGGTGGCGCACCAACATCGGAAATATCAAAGATCGGGGCAGGTGAATTCAACTGGATGGCGGTGCATTCCTCTTGAACGCAGATGTTGATCGTGCCCCCAAAGGTAAAGAACTCGATCTTCTTACCTTTGTGATCGGTCAACGAGATGATCCCCGGCGATGATTTCTTTTCAGTTTCATAGATCCAGGGATGAGTAACCAGAATAGAGTCCTGTTCCTCATCAGGGCCACAGACCGGTATTTCGACCTTGTAAGGATCGAAATGGTCTCCGGTCGCTTTGATATTGATGAATATCTCCAGGCGGGAAAAACCTGGGGCGTGCGGATACAGTTTGTTCGATAAGTTGTATCCAAGGCCACATTCCCATTGAAGTGCTTGATCGTTCATGCTAATGCCCTTCTATAAAAAAATTTATTGCATCAGGCAATTTCTTCGACGTTTGCCTGAACTTCTTTACCATCCCCGGCAATTTGAACTTCCCTGCCGGTAGTATTATATGGCCGCTTGATGATCGCCAATGCCAGTGCGCCCTGATCGGGCGACTGCGCCATAGACGTCACCGCGCCCACCTGTTTCCCTTCACCAAATACCTTTGCACCAACCTCAACACTTTCGGTAAACCGCAGCCTGACCAGACTGCGGGTGATCTTATCGTAAGTGATTTGCCGGGCAATGATTTCCTGGCCGGTGTAGCAACCTTTGTTGTCAGAAATAGCCGCGGCCAACCCGGCTTCCAGAGGCGTATACTCGTCAGTGAGTTCGTTTTCCGGCCCAGGGATTCCGGCTTCGACACGCAGGGTTTCGGCGGTTTCTGCATCCAGTGCCATCATACCAGCAGCGTCCAGTTGAGCAATTACTTCGGATACACGCTCACTGGGCACAACCAACCGGTAGGCAGATGGCGCGGCCAACGCTTCCAGTTTGAGCACATCGCCCCTTACCCCTGCGATTTCGCCCTGACGCTGACTGCCCACTTCAGGCAGCGCCTCGAAACCAACCTCCCCCAGCGCCTGTTGTGAAGCTGGCCCTAACACATCAATGTGTGTGTACTCGGCGCTCACATCAACGAGTTCAACTTTGTCATTAAAAAAAATCTTATCCTTGAGGTACGCTGCGGTTTGGGCTGCACGGCCGGGCAAAGGGATAATCTGTAAATGTTCATCCACCGGATAAACGTGCAACACATCCAGGATGCGGGCGGTCGGAGACGTCAACACAGTGGTCCGCACCTGCCCCGCGACAAGATTACGCAGATCATTGGTGGATTGCCGGTGCAAAAAATCGATCCGGTCTGCGCCGGAGATTTGCAGACAGCCCGCACTCTGAACAAGGTAATAAACACTGCCCTCCCGGGCCTGCGCATAAACTTCAGACATACTATTTACCTATCAGGCCTAAATTTAAAAACAAGCTTTAATTATACCCCCACTGGTCGCTTTAAGTAGATAGTTTGCGAGGTCGATTGACAATCCAGACCCCAACCAGGATCACTACACCCCCAACCAGCGAGGCAAGCGTGACCGCTTCGGACAAAATCGCGGCCGAAACGACCACAGCTACCAGCGGTTCCAGGTACAGGAATACGCCAACCTGAGTGGCAGGCAGAGCCTGCAAGGCATCGTACCAGAAAATGTAGGCCAACCCGGAGCAGGCAATTCCCAGGAATACCACACCCAGCCAGCCGTTACGGGTTAGATTGGTAACATCACTCAAACCTGACCCGGCGAAGAACTGCACACTGGAAAACAGCCAGCCAAACGACATCACATAGAACATCATCGTGGCGGCGCGGTGGTCTTTCAAACCGCGCCGGGACAGCACCGAAAACACCGCCCAGTTGGGCGCGCTGATCAAGATCAGCTTGTCGCCAGGTGTACCAAAACTGCCGCCCAACACCGCGTCCAGATCACCCTTGCTAACCACCAAGAGCACCCCGAAGGCGGCCATCAAAATTCCCAGAGCGGCATCCCATATCAATTTCTCTTTGAGGAACAGCCAGCCTAGAATGGCGATGAAGATCGGCGTGCTGGCCACGATCCAGGCGGTGGTAGAAGCTGCGGCGGTTTTCAGGCCGGTCGATTGCAGCCACTGATGGTAGGTGATACCGATAAAACCTAACAGGGCAAAGTAGGGCAGGTCCTTGAGCTTAGGCAGGTAAAGCTGTTTACGATAGGCTACGGCCAATCCCAAGATAAGCACGCCGATCGCAAAGCGCAGCCACACAATCGTGATCGGCAATGCGTCACGCAGCGCCACCTTGGTGGCGATAAAGGACGCGCCCCAGACCACGACCGTGAACAAGGCTTTCAAATAGGCAATCAAACGACCTTTTTCCATAAGCGCCCATTCTAGCACGCTTTATTTTTCAGGTAAGGAATTCGTCAGCCAAAGACAGGGATTCATTACCTCGATGGCATTATCACAACTATCACACACATCCGCGCTCCGCTTTTCGACGCAGCAAAAGCAGCAATTGAGTATAATTTCGCCATAGCTTTGAATTGTGGCTAAAAATCATGGACCCGAAGAAGCTCCGAAAAATCCTGTACATCGATCATTCCGCCGAAGACCGCGCCCTGGTGCGCGGCTCGCTTGGCGAAGATTTCATCGTATTGGAAGCCGCCAGTGGAATCAGTGGCATTGATCTGGCCATCGATACCGAACCTCATTTGGTCTTGATCGATACCGAGCTGCTCGACCTGACCGGTTACGAAGTCGCCACGCGCCTGCAAACCATTATTCCCGGCACGCCCCTAATGGCCGTTTACCCCAGCCAACATGTCATGGCCGCCATCCAGAAGTTTGGTCTGGCGGTCGGATTCTCAGGGTACATCAGCAAACCAATCGAAACACAAACCTTACCGCAAGATATCGCCACCTTCCTCAACAGGAAACATGAATCGGTCTTCCCCGACTACGATCATCTGATCGCCCACCAATCCGAACTGGCCGCCCGGTTGGAAGACAAGGTACGCCAGCTTTCCAATATCGACAACCGCCGCGAATTCCTCGACGAGCAAAACCGCCGCATGATCGACACCCTGCAGCGCCGCCAACGGCTGCTGGAAAACGCGGCTTACGTCGGCAAGGCGATCACTTCCATCCTCGACCTGAACGAATTGCTGCCTACCGCGGTCAACATCATCTGCGAAGAATACAATTTTTATTACGCCGGGATCTTCCTCATCGATGCCGGCGGGGAATGGGCCGAACTGTGCGCTGGGCACGGTGAAGCCGGGCAGGCGATGGTCGCCGCGGGGCACAAGCTCAAAGTCGACACCAACTCTATGATAGGCAAGGCGATCGAATTCCAGACCGCCCAAATATCGCTCGACGTGGGCACCGAAGCCGGGCATTTTCGCAACCCGCACCTACCCGAAACGCGCTCCGAAATGGCGCTGCCGCTAATCGTCAAACGCAAGGTGCTGGGCGCGATTACCGTACAGAGCACCGAAGCCGATGCCTTCGACGGCGATGACATCACCGCCCTACAAACCTTGGCCGACCAACTGGCGATTGCGATCAACAACGCTCGCCTGCTGCACGACCTGGACCAGGCCAACCACGAACTGCTGCGAACCAAAACCTTCGAAGCAATTGCCACCGCCACCGGCGAAGCCATCCACTGGGTTGGCAACAAGGCCGCCCCGATTCCCGGCAGCATTGAACGCGTCAAAGAGGATTTATACAACCTGCTGGCGCTCATCCAAGCCCTGACCACCGATCAAAAAGAAGCCTTACAGGTGCATCCTTTCTGGCCGACGCTGCAAGAAGTCTTCGAGACCGCAGCAGCCAACGGCGTAGACCTGGCAGCATTAGCCGCGGAACTGGCCGAAGTTCCTGAAACACGCCTATCGCTATTTGTCGGCATCGAATCGATTCTCGAAGACTTGGAAATCGTCGAGAACAGCGCCACCACAATCCTCAGCCTCAAAGAAGACCTGATCGGCCCAGCGCGCGAACCTCAGATCACCACCATCCACCTGCCCGACCTGCTCAAGCAAACCGTTGCCGGGATGGGCTTACCCAAAGGTGTAATCGTTACCGATTTTGCCGAAAATCTCCCTAGCATCCAGGCCGACACACGCCAGATCGACCGTGTTTTCATCAACCTGATCAAGAATGCCTGGGAAGCCCTACACCAACACCCCGATCCCAAGATCACTGTGAGTGTCCAGCCGAGCAGTGAGCCAGGATTCGTTGCCGTCGAAGTCATCGACAACGGCCCCGGCATCCCGCCGGAGATCATGGAGAAGATTTGGGTCTCGTTCTTCACCACCAAGAAGAATCGCGGCGGCACCGGCCTGGGCCTCTCGGCCTGCATGGAAATCATCAATCAATCCGGTGGTAAAATTCTGGTCGACAGCAAGGTCGGCGAAGGCACTACTTTCCGGGTTTTGCTGCCGGTCAACACTGAAGCCTGAACTTCAGCGCTTGAAATGTTTTTCACATGCATCATTCCCGCTCCAACCTAACGATAGTGTTACGATTAACCCGCGGGAATATTGCTTGGTCGATTTTTCCGTTTTAAGATTCGATCCACAAAACAGATCAACCCCGGAGGAACACCTTCATATGGAGGTCACAAAGATATTACTGGTTGACGATGAGCCATTGGTTCGTCGCAGCCTGGAGAAAACCCTGCTGCGCGCCGGTTTCGACGTCGAAACCGCCCAGGATTGCAATTCCGGCCTGGATACATTTACCCAGGCCATCACTGCCGGAGCGCCGTTCGACTTCGCCATCCTGGACATCAACATGCCCAACTTTGAAGGCGTCGAAGCCAACGGCGCCGGGCTGGAATTACTCAGCAAGCTTGTGGAAAAGAAGCCGGATTTATCGGCCATCATGCTTACCGCCTACGATGAAGTCAACAAAGCCAAAGATGCTGTCCAGCGTGGGGCAAAGGCTTATTTTGTGAAGGGGCGTGAAAAGGGGTTAGTAGAACTCATCAACGACATCATGGACGCCTAAAAGGAAACGCTTATGACACCTCCAAATCCCACCTCAACCGAACGCCGGGCAAAACTGCTCTATACCGCGGCCAAAGCCGCCAAGCACTTTGCCTCGATCCTCGACTTCGACGAAATCCTCACCAAGACCGTTGAGATTATTTGTGACGAATTCGGATTCTATTACGCCGGTGTGTTCCTGATCGATGCCAGCGGCAAGTACGCCGTGCTCCAGGCCGGACGCGGCACAGCCGGGCAGGCCATGGTCGCTGCGGGGCACAAGCTTGAAGTCGACGGCAACTCGATGATCGGCGCTGCCACCGGAAATCGCGAAGCGCGCATTTCGCTCGATGTTGGCGAGGAAGCCGTATTCTTCAAAAACCCGCACCTGCCCAAAACCCGCTCCGAAATGGGATTACCTTTAATTGTCGGTGATGAACTAATCGGCGCGCTGACCGTGCAGTCCGAGGAAGAAGCCGCTTTTTCAGACGAAGACATCACCACACTGCAAACTATGGCCGACCAACTGGCGGTTGCCATCCAGAACGCCCGTCTGCACCAGCAGATGACCCGCCGGGCAAAATACCTGGAAGCCGCCAATATCGTCAGCAAGAACCTGGCTTCCATCCTCGACCTCGACGAACTACTGCCAAAGACCGTAGACGTGATCTGTGATGCCTACGGCTTTTACTACGCCGGAGTATTCCTGCTGGATGAAAGCGGGGAATACGCTGTTTTACGCGCCGGGCGCGGTAAAGCCGGGCAGGCGATGATCGCCGCCGGGCATAGGCTCGAAGTCGGCGGTAACTCGATGATCGGTGAAGCCACCGGGAAACGGGTCGCACGTATTTCACTCGACGTCGGCGAAGAAGCCATATTTTTCAAGAACCCGCACCTGCCCGATACCCATTCCGAGATGGCACTGCCGCTGATCGTCGGCGACCAGGTCTTGGGCGCGGTGACCGTGCAATCCGAACAGCAAGCCGCCTTCAGCCAGGAAGACATCGACACGCTGCAAACCATGGCCGATCACCTCGCTGTAGCGATCCTTAATGCCTATTCGCTGCAAGAACTCGAACGCGCCCACGAAGAACTGCTGCGCAAGAAAACCTACGAGGCGCTGGCAACTGCCACCACCCAGGCCATCCACTGGATTGGCAACAAAGCGCTGCCAATTACAACAACCGTTGTTCGCATGGAAGATGAAATCAAGAGCGGCGATATCAACATACCCTCTTTACTTGAAGACCTAGAAATGATCGACACCAGCGCCCAGATGATCGTCAAAGTCAAAGAGCATTTACTCGGCCCGGCTCGTGAGCACCAACCGCGCCCGATAATGATCGCCGATATCGCCCACGCGACTTGCACCCACGCCGGTATCCCCGCCAACACCTTTATGCTGGAAGCACCAGATACGCCGCTCTACGTGCTGGGAGACTCTACCCAACTGGGACGCGTTTTTTATAATCTCTACAAGAATTCACTCGAAGCCAATGCGAACCAGATCACCGTCAGCGTCGATCTCAGTGAAGACGGCCGCTACGTCCAGATGCAGGTTGCCGATAACGGCGACGGTATACCAGAAGATATGCTGGGCAAGATCTGGGCTTCATTCTTCACCACCAAAGGCCCGGCCCATAACGGCCTGGGTCTGGCGGCTTGCTTGCATGTGATTACTCAGCACGAAGGCAACATCAGCGTGGAAAGCACGCCCGGCAAAGGCACCACATTCACGATCAGCTTGCGGGCAATCGCCGCACCGCCCAAGTCAGAAATTCAGGGTGGCGCGGCCGAAATCCTGCTGATCGACGACCAGGATGCCTGGGCCACATTCGCCCAGCACGCGCTGGAAGCCGCCGGGAAGACTGTGAAGCGGCACGCCGATACTTCAAACGCCGATGAATATGAATTGATCGTACTGGATGATGGGCTGCAAAGTGGCAGCGTGCTGGAACTTCTACAGGGACTCTATGACATGAGCCAGGGCAAACACACGATTGTGGTTTCAGCTGCTCCCACCGTTGAGCGCACCACTCAATACATGAACGCTGGGGCACGCGATGTGATCCTCAAGCCCTATTCCGAAGCCGAATTGGCCGCATTGATTCGATAGGTTTTTACCGGGCGGGCACAAAGCCCGTTCCTGCTTGGCAAACAAAGATACTCACATGAGGGGCGCAGCATGCTGCGCCCCTCAATACATTTAGAAACCTTACAAAACTACTCCACAAGCAATATTCAACGCGCATTTATCCTTGTGTGGCAATCCAATTGAAATTCCAATCTCCATCTACCAATATTCAAAACCCACCAGCATGTTATACTACCCTTAATATGTCCGATTTAGAGCAACAAGCCGAGGTCATCGTCCAGCCCGATGAAATCCCCTGCGCCTGCCAGGGCGAACTGCACCCCATGGCAGTTGAGGGCATCCGCCTGTTCGACGCCAAAGAATACTGGCATGCCCACGAAGCATTGGAAGAAGCCTGGCTCGAAGAAACCGGGCCAATCCGCCACCTCTACCGCGGCATCTTACAGACCGGGGTGATGTACCTGCATATACAGCGCGCCAACTTCATCGGAGCCGCCAAGATGTACGAACGCAGCCGAAAATGGCTGGCCCCCTGGCCTGCGCACTGTCGCACGATCGATGTCGGCCAACTCAAAGCAGACATTGAAGCCGTACTGGCTGCGGCTGGAAAACTCGGCCCAGATGAATTACAACACTTCGACCAGTCCCTGCTCAAGCCGATCCGGCGCGTGGCCGCCAGCTAGCGGGAAATATGACCAGCCTAAAAGCAAACAGCCAACCCTGTGAGTATATTTGCGATTGCTGTGGGACCAAGATGTACGCCCATTTGTGCAAGATCAACTGCCCAAACTGCGGCTATCGCTTTGACTGCTCAGACCTCACCCTGAATTTCGACCCTATCCCCGAAAATCACGCGCCCGATGCGGCGGAGAAAACACATGGCATATCCCCAGACCTTTAAGGATAAAATCGCTTTAGTGACCGGTTCCAGCCGCGGTATCGGCCGGGCGATCGCCCTGCACTTTGCCCAACGCGGCGCGGATGTGGTCATCAACTACGCCCGTAAAAAGAGCAAGGCCGAAGAAACCGCCGCCGAAGTGCGCACCCTCGGCCGCCGCGCCCTGGTGGTGAAGGCAAATGTTGGGGAGTTGGCGGACATCGAGCGCCTGTTTGCAGAAATCGAATCCGAATACGGCGGGCTGGATATCTTCGTCAGCAATGCCGCTTCGGGCTTCAACCACCCCACTATGGAGCAAACGCCGAAAGGCTGGGATTGGACGTTGAACATCAATGCGCGTTCCTACCTGTTTGCCGCCCAACAGGCTGTCCCTTTGATGGAAAAACGCGGCGGGGGATACATCGTCGGCATGACCAGCGCCGGTTCACAATTCGTGCTGCCGGATTACATCGTGGTTGGAGCCAGCAAGGCCGCCATCGAAACATTGACGCGCTATATGGCTGTCGACCTCGCGCCCAAGAATATCAGCGTCAACGCGGTTTCACCCGGCGTGGTCGCCACCGACGCGCTGCAATATTTTGACATCACCTCAGATGAAGCTATTTTAGAACAAATTGCCAATACCCTCCCCGCCAAGCGGCTGGTGAGTGTGGAAGATGTGGCCGAAGTGGTCGCTTTTCTGTGCAGTCCGGCAGCCGAAATGATCCGCGGTCAGGTCATCGTGGTGGACGGTGGCCACTCCCTGCTGATTGGTGGCTGGTCACCCAATAATGAATAAATCCGCCATCAGGCGGATTCTAATAAGATAAATATTCTTACGGATACAAACGGACAAAAATATACTTTGTCCGTTGACGGCAGCAATTGAAAATTAACAAACAATCCTGATATTAGCTAGCGTTGTCATTCCGAACGAAGTGAGGAATACCTGTGAAGACACTTTGTACAGACAGCCAACGCGACCTAAATTGATTACCCGCAGGTATTCCTCGGTTGCTGAGCAAAGCTCAGTTGCCGTCGGAATGACAAATTGAGATACATTTTTCAAGACCAAGGTCGCGGCAACTTTAGCTGCCATAATTACAAATCCCTTATTTTTGCATCTATCGCTAGATTTGGCTTATCACACGCCCACGAGCAAGGCTCGGGCTGGCGCGCCTTCGGTTCCGGCCAGTTTCAAGGGCAAGCAATATAACGTATAACGCCCCTGCGACACTTCCGATAAATCAAGGCCTTCTACAACGACTACTTCGGCTTTCAAGAACACTTCATGGGTGGGGATAGGATCATCAAAAGGAGCCACTGACAAATAATCCACGCCCACCAATTTAACCCCCTTATTGATCAAATATTCAGCTGCTTCCGGGCTAATGGCGACAAAGTCTTTCTGGAATTTCTTGTGGTCTTTCGCCCATAAGTCGGAATTACGCGTGCGGAACAATACCCGGCGGGTACGTGGGGGAATATCGGATTTCTCTAAAAGTTCGGGGGTGATCACATCCACTTTATCATCGACATGCAACACATACGCTCGCCCAACCAACATCTTCAAATCGAGATTTTCTACGGTGCCCCCGTTTTCCAGGAAATGATACGGTGCATCCACATGAGTACCGGTATGTACCCCCATATTGATGCGAGATACATTCGCGTCAGCGCCCGCTTCGATTTTTTCTACGCGCTCTAGTTCGACAGCGGGATCGCCCGGCCAGACGACCAAATCGGGTGAAATCGTCAATGTTATATCGTAGGTTCGCATACCGCTCAGCCTCAAGTGAATACTCGCCAGCGAGAGAAAATCTTCGATTTTCTCCCTTATGCAAATCGCTTTGCCATCGTCGGCTGGCTAATTGAATTCAGTATATATGAGGCTGATAAAACGCGCAAACGAGGAAACGTTGCAATTTTTTAAGTTCGGAAGGTCGCTTTTGCCAGGGTCACTTTATCCAGCACATCAAAATCGATGGTCACACCCAACCCTGGTTGATCGGGAACCGTGATCGTGCTGTCAGCGTTGAGTTCAAAAACCTCGGCAGTGATGTCATGTTGATAATAACGCACAGAGGCGGAAATGTCGCCTGGCAGTGTGAATCCCGGCAGACTGGCTAATGCCAGGTTCGAGGCGCGCCCCACCCCGGTCTCCAGCATGCCCCCGCACCAGACGGGAACATCTTGCGCCCGGCAAACATCGTGGATACCGACCGCCTGACTAAGGCCCCCAACGCGCCCAGCTTTGATATTGATGATCCCACAGGCTTTCATCTCCAACGCCTGGCGGGCATGACGCGGCGAAAGGATGCTTTCGTCCAGGCAAATCGGCGTTTGCAGCTGGGCTTGCAATTTGCTGTGATCCCACAAATCGTCTTCGTACAACGGCTGCTCGATCATCAGCAGGTCTAGGTCATCCAGGGCTTTCAGGGCTTCCGCCGTCTCCAAAGTGTAAGCCGAATTGGCATCGACCATCAGGCGCACATCCGGTAGTGCCTTCCGCACGGCCTGGGCCTCGGCCACATCCCGCCCGGGTTTGATTTTCATCTTGATGCGCCCATAACCCTGGGCACGGTAATCGGTAACGGCCTGCAACAACTCAGAGATCGAATCCTGGATGCCGACCGACACGCCCACATCCACGCGCTCCCGCACCCCACCCAGCAACTCGCGCAGCGATTTACCCTGCATTTTTCCAAGCACATCCCATAATGCCATCTCCAGACCGGCCTTCGCCATCTGGTGGCCGCGGATCATGTGCAGGCAGGCGTGGATATCGCCGGGTTGGGCAATATCTTTGCCCAGGATTTCGGGCAGCATGAATTCCTGCAAGATATGCCAGGCCGTGCCGGAGGTTTCGGAAGCGTAGCCCGGGTCGTAATCGGCCACGCATTCGCCATACCCAACCACACCTTCCGAGTGCACCTCCAGCAAAATACAATCGCGCGTGGTGATACGCCCAAAAGAAGTTTCGAAGTGGCTTTGCAGTGGCATGCGAACGTGATACAGATTGACCTGCTCGATTTTCATGTTCATACTCCCAAAGTGCTGTCACCGTAGCTCAGCACGTAATAGCCACGCGCGTGGTTTCCTGATAAATAGACATAGTCCGTCACCAAGTATTGGCGTGCAAACAAGGCTTCAAAGATGGCGCGCGTATGCATCCGCCAGCGCAAACCCAGTTCAGGATCGGCAGCTTTCAGTGCCAGGAAATCGGTGGGAATTTCGACCATCAAGATCGTTGGGCGTTCATCATCTTCGGGTGGTAAGTGTACATTCTCTTCTTCCGGCACTTCCCAACCCGCCTCACTCAAATGCGTGGTATTCACCTTGAAGGTTTCGGCCGCCAGGAAATGGGCCAGATCGAGTTTCTTGCGGGCTTCGCGGCTCAAACGCTTCTGCACGCGTTCCGAATTCACCCACCAATCGACCTGAAAGCGATCCGAAGGCAAACCGACGTTGAGGCCGTCACGCATTTCGCCGTAGTATTCCCGCTTGTACGTATTACAAACTGCTCCCAATTTGGCAATATTGAGATTAGCGTTCAGGCTAAGCAGCGGATCGTACGTCCAGGTTATCAGATCGACACCCTGGCTGCGAACGACCTGCCATTGAGCGCGTTTGAGCTTGAAGCCAACGCCATAAGCGCGGTATTCCGGCAGTACGCCCACCTGGTGCGAACAATGCTTAATGTATTGTCCGGCCGCGCTGGGCACCATCCCCAGAAATCCATAGGCAAAACCAACCATTTTATCGCCATCATATGCCCCCAGCACCACGCCGCCGTTATGAGCGGCCACGACGATAGCATGTGCCGGGACAATATCGGCTTCGCTACCCGGCCACACCTGGCGCTGAATCTCTTCGGTTGGTTCGATTTCCACGTAGTTTTCCAATAATTTAATGGTGATTTTATCGGTATCCATAACTAAGCTGTTTTTATTAAAATAGAATGATAAATCCTTTGTACCAATGATTTTGTTAAAGGATTCAACTATACTTGGTAACTGATCGTTTGTATTGAACAACATAAACAGTCGGTTACTTGCAAATCCTGTATAATAACAAACTGTAGCGTGGAACATTATATCAGTCGGGCACGTTATATCACTATAAACTGCATTGAAATTACTAAAATCACTGCGTAAGTGGTGGTTCAAGGATTGCTCATGAAGCGAAAACTATGGTTGGGTATTGCCGGCATATTTTTGCTGCTGCTTGTCTTTCCCGGCAGCGCGACCGCTCAAACACAAAACCAGGTCCAATTGACCGCCATCGCCGGGTTGGACGGGTTTTGCAAAAACAACACCTGGATTCCAGTCTATGCCACATTAGAAAATAACGGCGCAGACCTGGAAGGCGAACTTGAAGTCCGGGTATCACGCCAGTCAGGCGGCACGGTTTCCGCGTACGCGGCTACAGTAACGCTCCCCACTAATTCGCGTAAAGCGATCCGGTTGAACGTCTACCCCGAAGGAATCATCTCGCAGGTCAGGGTTTCTTTCGTTGTTGACGGCCAGCGAGCGGCAACTACGGTGACGCGTTTGAATTGCCTGCGCGAAGCAGCTTTACTTACCGGCGTGGTTGCCGCCAGCCCATCGGCCTACAATATCCTTGGGGACATCCCCCTGAGCAATAACAACTCGGCATACGTTGCCCAACTCGATTCGTTATCCTTGCCCGACAACGTCCAGGGATTGCAGCCTTTGGACGTACTGCTTTTCTCGGATGTGGATACCGGCGCGTTGAGCGAGGCCCAGCGCAATGCCATTGAGCAATGGGTGGGATTAGGCGGAAAATTGATCGTGACCGGTGGTTCGAGCTGGCAAAAGACTGCCGCCGGACTTCAGGCACTGCTGCCTTTCCAGCCAGAAAATTCAATCACGCTTTCCGATCTAGAGGGGTTACAGAATTTCGACGAAGAGGAAGTCCTGGATGGACGCGAAGTCATCATTGCCACCGGCCAGACGCTCGACAACAGCCATGTACTCGCATCCCAGGACAACCACCCGCTAATCGTTACGCGGCCGTTCGGCTACGGGAAAGTGCTGTATTTGGCTGTCGACCCGGCGGTCGCACCATTGCGCTCCTGGGATGGCATGTTGGCGGTCTACGACAGCTATATCAAACAAGCCATCGACCAGCCGGTGTGGGTGAAAGGCTTTCAGAACTGGGATTACGCCGAAAGTGCAGCGGGCACCTTCATCAACCTGGGGTTACCTTCCACGTTTTTCATCTGCGGGTTCCTGGCTGTCTACGTTTTGGCGGTCGGTCCCTTGAATTATCTCGTGCTGCGCATGTTGAAAAAGCGCGAGTTAGCCTGGGTCAGCATCCCAGTTTTCGTGATTTCCTTTACCCTGCTGGCCTTCATCCTGGGCGGGCAAATCCGCGGCAACCAGGCCCAGCTAAATCGCCTGGCCGTAGTCCAGATGGATGCCGACAGCGATACCGCCTACGTCAATGGCTTGGTAAGTATCTTCTCCCCAAGACGCACAAATTATGATCTCACCATCGGTCAGGATTTCACCGCACATGCCATCCCACTCAGCTACGGCACGAGCGAAGGGGATTGGGAGTTCCGCAAAGGGACCACCGAAACCGTCATTCCCGACATTCGCCTGGAATCGGGCGGCGTGCGGGCCGTGGCCGTGGAGGGTGAGATTCCTGCTCCCGAATTCGATTACGACCTCTCCATTTCCATATCCGGCCAGGACGCCTACCTGACTGGAACGATCACCAACAAGAGCGGCTTCAAACTTGTGGATGCAGTCCTGCTTTATCCCGGCGGTGACCTGGTGATTTCCGATTTCGTGAACAACAAAACCGAACAGATCAACGTCCAGCTCAGCAAAGCCGAACTATCCAGCAACGCTGGCAACGGCACCAATCCATTCAGTTTAGGTGTTCCCACCTATTACGGCTACTACAGCAACGATACCCTGGAAGCCATCGTCCAGACAACCTATTACTACGACGACAGCACTGCTTTCCAGCGTTTCAATCTGGTCAACGCCCTCTTGGGTGCCAATGAAGCGGCCAACGGCCGTGGTGGCGGCTTCTACCTGACCGGATGGGCCGAAACCGATCCGATCCCGGCCAGCCTGAACCAGGCTTCTCGTCCGCAGGATACCTCGCTTTATCTGGTTTCTTTCTCACCAATATACGAACACCAGGTTTCACAGCAAGTCTATCCCCCGGCATTTTTCACCTGGGAAGTGATCGATACGGCTGGCGCTGACTACCGCGTGATCTCTCCTTATAATATGTCCCTGAACGGCGAGCGCTACGCACTGCGCTTCATGCTTTCTCCGCAAGTCAGTTATGAGCAGGTCAGCGACCTGATCTTTCACCTGGAAGGCCCCAGTTACACAAGTATCAACTTCACGATCTATTTCTGGGACTTCGAGCTGGAAACCTGGTCTCCCCAACAGATCAGCACCTGGGGCGATCACGCCATCCATGATCCATCCAGATACGTTGGGCCGGGCGGGGACGTGCGCGTGCGTATCGACGACCAGAATTATTCCAATCTACAAATCGACCGCTGTGATTTTACGCTAATCGTAGAGTGAGCTTATGGCCCCAATTATTGAGATCAAGAACCTGACCAAACGCTACGGCCGACGCACGGCCGTGAGTGGCCTGGACCTCACCGTTGAGGAAGGCGACATTTTCGGTTTCGTCGGCCCCAACGGGGCCGGCAAGACCAGCACGATCCGCATCATGGCAACGTTGCTATCTTTCAACGACGGCGATATTCTCGTACAGGGCTACAGCGTGCGCGAAAAGCCGCGCGAGGTGCGCAAGCGCATCGGCTACATGCCCGATTTCTTCGGCGTATATAATGATCTGGCCGTGTGGGAGTACCTCGATTTCTTCGGAGCCTGCTACCAGATCCCGGAAAACCAGCGCCCCGGCCTGATCGATGACCTGCTGGAACTGGTCGACCTGGGACACCGCAAGGACGACCCGGTTGAAAAGCTCTCGCGCGGCATGAAACAACGCCTCAGCTTGGCCCGCACCCTGATCCACGATCCCGAAGTGTTGATCCTGGATGAGCCTGCCTCCGGGCTTGACCCGCGCGCCCGTGCCGAGATTCGCGAACTGCTGGTCGAGTTGGCCGGGCTGGGCAAGACGATCTTCTTTTCCACCCACATCCTGGCCGACGTGGCCGAAATCTGTTCCAGCATCGGCATCATCGAGGCCGGAGAACTGGTAGCGGCCGGACCACTGGAAGAACTGCACCAACAATTGATCCCCACCCGCACGATCCACATTACCCTGTTGGAAGGGACAGAAAAAGCCCAGGAAATTCTGAACAAGATTCCCGAAATTTCCAGGATCGAACTCCGGCCCGCCAAGAACGGCAATGGCCGCCAGTTGATCGAGATCGAATTTATGGGTGACGATGAAACCTTGAGCGGCATCTTGAAAACCCTGATCGAGGCCAAACTCCCGGTGCTGCATTTCACCGAGGACAGCCGCAATATGGAAAGCGTCTTCATGCGGGTGACGAAGGGATTGGTGACCTGAGATGGCCGAGACCACGATCGATCCGATTCCCGAAACCATTCCTGAATCTCCGCCACCCAAAACGCCGTTCCTCCAAAAACTCCGGCAACGTTTCTTCCGCAACCCGGTGATCCGCAAGGAATTGAGCAGCCGCATGCGCGGGCTGCGCGCCTTCATCATCCTGACCGTCTACCTATTGATCGTCAGTGCGCTGGTCAGCTTGATCTATTTTTCTTTCACTTCCAATAACCGCTCGGGCTTTGATCCCAATTTGCGCCAGCAGATTGGCAAGGTCATCTTTGGCGTGGTGCTCGCCTTGCAGGTCGCACTGATCAACTTCGTTTCGCCTGCATTAACTGCCGGGGCAATTGCCTCGGAACGTGAGCACCAGACCTACGACCTGCTGCGCACGACATTGCTCACCGCCCGCAGCCTAGTATCCGGCAAGCTGATCGCCGCACTGCTCTTTTTATTGCTGCTGATGCTCGCCGCCTTGCCGCTGCAAAGCATCGCCTTTGTCTTCGGCGGCATCGGGCTGTCCGAATTCCTGATCAGTACGCTAATGCTGCTGCTGACCACGATCACCTACAGCACGGTAGGCATCTTCTTTTCCAGCATCGTCAAGCGCACGTTACCCGCCACTGTCCTGGCTTACCTGGTACCCAATCTGGTGATGTTCGGCATCCCGATCCTTTTATTGGTGCTCGTCTTGATCCAAGAGAGCATCCCTTACGATTCGTTCCTCTACGACAGCGGCATCGCAGAAGTAGTGCTGGGAATCATCTTATGGGCGCTGGTTTCCGTCCACCCCATCGCGGCCGCGATCTTATCTGAGGTGATGCTGATCGAAGAGCAAAGTCTGTTCTTCACCACCACCTACCTCGGCAATTTCCCCAACTTCCCGGTGATCTCACCCTGGATTCCCTTCTGCATCCTTTACACCCTCGTCAGCCTGCTGTTGTACCTGTTAAGCATCGTGATCGTCGGCCGAAAGGAAAAATGATCCCTTGGCAAGCATGGATGAAATGACAGAGGTCGAACAGCCCACACCCAAGAAATCGTTTTTCTCAGGCGATTTCCTGCGCAGGCGACTGATCAGTAATCCGGTTACCATGAAAGAGTTGCGCTCCCGGATGCGCGGGGCACGCGCCTACGTCATCCTAACCGTTTATCTGGCCCTGATCAGCGGCCTGGTGGGTGTGATCTACCTGGCCGTGGTCTCATCCGAAAGCCAGATGCCCAACCCTGAAACCTATCAAATCATTGGCAAAACCGTATTTGGGACCGTACTCGCGTTACAATTCGCCTTGATCAGCATGATTGCCCCCGCTCTGACCGCCGGGGCGATTGCTTCCGAACGCGAGCGCCAGACCTTCGACCTGCTACGCACCACGTTGCTGCCCGCTCGATCCCTGGTCAACGGCAAGCTGCTCTCCGCCGTATTATTCTTATTGCTGCTGTTGTTTGCGGCGCTGCCCCTGCAGAGCCTGGCCTACCTGCTTGGTGGGGTAGGTTTTGTCGAGATTGGGATCAGCTCGCTGATGCTGGTGATCTGCACATTCACTTTCAGCCTGATCGGAATTTTCTTCTCCAGCTTGGTCAAACGCACCCTACCCGCCACGATTCTCTCTTACCTCTTTTCCTCTGGTTTCGTGGTCGGCTTACCGATCCTATTATCTTTTTTTCTAGGCCTGTTCGGACCGCTGATTGGTAACTTCCTGTACGGCAGCTATGGTGGTCAATCCCCGCCAGAAATCCAACCCTGGCAGGTCTATGCCATGGCGGCCATCATCTGGCTGCTGCTGACCAGCAATCCTGTGTTGGCAGCCCTCACCAGCGAACTACTCTTAATTGAAGAGCAGGCTATTTTCGCCTGGAGTGTGCCCCTCAATAACAACCTCCCTAACATTACGATCATCTCACCCTGGCTTGGCTTTTGCGTCCTCTACCTGGTCGTCAGCCTGATCTTATACTTATTTAGTATCTTAATCGTTAAACGGAAAGAGAAATAGCTACATGGCGACGATATCCGAACTCAACAATTACCTCAAGCAATGGACTCGCTGGCGGCGAACGCGCAACGCGCTGCGCTGGCTGGTTTACGGCGCATTGATCGGCGCTGGCTTGGGGTTAGCTTTGGCCTTTTTACGCACCATGCAACTTGAACTGCTCTCGAACCAGGTTTTCATGGTCGTGCTGGTCGGCGCTGGCGCTGGGGCCGCGCTTGGCAGTCTGACTACCGCCTTGTGGCCTTTCCCCAAGACGCGTGCGGCGCGTTATTTCGACCTGCACCTGGGCCTCAAGGAGCGGTCCAGCACGGCCCTGGAACTTGCCGCAGATACCGGAAATATTCCCACTGAACTCGTAGATAAACAATTAGCGGATGCCGTCCAGGCCGCCCGCGCCGCCAAGCCGCGCCAGGCGCTGCCTTTGCGCTACCATTGGCGAGACCTGCTAGTCGCCTTGCTGCTGGTCGGCAGTACTTTTTTGCTCTGGCGTTTCGGCACGCCCTATTTCGAGCAAGCTCAAACCCAGCACGAAGTCGAAGCAGCCATCGTAGAGGAAATCCAGAACATCGAAGAACTGATTACCGAAATCGAGGGCAATGAAGCCCTCGACGCCGAACAGAAAGAAGCGCTAACCCAACCACTGCAAGAAGCGATTACTGAACTCGAAGAAGCCGAATCGGTCGAGCAAGCCGTTTCCACGCTGATGGAAACCGAGGAAAAGCTCCAGGCGCTGGCCAACCCGGAAACCCAATCCCAGGCCCAAGGGCTGCGCGAAGCCGGAGAACGCCTGATGAACAGCGACAACACCTTGAGTGATTTTGGTGAAGCATTAGCGGAAGGCGACCTGGAAGCCGCTGCCGAAGCCTTAGAAAACCTGGACACTTCCGAAATGAGCGGAAGCGAGTTGGGCGAACTGGCTCAGGAATTAAGTGAGGCCGCCGAGTCGCTGCAAGCCACCAACCCAGAACTGGCCGGGCAGCTTTCCGAGATGGCCGGGTCGCTGCAATCTGGCGACTTGCAAGAATTCGAGGGCCAGCTTGCCGAAGCCGGGGAACTGCTCGAACTCACGCAAGAACAATTGGAAACGCTCGAAGCCGCCCAGGCTGCCGCCGGAGAACTGCAAGACGGCGAGGCTGCCATCGCCGCCGCCGGGGGTGAAGGTGGAGAAGGGCAGGGTCTCTTAGCCGGGCAGGGCAGTGGGCAGGGCCAGGGCAACGGCCAAAGCAGCGCTTTTGGGCAAAGCGACGAAGCCGATGGAGGAGCGGGACGCGGTTCATTCACCGGGGAAACCGGCCCAGGCGATGAGGTTGGCTCCGCGCCCATCGGACAGAATAACGGCCCCGGTGATGCCGGTGAGACCCAATACGAGCAGATCTACGCTCCGCAGCGCATGGGCGGCGAAGCCGAAGTCGGCGGCGATCTGCCGCAAAGCGACGAGCCCGGCGACCAGGTCTTGGGGCAAACGCCCTCCGACCCTAACGAATCCGGCCAGAGCGTGGTGCCCTATACCGAAGTGCTGGCCGAATACGAAGAAATCTACCGTACGGCGCTGGACAACGGCGACATCCCGCCCCAGTTCCGCCAGTTGATCAAGGAATATTTCAGTTCCCTGGAACCGTAATTAAGAGGTATCTATCATGGCAGAAACAATTTCGATTGACCAATACCTGGAAAATGCCCAGACTATCGAAGCAGAAGTCGGCAAGGTGATCGTAGGGCAGCAGAACGTCGTCCGGCACGTGCTGATCGCCATCCTGACCGGTGGGCATGTGCTCCTGGAAGGTGTGCCCGGCCTGGGCAAGACCATGCTGATCCGTACACTGGGCGAGGTGCTCGACCTGGAATTTGCCCGCATCCAGTTCACTCCTGACCTGATGCCCGCCGACATCGTCGGCACCGAAATCTTGGTCGACCAGGACGGAAAACGCGAATTCCGCTTCCAGCCTGGACCAGTGTTTGCCAACCTGGTGTTGGCCGATGAGATCAACCGCGCCACGCCCAAGACCCAGTCGGCCATGCTGGAAGCCATGCAGGAACACTCCGTCACTGTAGCCGACCAGACCTACAAACTGGACGAACCTTTCTTCGTGATGGCAACCCAGAACCCGCTGGAAATGGAAGGCACCTACCCACTGCCCGAAGCGCAACTCGACCGCTTCCTGTTCAAGATCGACGTACTCTTCCCCTCACCAGCGGAACTTGGCGACATCCTGACGCGCACTACCGGCGAAGCCATGCCCACCGCGGGGGCAGTCGTGACCGGCAAGCAAATCCTGGAGATGCGCCAGCTTTCCCGCCAGACGCCAATTGCCTCGCACGTCAACGAATATGTCGCCCGGTTAGTGGTTGCTACCCATCCCGCCAGCCCGGAAGCGCCCGAACTGGTCAAAAAATACGTGCGCTATGGTTCGTCGCCGCGCGGCGGCCAGGCCCTGGTCCTGGGCAGCAAGGTGATGGCGCTGCTTTCCGGACGCTTCAATGTGGCCTTCGACGATATCAAGACTGTTGCTCCGGCCGCATTGCGCCACCGCCTGCTCTTGAATTTCGAGGGCTTGGCCGAAGGCATCTCGCCCGACGAGATCATCGCCGAACTGCTCGAAAGCGTGCTGGTTGAAGCGTGAACCACTTTGACATAAGCACCTATTTATTGTTGATACCTATCAATCCTCGTGATCTTTGACGAAACCACCCTGCAAAAGCTGAACACACTGGCGTTCATCGCCACGAAAGTGCGCGCCGGTGTGCTCAAAGGCGAACGCCGCTCGACCAAACGCGGCACCAGCATCGAGTTCGCCGATTACCGCGACTACGTCCCCGGTGACGACCTGCGCCGCCTGGACTGGAACGTGTACGCCCGCCTCGACCGGCCTTTCATCAAGCTGCTGGAAGAGGAAGAAGACCTGGCCGTGCATGTGCTGCTGGACGCCTCGCGCTCGATGGAATGGGGGGAAGATGGTTTAAACAAGTTCACTTACGCCCGCCAGCTTACCGCCGCGTTGAGCACCATTGCGCTGGCCACCGGCGACCGCCTGACCGTCAAAGTATTGCGTGCTACAGACCGCAACTTACAATTCGGTCCGGCGCGCGGCCAGCACAATCTGATGCGCCTGCTCGAATACCTGCAAGCTCAGGAAGCCGCTGGGCAAACTGACCTCAACCAGGCTTTACGCAACTATGCTCTGACCGCTCTACGTCCCGGTCTGGCCGTGCTGATCTCGGACATGTTCAGCCCCAATGGGTACGAAGACGGTTTTACGCAATTACTCAGTCGCGGCTACGAGGTGATCCTCATCCACTTGCTTTCCCCGGACGAACTCGACCCACCGCTGGCCGGAGATCTGCAATTGGTCGACGTCGAGACCGGTGCGACGCAAGACGTTTCGCTGGACGGCGCCATCCGGCGCGGTTACCGCCAACGCCTGCAAACCTGGCAGGGTGAAATTCAAGCCTACTGCAACCGGCGCGGTATCCATTATCTGCAACGCAGCACAGATATACCCTGGGACAAATTTGTACTCTCCGACCTGCGCCGGGCGGGGGTGGTTAAATGAGTTTCCTCGCTCCCCTGGCGCTCATCCTGGGCCTATTGGCAGTGCCGATCATCATTCTGTATATGCTCAAGCTGCGCCGCAAGCAGGTGCAGGTTTCCTCTACGCTCTTGTGGCACATCCTATTGCGCGACCGCCAAGCTAACACCCCCTGGCAGCGCCTCAAGCGTAACTTGCTGCTCTTCCTGCAGTTGGCAATATTGGCGGCGCTGGTATTGGCGCTCGGCCGCCCCTCGATCCCCGTACCGGTGATCGCTTCTGGCTCGGTGATCGTACTGCTGGATGCATCCGCGTCGATGAACGCCACCGACGTTTCGCCGACGCGCTTTGCGGCCGCCAAAGATGTGGCCTTACAGCTTGCCAATGGTCTGGGGGCGGGTGATAAAATGACCGTGATCGCCGTCAGCCGCCAGCCGCAGACGCTGGTCGCCCACAGCAGTGATCTGGTTGAGTTACGCGCTGCCATCGAAGCTGCCGCGTCCTCGCAATCTGAGGCCGACTGGCCCGCTGCTATTGCGTTGGCTGCCGGAGCCACCGGGAGCGCGCCGCAGATCACCACCGTGATCGTCTCGGACGGTGGCATCGGCACGGCTGCGCAGCGCTCTGGAATTGCTCCGCAATTCCAGTTACCTTCATTGCCGGGAGAAGTACGCTATGTCCCCATCGGCGTAAGCAGCAACAACCTCTCCATCTCGGCGCTGGCACTTAGCCCAACCAGCCGCGGGGCAGAATTGTTCGCGCGCGTCACCAACCACGGCGAAAGCGAACGCGCCGTGATCCTTTCGCTCTACCGCGACGGCAAACTCTTCGATGCCCAACGCCTGGCGATTCCCGCCGGGGAAGAAGCCACGCGTGTCTTTACCGGCCTGCCGAACGAGCGCGCCGCATATTCCGCTCAACTCTCCCCGGTGGCCGAAAACGGCGCCGCGGTTGACAGCCTGCCACTCGATGACACCGCCTACGCCGTTTACCAGCCGGGGGTGGAAGGGCGCACGTTATTGGTCTCGCCCGGCAATTTCTTCCTGGAGCAGTTACTGGTCGCCCTGCCGGATGTCAAACCTTTCCGGGCTACGCTCGAGACCGATACGGAGGGCAACCCCGGAGAAATCACCTTACCCACCGAAGCCTTCGACCTGTATGTTTTCGACGGCGTGCTGCCTGCTGAACTACCCGACAACGACTTACTGCTGGTCAACCCGCCGGAAAATGATCTCTTCGCCGTTACCGGAGTCACCGATGCGGTCAGCGGCGTAGAACTGAGCGATCACGCTCTCAACCGCTTCACTACCTGGGGCGACGTGAGCATCTTGCAAACGAAATTGGTCGAACTGCCACCCTGGGGCGAAACCATCCTGCGCAGCAACCAGGGGCCGCTGATCTTCGTTGGCGAGCAGGGCGGCCGCCGCGTGGCCGTGGTAGCCTTCGACCTGCACGATTCCGACCTGCCGCTGCAAATCAGCTACCCGATCCTGTTTTCCAACCTGATCCGTTACCTCAACCCCGGCCTGGCCTTCGACACCGGACAGACGCTGCACCCCGGCGATGTGCTCACCATCAACCCCGAACCCGGCATCGAGACGTTGACCGTGACCACACCTTCCGGCCAGACCAGCACCTTCGAAACCGGAGAGAGCGGCGTCAACTACGCCGCAACCGGCGAGCCGGGTATTTACAGCGTAACCTACGACAGCGATGACGTCCCCCCGGACGCCTTCGCCGTCAACCTGTTCTCCGCGCAGGAATCCATCATCCAACCCCAGGAGAGCGTACAGGTTGGCCGCACCACATTGGAATCGGCCGGACAGGAACGCCTGGGGCAGCGTGAGTTCTGGCCGTGGCTGGCTGCCGCCGCGCTGCTGATCTTGATGATCGAGTGGGGGGTGTACCACCGCCGCCAATTAATCCCCGGCGCGTGGCAGGAACGTTTGCAAGCACTGTTTTCAAGGACGGCAGGGAAATGATCCCGATCCAATTCGCACGTCCACTGTTCCTGCTGCTGCTCGTGGTGCTGCCACTGGCCGCCTTCCTGGGTTGGCCAGGCAAGGGCCTCAACCGGCGACGCGAGATCGTCTCCCTGATCCTACGGCTGGTGATCCTAACCTGTGTGATCCTGGCGCTGGCCGGGCCGGAAATCGCCCGCCAGTCCGATAAGTTGGCCGTGGTCTTCCTGCTCGACCATTCCGACTCGATGTCATCTTCTGCTCAACGAGCAGCTGAAGCCTACATCCAGAAGGCGGTAAGTGAATTGGGCGAACGCGAGCAGGCCGCCGTGGTCGTTTTCGGGAGTGATGCCCTGGTGGAACGCCCAATCAGTTCGGCCACCAGCTTCGAACCGGTCACCTCGTTAATCACCACTAACCAAACCGATCTGGCCGAAGCCGTGCAGTTGGCCCTGGCCTTGTTCCCGGCCGACGCTGCCCATCGCATCGTGATTCTGTCGGACGGCGGCAACACCACCGGCGACGCTTTGGCCGCAGCGCGGCTGGCCGCCACATCGAACGCCCAAATCCTGTACGTGCCTTTCCAACCAGAAGCCGGGGCGGAGGTCAGCGTCAGTGACGTCGAAGCTCCGGCCAATCTGCATCAGGGTGAAACCTTCGACCTGAGCTTCACGCTGACCGCCAGCGAAGCCACCCAGGCCGCGGTGCGTGTGTTGGCCGACGGCGAAATCGTGCACAGCGGCAATTACGACCTAGACCGCGGCACACACACCTACACCATCCCATTGGAAGCCGGGGAACCTGGCTTTGTCAATTACGAGGTGCTGGTCAGCGCCAACGGCGACACCTTCTACCAGAACAACGAACTGGATACCTTCTCCCGCGTCAGCGGGCCGCCGCGCGTGTTGGTGGTTGCCCCACCTGCCGGGGAAGCCATGGGCTTCCGCGGCGAAACCCGCCCGGATGAATATTCGGCCCTGGTGCAGGTCTTGGAGAACGCCAACATCCTGTACGATCTGGCCATCCCCTCCGGTCTGCCCTCGGAATTGCCGCTGCTGGCGGAATATGCATCCGTCATTCTGGTCGATGTGCCCGCGCGTGAATTCAACCAGCGCCAACTTACCGCCGTGCAGTCCTACGTGCGTGATCTGGGCGGCGGCCTGATCGTGATTGGCGGCCCAACTGCTTACGGTGTGGGCGGCTATTACCGCACTGCGCTCGAAGAAACCCTGCCGGTCGAAATGCAGCTCAAAGATGAAGCCCGGCGGCCGTCAATTGCGCTCGTGTTCGTAATCGACCGCTCCGGCAGTATGTCCGATACCAGCGGTGGCATGATGAAGATCGAATTGGCAAAAGAAGCCGCCATGCGCTCGGTCGAATTGATGGCCCCCTTCGACCAGGTCGGTGTGATCGTTTTCGATGAAGAAGCCAGTTGGGCCGTACCGATGACGGAGGTCGGCGATTACAACCAGGTCATCGATGCCATCGGCTCGATCCGCTCCGGTGGCGGCACCGACATCCTGGCCGGGGTGCAGGCCATGGCAAACGTACTGCCTGATGTCGACGCTACCGTCCGGCATGTGATCCTGCTCACTGACGGGGGGGCTTCGCAGACTGGCATTCCCCAACTTGTCGAGAGTCTCAACCAGGAGTACGGCATCACGCTGACCACGGTTGGCGTGGGCTACGACGCCGCCCCCTTCCTGCCAGAATTGGCCGAAATCGGTGGCGGGCGCTATTACTTCGCCGGAGAGCCGAGCAGCGTGCCCAGCATCTTTACTGAGGAAACCACGCTGGCGACGCGCTCTTACATCATCGAAGAAGTCTTCTACCCGCAGCTACTGAACCCTTCGCCGATCCTATCCGGGATCACAGAAGTGCCCCCGCTGTACGGTTACGTGGGCACCAGCGCCAAAGCCGCGGCGCGTACCATCCTCGTCTCCCACCAAGAAGATCCCATCCTGGCCTCCTGGCAGTACGGCCTCGGCCGGGCAGTAGCCTTTACCTCCGATGCCAGCGGGCGCTGGGCTAAGGATTGGATCGGCTGGGACGGCTACGCCACCTTCTGGGCGCAGGCCGTCAATTACGTCAACAGCCAACCTACTCAATCGACGTTCGATGTCAGCGTAGACCACGAAGATGAAGTCGCCCATCTCTCGGTTACCGCGTTCGACGAGAACGGCGATTACCTCAACGATTACACCCTGGAAGCCAACGTAGTCTACCCAGACGGCGAAACCCAGACTGTCGAACTACACCAGGTGGCCTCCGGAGAATATGCTGGTGATTTCGTACCCACCAGCCAGGGCACCTACGTGATCGGCGTAGCCGCCAATTCACCGGATGCAGAAGAGACTGAAGCTGGCACGATCACCGAAACCGCCGGGTGGGTGCTGACCTATTCGCCGGAATACCGCGCTACCCAGGCCAACGTCGACCTGCTGCGACGTATGGCGGAATTGACCGGCGGCGGATTGGCACCGGCCGAACCGGCCGCGTTGCTAAACCACGACTTGCCCGCGCCGCGTACCTCCCGCCCGATCTGGTCATGGCTGCTGGTAATCGCCGCCGTCCTACTCCCGCTGGACGTGGCCGTGCGCCGCCTGGTGGTCACCTGGGCGGATGCGCGCGTCGGGCTATCCAAGTTAAGCAAGCGGCTCTCCCCCAGACCCGCGGCGCAGCCGGAAACCGTTCAACGCAGCGAGCGCCTCTCGGCCTTGTTCGAAGCCAAACAACGCGCTCAGGATGAGCAACCCGAAGAAACATCACCCGCCCCGCCCCAGGCACAGGAGCCGAAACCCAAGCGCCAACCGGTGGTCATCAAGCATCCTCCCACGGAGGACACCACCCCCAAACCGAGTGCGGCCGAGATCACCCAGCGCAAACCAACCGCGTCACCCGCAAAAACAGAAGGATCAACCACCTCCTATCTGCTCTCGCGCAAACGCGCCCGCGAAAAAGAGGATGCGGAAGAGGATTAAAGTTTGATTATAAACACACCGGGGTAATGACCACAGAAAAAATTTATGTCATAATTCAAGACTGGCAAGAAATAAAAACTTTATTGGTGAAGGATCAAAATGCGCAGCCGTAACGTAGCGTTCATCATTTTTACCTCCATTCTGCTGTATTCCTGTACACGCTCCAGTACAGCACTATTCACGATTACTCCGGGGGATGAAACAAGCGCAGTCATCCAAAATCCCAACAGCCAACTCTTATTACCCAGTGAAAACCAACCACACGAGAGCGAGATGATCGAATACACATATCAAGGCGAACACCGCGCCCCAGAGATCCCGGCCGGGCTGGAATGGTTGAACGTCGACCAGCCGCTTACCATTCACGAGGATTTGAAAGGTAAGATCGTCCTGCTCGATTTCTGGACTTCCGGCTGCGTCAACTGCATGCACGTGATCCCGGAACTCAAGCGTCTGGAAGCCGAATACCCTGACTCGCTGGTAGTGATCGGTATCCATTCTGGTAAATTCCAAGCCGAAGGTGAGATCGAATCGCTGCGCCAGGCGGTGGTACGCTACGGCATCGAGCACCCCGTGGTCAATGATAAGCGTTTCGTGGTCTGGCGCGACTATAACGCGCGTGCCTGGCCCTCACTATTTCTGATCGACCCGCAGGGCAATGCGATCGGCTACCACATGGGCGAAGGTGTCTATGATGTTTTCCAGCCGATCATCGACGTGATGGATAAAGAATATACCGCCAGCGGCGTGATCGATACTGCTCCGTTGCAACTCGTTCTAGAAAAGAACGCCGCACCGCCCACCTTATTGGAATACCCTGGCAAAGTGCTGGCAGATGAAGAAGGCCAACGCCTGTTCATCGCCGACAGCGGCCACCACCGCGTTTTAGTGACCAACCTTAAAGGGGAGCTGCAAGTCGTGATCGGTTCAGGCAGGCCGGGGTACACCGACAGCGCATTCCCCAACGCCGAATTCTCCAAACCGCAGGGCATGGCGCTTTCCGCCGACGGGCAGACGCTGTACATCGCCGACCGTGATAACCATGTGATTCGCGCTGCCAACCTTGCGACCCACGAAGTGACCACCATCGCCGGGACCGGTAAGCAAGCCCGCCAATATCCGAGCGGAGAACCAGCCCTGGAAACCGATTTCAGTTCCCCCTGGGATTTGTACTTACACGCCGACAAGCTCTATATCGCCAGCGCAGGCGTGCACCAGCTTTGGGTGCTCGACCTGACCAAGAACCGCGTGGATGTGTTCGCGGGCAACGGCGGCGAGGGTATCGACGACGGCCCGCCCGAAAACGCCACCCTGGCGCAGCCTTCCGGCCTGGCGAGTGACGGCCTGGCGCTCTATTTCACCGACCCCGAATCCAGCGCGGTGCGCAGCGTGCCGTTAAGCGGAGAGGGCGAAGTGCGCACAATCATCGGCATTGGCCTGTTCGATTTCGGTGACGAGGACGGCAGCTACCCCGATGCCCGCCTGCAACACGCCCTGGGTATTGCTTACTACGGCAGCCGCCTGTTCGTAGCCGATACCTATAACAACAAGATCAAAGTGATCGACCCGATCAAGCAGACTAGCGAAACCTGGCTGGGCAACGGTGCGGCCGGTTGGCAGGATGGCGTGTTGCAAGAAGCCCAATTTGCCGAACCCGGCGGTTTGAGCATTGCCGGGAACCAGTTGTTCGTCGCCGATACCAACAATCACCTCATCCGGGTCGTCAACCTGAACACCGGCGTGGTGCAAACCCTACGCCTGACCAATCTGGAACTGCTGGCCGCCAGCCAGGATGCCGCCAACGAAGCGCAAACACTGCAACTGGAACCGCAAACGATTAGCAATGGGGACGGTGAATTGGTATTGAATTTCACGCTGCCTGAAGGCTACAAATTCAATGAACTGGGCACTTCGACCGTAACCTGGCACGAGGATGACGATGAGGAAGTGATCTCTCGGGAGTTTTCTAACACCTATACAGCCAAGACTCCCGAATTCCCGCTGCGCTATCCGGCCAAGTTCTCGAACGGGCAAACCAGCCTACATATCACCGCCACGCTTTACTATTGCAAAGCCGCCGAAACCGAGGTATGCCTGATCGAGGAAGTGTCGCTGGAAGTGCCGGTGCGTGTGGATGATAACATTTCCAAGAAAGATATCACCATAGAATACGATCTACCGGCGCTGGAGCACTAAATACATTTTTCTCACAGCGGTTCGCTGAATAAAAAGCAGATATCCAAACAGTCCTTGATTGCATCAAGACCTCGCTTGGCTATGCGCATTTATCTGGCTAACTGGCGTTCAAGCGCCGCCCCGAATTCTGCCCCCAGGAAAAACAAAAGGCCCACCAGATACGTCCAGAAGACCAGTGCGATCACCCAGGCCAACGAGCCATAAATGTAACCGTAGGTGGTCATTGCCAGACCCAGATAATAAGCAAAAATATGCTTGGCCACCTCAATCAAAATTCCGGCCAGAACTGCCCCGGCTAAAGCCGGTTTCCAGGCAATTTCCCGGCTGGGAAAATAGCGAAACAATAAGAAACAGGTCAGCGTAATTGCCCAGAAACTCACCATCGGCCCAACCCAGGCCTGATTCCAACCCAGATTCCGCAGCACGAATTCCAGCAATGGGCCAAGCATCACCGATATCAAGAAGAGCACACTCAGCAACACGACCACCGCAGCGCCAAGCAAGCGCCTGCGCACGAACGGTCGTGGTGTACTTTCCCAAACCACGTTCATTCCTAATTCCAGCACGCTGAACACTGCCGAGGCAGTCCAGATCAAACCAATCCCGCTGATGATACCGGCCGAGCGTCGCACATTGATCGCCTGCCCGATCACGGCCTGCAAGATCGCCACATTGCCGGGAAGCAATTGTTCCAGATGCGCGTTCAACGTCTCACGCGTTCCTTCCACCGAAAGGAACTGGCTGCCCAGATAGAACAAAAACAGGATTAAAGGGAAGACGGAGAACAAGCCATAATATGCCAAGGATGCCGATCTCACTGCGCATTCATGCTCCGTATAGTTCTTGAGAATCCCCCAGATGAAGCTGCCATATTGCCGGATGCGTCGAGTTATCTTTTCCATAACCCCTAGATTATAACAATCGAACGGTTTTTTGATACAATCTATGCGGTGTCAAATCAAAGATATTATTCATTAAGAATGAGTGAGGATTGCGTTGAACCCATCAGCACAAAACGAACAGTATTTACTTGCCGGTGATATCGGCGGAACCAAAACCAGCCTGGCAGTTTATTCGACTGCCGGAAACGCCAAAGAACCCCTGCACACCGGTACTTTACCCAGTAATGATTACACCAACCTTGAAACCCTGGCCGAAGCCTATTTGCAGCAAGCCGGATACGATGTCAGCGCAGCCTGCTTCGGGATCGCCGGACCGGTTGTGGACGGGCGCGTGGAAGTCACCAACCTGCCCTGGATTGTGGTTGTCCACGATCTGCGCAGCGCGCTGGGCCTCGACCACCTGTGGCTCCTGAACGACTTAGAATCGATCGCTTACTCGATCCCGATCCTGGACCGTGACGACCTGCATACGCTGATCGACCGCAAAGCGGATGATGACGGCGCCATCGCCGTGATCGCCCCGGGCACCGGACTAGGCGAAGGCTACCTGACCTATGTCGACGGCGCTTACCGGGCCTTTCCCTCCGAGGGAGGGCACACCGATTTCGGGCCGGTCAATAACTTGCAAGTCGAACTGCTCACCTATCTGATGGAAACCTTCGAGCACGTCAGCTACGAGCACGTGTGCTCCGGGATCGGCATTCCCAATATCTACAATTTCCTGCGCGATTGCAGCCATGCTGAAGAACCGGAATGGCTGGCACAGGAACTTGCTCAGGCCGAGGATCGCACCCCGATAATCGTCAACACCGCCCTGCACCCTGATCGCTCCTGCGAGATTTGTAAGAAAACGCTGGATCTGTTCGTCTCTATCCTGGGCGCGGAAGCGGGGAACCTGGCTTTGAAAGTGCTGGCAACCAGCGGCGTGTACCTGGGTGGGGGCATCCCGCCCCGCATCATCTCGGCTTTGGAAAGCGACACTTTCAAACAAGCCTTCAACAACAAAGGCCGCTTCCGCGACCTGACCAGTAAGATTCCCGTTCACATCATCCTGAACCCTAAAGTCGCCTTGATCGGTGCTGCCCGCTATGGATTATCACAACAAAGAAAGTAGGCAATCCTTCTCCAGGATCAAAGTGTGTTCCAGACCAAAACCGGACAGTTAATTCCTACCGTTGACGAAGCGCAAATGCGGGAGGTCGACCGCATTGCCGTTGAAGGTTTCGGTCTGGGTTTGCTGCAAATGATGGAAAACGCCGGTCGCGACCTCGCGGCTTGCGCCATTGGAATGCTTTCCAGTAAACAAGATACCGTCATCACCATCCTGGCCGGATCGGGCGGCAACGGTGGCGGCGGGATATGCTGCGCTCGGCATTTGTACAATCGTGGGTACCCTGTCAACCTGATCCTGAATAAGTCCGCAAATGAGCTACAAGGCGCGGCCGCACAGCAATGGAAGATCTTGCAGCAAGCAGGGCTTACTCCGATTTCATCGCCAGATACAATAACCGCCATCCAAAGCGCCGACCTCGTCATCGATGCCCTGATCGGCTATAGCTTGCGAGCCGCGCCGCGCGGCCGCGCCGCCGAACTGATCGAACTTGCCAACCACCATGCCACCGCGATTCTCTCCCTGGATTTACCCTCCGGGATGGACGCCACTACCGGCGAGACGCCAGGTGCATACATAATGCCCCAATCTACCTTAACCCTGGCACTACCCAAGACTGGCCTCAAAAACCCGACCGCGGGCAATCTCTTACTGGGAGACATCGGTATCCCGCCGCAGGTTTACGAGGCGCTGGGCATCACATTCAAGCCATTCTTCGGCCATGATTATTTGATCGAACTTATCCGAACACAGGAAGGATCATGAAAACTTACGCAGCAATATTGCTTGGGGCTACATTTTTACTGGTTGGCTGCGCAACGGCCTCCCCGACACCACAAGCTGAGCCACCAGCGGTCGAACCTATCCCCATCCCGGCAACAGAAACCGCCCCCACGCCCACGCAGACTGAAGCACCTGTCCCAACCGAGACAACCCCGCCCACCGAGCCCGAATCAGAGGAAGCGCTGACCGGACAGGCCAACGCCGATGTACTCTTCGTCCGGGCGACCCAGGCCGCGGACGGCACCTGGTCGTTTGCCGTGACAGTCGAACATCCCGACAGCGGTTGGGAGGATTACGCTGACGGCTGGGATGTGGTGCTGCCAGATGGTACCGTAGTCAAGCCCGACCCAGACTCGCCTTTCACGCGCCTGCTGCTGCACCCCCATGAAAACGAGCAGCCCTTCACCCGCAGCCAGAGCGG